>NZ_JBICNX010000003.1:0-511672 GCF_043107035.1 Staphylococcus sp. 231237_7MaSpsaltlick
TTATTTTTTGTCTTTCTACTTAAAATTCGAATCGCATTACGAATTTCTTCGTCACGTCCAATGACTGGATCCATATTACCTTGACGTACTTCCTCTACTAAATCACGACCATATTTCTCTAACGCCTCATAATTAACTTCAGGGTTTTGTGATGTCACATGATTTCCTCCTCTTATTTTTTTAATTATTTCCGTTATTACTTCTTTTTTATTGCCGACAAATTGTGCTGTCGTTGTATCTATGTCTATTGCTGATAATATTAAGTGTTCCATTGATATAAATTCATCTTCATATGATTTCATATAATCTTCAGCTTTAGTAAATAATTCATTTGCTTTTGCACTGATATACTGCCCGTATTGAACGTTGTCACCTTGAACAGTTGGATATTGCTTTAATTTATTATTATAAGTTGTTAATAATTCGTTTGTATCAATATTGGCACGTTCAAGTACACTATTAAATAAACTTTCATCTTCATTTAATGCAGCGGCTAATATTGCTTCGATTTCTATATTTTGATTTTCATATGTTTTAGCTAATTCCATTGCCTTTTGTAAGGCTGATTGAACTTTATAGGTCATTTGATTAATATCCAATATGATTCACCTCACCATTGAGTGTTTGATCAAACCAAAGTTAATTTGACTTTGACTTTCTTTGACCTTAATTTAATTATAGTCCCTCTTTCATGATTTATCAACCATTATGATTTATTTTAATTATAATTTTTTAAGCGCCTATAGAAAATAATACGCTCAAAATAAATTGCTCAATGCAACGTTTATCGCTTGCATCCCAAATATTAATTAGAATTATGTCATTATCCTTTTAACATTACTTTATACATATTTGTTATATTACCAATACTTATTTGTTTAAACTTATCGTAGCAAGTTATAACACTGTCATTAATAAATGATCTATTTAAAAAACTATCTATCGATTCAGCAAATCTACGCTCACATCAGCAACTTATTGTAATTATATTCAACTTATATCGAACTTTGACGCCACAAAAAATAATGGTAATCCTTGTTAGATATTTAACAAAGAATTACCATCATTTAATAGATATTATTGAGTTATTTGTTTCGTAATCTCATCTGATAAGGCTCTGACTCCTGATGGTTGTAAATGAATGCCATCAGACGCAAAGTATTCAGTATGTCCTTTCGAACGTTTATACCAATCAACAACCTTCACATTTTTATGTTCTTTTGCTGCGTCTGCAATCAATTTATTTACATGTGATTCATAACCTCTCGGAACACGTGTATTGACAAGATAAATATCTGCTTTATCAAATTGACTTATTAATTCATTTAATTGTGCTTTAGAAAAGTCACCATTAGTTCCTAATTCTAATACAACTTTATTACCAGCTTTATTGTAACTTTCATATTTTTGTTGTATCAATGGCGTTGCTTCGTATAAATTACGACCAACTTTACCATCAATTTCTGCATTTGGTACACGCTCTGTAAAATACTCTCCGATATCTACCATAACAGAATCACCAATAAGCAATGGCTTGATATCTTTATAGACTTTGTTAGATGTACTATCTTCTTTATGTTTCGCATCATCTTTACTGTTATTTGCTGCTTTACTTTTGCCGTCCTTTTTTTGTGAAGAAAAGCTTGTTGGTTTGTGTTGTTGTTGATCCTTCCCTAATTGATCAAATGCACCTGCAAATATAAACACTGTCGGTACTAAAATAATAGATAATGCGACTGTCCTAACAAAGGACACACGTTTAAATCGATTGAGTGAGAATGCTTTAAAGCTATATTTTCTAAATGGTGTCTCGATGTATCTATATGATAATTCTGCCAAGATTAATGTAGTTATGATATCCAATACATACACATAAATTGGTATTTGCCCTTCCACGTAATAGGAATGGATAAAGCTTATTACCGGAAAATGCCATAAATATAAACTATAAGAACGTTTGCCAATATATACAAATAGCGGATTACCAATTACCTTTGCAAAATATGCTGATGGGTGGACAACACTCAATATCACAAAAAGAGTCAACACTGATATAACATAGAATCCACCGTTGTAAATCCAATCACTATTGTCATCAACAAAAATAAATAACATGATAATAACCACTGTACTGACAATTCCTAATCCATCAATTGTATGTGACAAGATACGAGGTGGATTAGCTTTCAATTTAAATGGTGGCCATAAAAATGCGAGTAGGACACCAAGCAACATCGTTTGTAGTCTAGTATCAGTACCGAAGTATACTCTAGAATGTTCCATATGAGGTTCAGAAATTAATACCATTAACAACAATGAAACTAATGAAACAATCCAAAAAATCAAGGTAATATTTCTATATTTCTTAACTGTTAATAGTAATGTAATCAGGACTATTGGAAAAATTATGTAAAACTGTTCTTCTATCGCTAGTGACCACAAATGTTTTAATGGCATAAATGCAAACTGTTCAAAGTAGTTTACATCAGTCATAATATACCACCAATTGGATACATAAAATATTGCTGCAAATGCATCATGCTTAATATTTACGATTTGATCTGGTTTTAAAATCAGTGTCATCATAGATACTACGCCTACCAACACAAAAACGGCAGGTATGAGTCGTTTCATTCTACGTAACCAGAATTGCTTTAAATTGATACTTCCAGTTTCTTCAAACTCTTTCAGTAATAGACTAGTAATTAAATAACCAGAAATAACAAAGAAAGTATCTACACCTAAAAAACCACCCGTTAGCCACTGTTTATTAAGATGGTAAATAATAATTGCTAAGACCGCAATCGCTCTTAAACCATCAAGGCCAGGCATATAACGTGTATGACGGTGTTTGTTCATTCCCAAATTTGAATCTCTATTCATTTAAAATCAAACCTTCATACTCAAATTTTAAATCTATTTATGCATATTTCATCCATTTTACTAAGTTATTGTAATACTTTTGTAATGTAACTGCAATTAATTTAATAATTTTGCACGATAATAATATTTAATATTTTTGTAGTTATAGATTATAATTCGCATTTTAAATAAACTCAACCATTTTCATTCTTTCACTGAACAGTGGCAAATCGTAACTATATTCACTACGAAATATACTTAACCCAAACTACTCAACCTACTAAATAGAATAAAAAAAGACCAACTAACACACCTTTAAAAATCTAAGATGTGTTAACTAGTCTCAAACAAGATATTTATTCACTTCTTTATTAGCCAATGCCTAACGCAATTTTAGCGTAGCGAGACATCATATCTTTGTCCCATGGTGGACTCCAAACAATATTAACCTCTGTATCTGAAATCTCAGGTATTTCAGCTAATACCATTTTAACTTGGTTCATAATTTGCGGTCCTAGAGGACATCCCATTGAAGTCAATGTCATTTCAACCGTACATAAACCGTCATCATCCACGTCGACATTATATACTAAACCTAAGTTTACAATATCAATTCCTAACTCAGGGTCAATTACCATTTCGAGTGCATTAAGTATGCTATCCTTTAATCCTTCATCCATTCGTCTCACCTCTTCGTTATTAATGATATTAACAATATATCAAATATCTTACAAAACGCCAATAAAATGCTATGATATTCATACACTATTATTATAACTTAAGGAGATTTTAATGAAACCTTTTTTAATATGTTTAGACTTAGATGGCACATTGTTAAATGATGATAAAGAAATTTCACCTTATACAAAGGAAGTACTAAAAACATTACAAGCACAAGGACATAAGCTTATGATAGCTACCGGTCGTCCATATAGAGCTAGTCAAATTTATTATCATGAACTTAATATGGATACACCTGTCGTTAATTTTAATGGTGCTTTCGTCCATCACCCTAAAGATAATAACTTTAAAACAGTACACGAGGTATTAGATTTGGACTTGTCTAAGAGCATTATCCAATCTCTTAATGACTATGGTGTATCTAATATTATTGCAGAAGTTAAAGATCATGTATTTATTAATAACTTTGATCAAAAATTATTCGATGGCTTCTCAATGGGAACACCAAAGGTAGAAACAGGCGATTTACTAACAGCATTAACTGAATCACCTACATCAATACTTGTGGAAGCAGAAGAAGTAATGATCCCACGTGTTAAACAAATGTTAACAAGATTCTATGCAGAGAATATCGAGCACCGTCGTTGGGGATCACCGTTCCCAGTTATTGAAATTGTCAAACAAGGTATCAGCAAGGCAAAAGGTATTGACTATGTAAAACATCATCTAGACATAGATCGTAATCAAATTATTGCCTTTGGCGATGAAGATAATGATTTAGAAATGATTAAATATGCGAAATATGGCATTGCAATGGACAATGGCCTTGATGAATTAAAGCATGTTGCCAATGAAGTTACTTATTCTAACAATGAAGATGGCATCGGTAGATACCTTAATACATTCTTTGAATTAAATATTCCATACGAAGCAACAATTAAATCTAAAATATAATGCATTATTTTTGCTTAAAGGAGGTTGTTGACTGTGTCTAAAATAGTCGTTGTAGGTGCTGTAGCTGGAGGCGCGACGGTCGCAAGTCAAATAAGAAGATTAGATAAAGAAAGTGAAATCATTGTCTTTGAAAAAGATAGAGACATGAGTTTCGCTAATTGCGCATTGCCGTATTATATTGGTAATGTTGTCACTTCAAGAGATCTCGTTTTAGAAGCAACACCTGAACAATTTTATGATAGTAAGCAAATCACGGTAAAACCTTATCACGAAGTCACTGCAGTAGATACAGCTGAAAATAAAGTCATTGTTTACGATAAAAAGGCTGAACAATCCTATACAGTTGAATATGATAAGCTCGTATTAAGTCCTGGTTGCAGTGCTAATCATCTCAAATTAAATAGTCCAATTGCCTTTACTTTACGTAATATGGAGGATACTGATGCTATTTACCAATTTATTGAACATCATCAAGTACAAAATGCATTAGTTATTGGTGCTGGTTACATCAGTCTAGAAGTACTAGATAATTTATACGAACGCAATATTCAACCGATGTTAATTCATCGTTCTGAACATATCAATAAATTAATGGATTCCGACATGAATGAACCGATTATTGAAGAAATGGATAAACGCGGTATTCCATACCGTTTAAATGAAGAAGTCGTAAAAGTCGAAGGTAACGAAGTACATTTTAAATCAGGTGTTGTAAAAACGTTTGATTTAATTATTGAAGGTGTTGGCGTTAAGCCAAATTCAGCATTTTTACAATCATCTTCAATTCACTTAGATGAACATGGTTACATTCCAGTTAATAATAAATTCGAAACTAATATTCCTAACGTTTATGCTTTGGGTGATATTATTACTTCACATTATCGCCATGTGGACTTGCCTGCACATGTGCCTTTAGCATGGGGAGCACATCGAGCTGCAAGTATCATTGCCGAACAACTAGCCGGTAATAAGCAGATACAATTCAAAGGCTATTTAGGTTCAAATATTGTTAAATTTTTTGACTATACCTTTGCAAGTGTTGGTGTTTCACCATCTGAATTAACTCACTTTAATTATAAAATGGTAGAAGTTAATCAAAATGACCATGCCGGTTACTATCCTAATAACCATAAATTACATTTACGTGTTTACTTTGATAGTAATACTCGACAAATATTGAGAGCTGCTGCAGTAGGTAAAAGTGGCGTAGACAAACGAATCGATGTCTTGTCTATGGCAATGATGCATCAGTCTACTATCGATGATTTAACAGATTTTGAAGTGGCATATGCCCCACCATATAGTAGACCGAAAGATATTATCAATATGATTGGTTATAAAGCACGTAATCTATAATTTATTGTTCGTCATTTGTACTTAAATCACTCGTAGTATGGTTCAACTACCACATCATTTTTATACAACCTTGGACCTTAAGAAAAAATGAATAAGTCATACTAAAAAAGTACTCATCCTATTCGATTATTTTAGCAAATCCGTTCAACGACAGTCAGTGTAACTGTGACGTATTGGATTGCTCATAATCAATGGATAAGTACTTTTTTTAGGTTATGTTAAATCAATTGCATTAAGTTACTTTACTAATAATGCGATTAGTTTAAAGTCCAAACATTTTAGTTATAGGACCTTGAGGTAAAATAACTCCAATCACCATAGTAATAATGATTAATACAATCGTTGTCCACATCATACCATGACTTGGTTGTCCTTTTTTCCTTTTGGCAATTGTTACTTCCATTAGTGCCACAACAGCAACACCACATAACATTTTTAAAGTAAGTAACATATGGCCACCTGCGTTGTCTGCACCAAATGCTTGAATCCAAATCCAAAATCCTGAAATTAAAACAAATACCATAATTAATCTCAAGAACATATGAATTGGTTTAAAATAAGGCGTTGGACCTTGCTTCTCTGAAAAATTAAAATATGCTGCAAAAAACAAGATAATAGCAAGTACCCATGATGTAATATGAATATGTAACATAAAATCCCCCCACATGTGATTTAATTTGATTCATATCATGCAACAGTGAATTTTTTTATATTAAAAAATCACTGCATCAATTTGTTCAGTAAACAAAAATATGCTATCTATATCATACGCAATACAGATGTATATTTCAAAAGGTAATTTCGTTGTACAATAATTTTAAAAATAAACATTACAACATTCACTATCAACACAAGAAAAATAACAGCACTTAAGTGCTAATCAATTTAATAATAATAGAAAAATCGATGATTTCTACTATTTCACAGTAAAAATCATCGATTTTATTTTAGTCTGAAAGACTAATCTCCAGACTCTATTTTTCTGGAATTTATATCTAAAGTGCTTACTAAATTATTTAGCGATAAAGTTCGTTAATGTACCAATATTATCGATTGTAACTTTGACTTCATCCCCTGGTTGTAAGAATTGTGGCGGATTCATACCTGCACCAACACCAGCTGGCGTACCAGTTGCAATAATATCCCCTGGGTGTAATGCCACGTATTTTGAAATTTCTTCGATAAGTTCGTCTATTTTAAGAATCATTTGGCCCGTATTACCATCTTGACGAATTTCATTGTTTACTTTAGTCACAATATTCACGTCTTCAGGTGTTGGCAATTCATCTTTCGTAACAATGTATGGTCCAATTGGGCAACCACCTGTTAAACTCTTAGATAGGAATGCTTGGTCTTGCGCGTTTTGCGCTTTACGATCTGTAATATCATTGATAATTGTATAACCATATACATAATCTAATGCTAAACCTTTAGGTATCTTTTCACCTGATTTACCAATAACGATACCAAGTTCACCTTCGTAATCTAGTTGATCTGTAATGTCTTGGTGATTTGGTATTGTGCTGTTATCTCCTGTCAATGACGATGCCGCTTTTGTAAATACATATAAACGCTGTACTTCATGGTTTAATTCATTAGCATGTGCTTGATAATTGCGACCAAATGCAATGACATTGTTCGTTGGTGTAACTGGTGGCAAGAACTCTATATCTGAAAATTTAACTTTATATGCATCACCATTTCCACTGTCTTCCGCAGCCACAACAGCTTTACGTACTTGTTCTTGGAAATCTACGACTTGGTTTTGTTGCAAGCCATTTAATAATGTTTTAGGATGAAACTCTCCTTCAGCAAAATCAGCAAAGACTTTCTTTAAATCCCATGCCGCTTCTTCACGCTTTACTTTCACACCATAAGATGTCTGTTCATTATGTCTGAATGATAGGAATTTCATTCAATATCAGCTCCTCATCTTTATCTTATTACATATTATAACTATATTTACCTCTTAATAACAAATAAATACCCAGTTCTTGTAAAAAAAATCAGTACGCTTACATTTATGCAACTTTACTTTAAATATGTTACCTTTCGCCATAACCATTCGATTGGGCCCTGCTTATACTGCTTAAGGTAGAAATAGCACACAATAAGTTGTATCGCATAAACAACGACAACTATGAGATAGGACTGATAAAGTGCTAATTTATTAAATAATCCCAGACCAAATCCCATATAAATTAAAGTAAAGATAATACTTTGACTTAAATATACCGACAGACTGAGTCTGCCCGGATATTTAAAGACACTTAAAATTTGTGCTGAGCGGCCATATTGACATAGTACAATAAAGAATAAGATATAACCGGCTGCTACGATAGGTCCACCAACCATAGAACTTACATTGATTAGCGCATTATTCCCATAGTCGATTGCATGTGGTAACTTAATTAAATAACCACAAACAACCAAGATACTTGCTCTGTAAATCATTTTTGCTTTATTTTGTCTTACTTTAGCTATTAAATCCAACTTTTGTG
Organism: Staphylococcus sp. 231237_7MaSpsaltlick; assembly: GCF_043107035.1. Classification (NCBI taxonomy): domain Bacteria; kingdom Bacillati; phylum Bacillota; class Bacilli; order Caryophanales; family Staphylococcaceae; genus Staphylococcus; species Staphylococcus sp. 231237_7MaSpsaltlick. The sequence continues at coordinate 8,355 of NZ_JBICNX010000003.1, forward strand.
CTGCAATACCCAATAAAATATACGGTAAAAACTCAAAGTAAGATGAAGTGGTAACCACATCTAATATACGGAAAATATATTCTTTAATATTAATACCTAAAAATGCAGAATAACCACCACTTTGGCGTATATTTATTAATTGTCCTAATGTCTTACCAGTAAAATTAGTTACACCATAAGGATCTGTAAACCAAGTTATTAATGAAAATGGAATAACCAATAAGATGACCTTTAAGCTAAATAGAATAATAGCTAACTTAACCAATTTTCTTGGACGCCATTTTATGAATAATACAGCTATCATTCCAGTAAATGCATATCCAAATAATATGTCACCTGAAAATATAAACAAACCATGAACTAAACCTAATATAAGTAAAAATGACAAACGCCGATAAATAAATGGGTAATATCTTAAATCTTTTGTTTCACTATTGGCATACATTATTGCTAAACCATAACCAAATAAAAATGTAAAAATAGGATAAAACGAGCTGATTACAACTAAGGTAATCAATCTCAAAATCCATTCATCTAGGCCTTTATTAATGATATCTGGTAAAAAGGCTTGTTCATAAGGTAAGCTAAAACTTAAAATATTCATCAATATAATACCTAATAAACTAAAGCCTCTGAGAGCATCTAATTCAAATAATCTTTTACGTGATGACAATTTCATAAGCTCCTTTAAGTTATTATCATTAGTCGATTGAAAGCTGACCAAATTTGAAGAAATATAGGTAGCCTTTTACATTAGTATTCAATATTGTTTCCAAAGTATTTCGATAATACGTCATTTGTACTTTATAACGAGACTTTAATTGTTCACCAATTTCCTCATCTGACATACTACGTCGTCTATTAAACGCATCAGTCTTGTAATCCACGAAATAATATTGACCATCCTTTTCAAAAATCAAATCAATCATCCCTTGGATAATCGATGCATCCTCATCTCTTATTTGTTCATGGTCAACCTCGCGTTGATTAACTACAAATGGTAATTCTCTATATATGGCATCACTATTTGTTATCATGCGATATAAATCACTGTTGATAAAGTGCAAAATGTCAGCCATTTGAATATCTTTTTTTGCATCTTCAGGAATGATATTTTTAGCAATCAAACTATCGATATAGTCATTTAATGCTGTTTCATCTAGGCCTTCTTGTTGAAATGGAAGATGTTGCATCACTGTATGCATTAAGGTACCAATTTCATTTGCTTTACGCTTTTTATTTTGACTTAAAAATGCTGGACGTTCATATGATAATGAGCCTATCTTATATTGTCTCACTCGATCATAATTGGTATCTGTTTGTTCTGTTTCTAATTGACGTTTCAATTCAGATACAGATTGCTTAGATGGTTTATGCACTGCATGTGGGTGTGCATATTCATATGTCATTTGATGTCTTATTTGATCTTGTAAACCAGTATAATCATTGTTCATTTGATAAATATCAGTAACCGTTCGCTGTTCAGCAACATCTTCAACAATTTCAGATGCAATATCTTCATAGAATTCCGTATTTAATTGGACATACGGTTTCATAGCCTCATCCACATCATCAATATTCGCCTCAAAGCGTAAATCTTTTGGTAATGATGTAGATTGATATTTTGCTAAAATTGGATAAATTAAATCAAGTGGTTTTTGTGCAGTAAGTCTATAACTAACAGGTAGATGACTGCCAGAAACAGAAACTTCTTCGTATTTCGTAATTTCCTTTTCATCCTTTACGCGACCGATTAAATATAGTTGTTCTTTAGCCCGTGTTAAAGCAACGTAAATCAAACGCATTTCTTCTGATATTAATTCCTTTTCAGCAATGGCCTTATATGTCACTGAAGATAAAGATGGGTACGCAATGTGTTGTTGCACATCATAATAACTCATCCCCAAGCCATAGCTTTGATTTAAAATCGTAGCCTTCTGTAAATCCTTTCGCGTGAATTTTCGTGATAATCCGGAATAAATAACAAATGGAAATTCTAAACCTTTACTACTATGAATCGTCATCATTCTAACTACGTCATCATTAGGTCCGATGACGTTTTCCTCACCAAAGTCTTTTCCTCTGTCGATCAATTCATCAATAAAGCGAATGAATTGGTATAAGCCTCGAAAACTTGAATTTTCAAATTCTACTGCTTTATTAAATAAACCATGTAAATTCGCTCTTCTACCTTTACCACCAATCATTCCACTAAAATACTGAATAACATAGTGGTCATTATAAAATTTATCAATTAATTGATATACGGGATGGTGTTGACTATAGTTTTGGTACATTGCTAAATCTGCTAAAAATGCATTTAGCTTGTCTACTAATTTACTATCCGCATGCTCACTATTAAGATATTGTTGTATAGATTGATAAAAATAGTCATCGTTCGGACTTTCAATACGAATATTGGCTAATTCATCTTCAGTAAATTGATATATGACTGACCGCATTAAACCAACCAAATAGATATCCTGTAATGGATTGTCTACAGTTCTTAAAAATGACAAAATGAGTTGGACTTCAGATTGTTCGAAATAACCTTCCTTACTGTTTACATGGAATGGGATATTGTGATCTTTAAATGCTTGTTGAATTTTTCGTGCTTGTCCATAAGATCGTTCTAAAATAACAATATCTTTATAATTTGGCTTGCGATAACGTCCAGTTTTTATATCATATATCTCTTGTTCAGTCATTATATTTTCAACTTGTTGCACAATATATTCCGCTTCTTGTTCAGCTGCACTTAAATCTGAATCTTTATCTTCAATTAACATATTCATTTGTATATGATGTGAAGTCTCATCAAATGGTGCTCCATAATAAAGTTGTGCAGCATCATCATAAACGATTTCCCCTACTGCTTCATCCATCATATGTTTGAATAAATAATTCGTCGTTGTTAGCACTTCTTTACGAGAACGGAAATTTTGAGATAAATCTATGCGCAAACCATATTCTGAACCATCAACCGTAAAGCGATTGTATTTATCGATAAATAGACTTGGATCTGCCTGTCTAAATTTGTAGATCGATTGCTTTACATCACCAACCATAAATAAATTCCCATCTGCTTCATTGCCACGTTTGATACAAGAAATAATTTTTTCTTGTACTCGGTTCGTATCTTGATATTCATCCACCAATATTTCCTCAAATTGTTGGCGATACATTTCCGCTATTTCAGAAGGCGTGCCATCTTCAGTTAACAATATTTTCAATGCAAAATGTTCATAATCAGAGAAATCAAGTAAATTTCTACTACGCTTTTTCGCATTAAATTGCTCGATAACATCTGCGGTCACTTCTGCTAAATAAGCCACTCTTGGCGCTAATTGTTGCATATCATACATTAACTCATCTGCAGTTCTCGTATAGTAGTCTAATTTCACCTTAGAAACTAATTCTTTATAATGATCATAATGCTTCTTACCGTCGTCATAAGCATCTAACATCATTTCATTTGCTTCTTTAATTTTCTTTGTTTTCGAAGGGAAACGTGGCTCAAATTGATGGTTACTGATTACTTCTGTATTTAATAAGCCGCCTTCTATCGCTGCAGACATAAATTTACGTTCTCTCTCAATAATATCAACTTGTTTATCCACTTCCTCTAACATTGAAAATAGATCATAACTTTTATTTAGCGCTTCTAATGCTGATTTCATAAATATCATTGCCACATGGTTTAAAAGTTCTAATAACTTTTCTTGTTCATTCTTATTCTCGTATGGTTCAGATAAATTTTGCAACCACTCAAAAGGATTGGGGTTAGCTACACTAAAAAAGTACATATCTTTAATTGTTTGGCGCAATTGATCATCATTTCTGTCGGAAGATAATTGTTCAGTTAAATCAACAAAACTAGGATTCAACACATCATAATGTTGCTCTAGCACTTCATCAATCGTTTGCTCTAATAATAAAATGTTTTCTGCTTCACTACTTGTTCTGAAGTTTGGATCAATATCAAGTACATCATAATGATTTTGAATTAATTTCAGACAAAAACTATGTAGTGTTGAAATTTGAGCTTGATGAATTTTAATTCGTTGGTTTTTTAAATGACTATTATTCGGATCCTCAAGCGATGCTTCTTGGATACGTTGATCCACACGTTGCTTCATTTCTCTTGCACTGGCATTTGTAAATGTCACAACTAATAATTTATCAACATCTATATTGTCATTTAATATTCGCTGTATGATACGTTCTACTAACACTGCAGTCTTTCCAGATCCTGCAGCCGCAGCAATCAAAATATCTTGACCTTTGGCATAGATACTTTTCCATTGATTATCAGTCCAACGCGTATACGCTGGTTTTACTGGGATTGGATTCATTCAAACTCACCTTCTTCTAGTTCAACATTTTGCACTTCTTCTAATGGATTTATCGTTTCATCAACAGTTCTATACCGTTTACTATCAATCATGCCATCCACATGACACACAGACTTATAATTACAGAAGTCACAAGGTAATGTTTGATTATACTTAAGTGGCGCTACTTCGGTATGACCGTCCATGATGTCAGTTGCTGTTTTAATAAAATTAGCTTTGTTATGCTTGATTAACTTATAAATTGTATCGGAATCCGCTACTTTACTACCGCTTCTAAATCCGCCATCCTTTTTCATTGCAACAGGAATAATATCAGAAGTATAGTTTGGTTCCATTCGATTATCGAATGCTTCTATTACAGAAGTGTCGTTATTAACTAAACCACTTAATTTAAATGAGTTGATAAACTTTTCATTACGTTTATCTTCATCTAATTCATTCCATGCTAATTGGAGACGTGGTTCATGCACGTGGAAATATAATAATCCCCCTGGTTGTGTCAGCGGATTTAAACCTAAGCGTTGCTTATTTTGTAATACAATATCCATATAGGTCATCATTTGCATTTGCATGCCATAGTATACTTTCGTCAAATCCAAAGTACCACTATACTTAGACGACTTATAATCAATAATGTTTACAAAACTTTCATTATCGTGATTATACGTATCAATACGATCAATTTGCCCACGAATATTGATTGGAATGCCTTGCTCCGTAATTAAAGGCGTCGCTTGTAAATCTTCCGGATTTCTAGGATTCTTTCTAAAGCTCGCTTCAAACCTTTGGGGCTTAAATTCACTGTAACTACCTTGATATTTAAGTGCAGTTAATGTTGTTTCAACAATAGCGCCTATTCTTTGTGATAGATAACGATAATATGCGGTTGAATTTAAAAGATTGAACTGTACCTCAGGCAGTATTTCAGTCAAAGCATCATGTGTTAACTTTCTAATTTGAGTTAAATTTAAATTCTTAAAGTCACCATTAATTTTCTCAGATATGAGCTTTAATACTTGATGGAAAATATCACCTAAATCAAAGTTTTCTAATTTGTATTTTGTACGTTCATTTAATCTTAAACCATGTGATGTGAAGTGTTTAAATGGACATGCTTGATAACCTTCAAATCTAGATACACTTGCATTAATTTGCTTTCCATACAAAGCTTTAGCTTGTTGCTGATTGAGTTGCACCGTTTCATTATCAAAGGTGAGCGCCGAAACTAAGTAGGCTAGTCCATCATTGAGTCGTTCATCATCCCTCATAACTTGATATGTATCTAACCAAGTATCAGCGACAATTTCATCATCTAGCCAAGCCTTTAATGATTCAAACAAGGCAATTTTAGTTTGATGTGGATGTTCCATCAATGTTAACGGTTGTGCTTGATGCATGTGATGAATATTTGTCACTTCTAAATTATGATATAACTCCATGATTTGATCGATAAACGGGCTTCGTTCCTTTTGATCTCCATTTGCTCCCATCAAGGCATAAGAAAATGTAATTTTTGCTCTACTTCTCGTCATAGCAATATAACAAACAAATGCTTCATCCATTTGTAAAATGTCAGCTGTAGGACTTAATTCTAGATTAGACTGTGCTTGAAAGTACTTCTTCTCATCATCAGTTATCAGACTTGATGATGCAACAGTTTGTGGCATCGTCCCATCATTTACACCGACCATATAGACATGTGCTTTATTATCTACTTTTGCTAAGTCCATTGTTCCTATACTAACTTGATCAATCGTTTGAGGTATCATCACAAACTCCAATTGATCTAAACCGACATCCAATAATTCTAAAAAGCGTGATTGTGTCAACGTATTATCACCAAATACTGTGACTAAATCGTCTAACGTCTGAATCAATCCATTCCATAGTTGATCAATTTCTTCTGCCTTTCTATGTTCCTCGTTCGCGTCAAACTGATCTCTCTCAGTCATTAAATCACTCGGTAAATCAAATGCTTCCATTGCTTCATAAAATGCAGTTGCAAACTCTAGCGCTGTATTCGCCTGGCTTAAACGTTGCTCAAACAATAGAATTTTATCCATTACATAAGATTTTAATTGAATCACACGTTCAAATGTCTCTCGTTCACTATCAGTCAATGGTTGACGTTTCAATCCCATTTTCCTAAATTGTTCAACTTGGAAATAACTATCATCCATCCAACGTTTTCCATAAATTCCTCGTTCAAGTACGAAATTTTCCAATATATCAATAAGATAACTGCTATCTTTATATTGCTTTGTTAATACATTAGTTTTTAGCAAACGCATAATCGGCTCAAAATTCCAATTCGTTTGAATGACTTCAATGAGTGAACGAATCATTTCCATAATTGGGTGATGCGTCATTGACGGTTTAATATCAATATTAAATGGAATATCAAATTGCGGTAGAATAGATTCCAATAAATAAGCATAACTATCATCTCTATAAAGTATGGCTATATCTTGAAAGCGAAGTCCTTCTTCTCTAGTTTCCTTTAATATGCTTCTTGCAATTTCATTAATTTCTTCTCGCATCATTGACGCTTCTAATATTTCAACATTATCCGCTACATCTTTAGGTTCGAATTGCAAAGCATTAAAATGGTGCTCTAAATGCGCTAAGTCTTCATTTTGAAAACGATGTTGTTGCGTGAAACGTTGAATATTTAAAGGGATATTAAGTTCGTTTGCTATATCTTCAAGATGCGTCAAGGATTCCGATGACTTTCTAAATAAACTAAATGGATCTTTATCACCATCAGTTGTTAATAATACGGTTACCTTTTTAGCATGCTTAACTAACCCTTTAATAATTTGATATTCTAAAGTGGAAAAGTTATGGAACCCATCTATGTATATTTCAGTACGTTTCAACCTTTCAGACTGGTCCATCAATGTTATAAATCGATTTAAACAGTCCTCAGTTGAGACAAATTCACCGCTAATTCTATCTTCTAAATGTTTATAGATTAACGCAATATCTTCTAATTTATGTCGCGTTCGTGTTTGTAATGTATTTTCTGAGATGTATGTTTCAAGTTGTTCAGGTGAGACGCTATATTTTTTAAAGTCTTGAATTTGTTCATATAACTTTTCACTAAAGCCATAGTACTTAACTTGTGAACGATATAATTTCAATTCTGACTGATGCTGTTGAATAATGTCATAAATCATCATTTCAGTACCAGTTTTTGTTAATTGTTGTTCCATTAGTCCCCCAACTTCTTGGAACACACGATAACTTAATCTTTCAAAGTGCAATACTTCAGTTCTCAAACTACCATTAAGTTCAGGGTCATTGACAAAGGCTTGTTCAAGTTGGAAGGTATTTTGTGTTGGTGCAATTAATACAATTGGATCACCTAGTGGACGTTCTTTCATCTCTTGGCGAATTTCTTCTAACATTTTATATGATTTTCCCGTTCCCGCTCTTCCAATAAAGGCATTAAATTCCATGACATATCCCACTCCTTTGACCATATTTTAACATATAATATATTGTGTATCGTTTATCTTTTTAATAATTACTCCAATTGCTATAACGTTTAATTTGAAGCTATAACTTAATGATCATTATCTATAGAACAAAGTTCATTATATGATCAGTCATTCAACAATCATAATTTAACTTACTAATTTAAACTTCAAAGTCACTCTCAATTAAATATTGAATGAAAGGACAAGCATTTGCTAGGTACTTGTATGTAACAGTTTGATTATCAATGTGTAGCATAACAGTGTCTTGAATTATAAAGTTAGCAACATATGACAATCACTTTTACATTTGTAAAGATAGAAAAAGACAATTTCTATCTAAATTCAATAGAAATTGCCTCTTCACATTATTTATCATAATTTGTATCTGGATCAAATCCAAATTTCATTTCATTTAATGGCCAGAAACTAAATGAAACCTTTCCTACCACTTGGTCTTTATCAATTAAACCAAATGAACGACTATCTTTACTTACTTCTCTGTTATCACCTAAGACAAGTAATTTATCTTTTGGAATGGTATTTTTCTGGTTAACTTGATTTAAATCTTTAGTTTTAAATGAACCTGTAATGTAGTTATATTGCTTATGCTTTTCATTGTAGTCTAAATATGGTTCATCCACTTTTTTACCATTTACGTATAATTTATCTTTCTTATACTCAACGTTATCACCAGCTGTACCAATTACACGTTTTACATAATCACTATCTTTTGTTGCATGGAATACAACGACATTACCTTTTTTAATATCGCCAAACTTATATCCGAATAAGTTTACTACGACACGCTCACCATCTTTAAGCGTCGGGTCCATAGAATCACCCTTAACAGTATATGGTTTCGCAACAAAGTTCATGATAAGCAATACTAATGCTACTGCAACGACAATCGATACGAACCATTCCATTATCTCTTTTCTCAATGTTTACACCTCATCCATTTAGTTAAAATCTACTGTGAATTTATTAAAAGGATAAAACCTCAAACTCACATTTCCAATAATATCTTTGCTTGATATCAAGCCATATGTTCGTGAATCTTGTTTATCTGTTCTTTGATCATTTAGGACAAAGTACGCATTCGGCGGTACAATATCACCTTCTGAATGTTTTATATGCCTTAATGATAAGGATTCTATCTGCTGGCCTTTACTATAAGATTCATTTACTTTTCTATCATCTCTATATAACGTTTCATTTTTATAAGCAATGGATTGACCAGGCTTTCCAATAATTCTACTTATTTCTATATGATTTCCGTTACGATACATAATAATATCATTATTTTCTAATAAATTAAAAGTGCTTTTAATCTTATTAACAATAATTCTATCACCTTTGTTTAAATTCGGAGACATCCGATTATCCTTTACAACAAAGCCTGTAACAAGTAACGCTTGGATTAATATTACAATCATAATCGCAATGATAATTAAAATCAAATGTTTTAGTATCCGTTGCATGTTGTCACTCCTCTGACGAATGCATAAAATGTTTCTCAATACGATGACCTATAAACCACATCAGTACAATGATTAAGATTACAATAATTAATCTAAATGGATTCGTAAACAGTGTGGTAATATCGCTACCTAACCACCCAATAAGTCCTATCATGATTAACTTAGATGCAAATAACACGTATAAATACACATGTGCTTTTATATGCGACAAGCTAGCAACAATATTGACAAGCGCACTCGGCGTAAATGGGAAGCATAATAATATAAATATGGGTATCACACCATGTCTATCTATAAAATGAATTAAACGCTGTACCGATTTACGATTTTGTATTTTTTGCATATATTTTGTATGTGTTAACCTTCTGAATATTAAAAAGACAATATAACTCCCAATCACAGTACCTAACCAAGCTAATAATGTACCAATTAATAATCCATAAGCATTTACATTCACAATTACAAACACGATAATCGGTAAAATTGGTATAAATGCTTCTATAAAAGGCAATAAAAATCCGACAATATAACCTAAATCCCCAAATAGATCAAACCAATGTTGGACTTGCTCTTGTGTCATGACCACCATTCCCTAAAGTTTACTGTACTTAATAATTATAAGTTTATATGCTGTTTTTTAAAACAATTATGTCCCCTTTTTACAATAAATCAGTCTCAAGTACTATAAATTTTTTAATATTATAAAAGCTAGAATCATTCATAATGTGTAACACACGATTTATAATCTCTCGAATAATGATTTTGGCAAAAAAAGGCAATTTCTATCTAACGTAAATAGAAATTGCCTGTCTTATAATTTAAAGTTATTTAATTTTCTATAAGATATTGATTCACCAAACAGTATTCTACTATTATAGGCGTTCTTCTAATTCTTTTTTCTTATCTTCAAAACCTGGTTTACCTAATAACGCAAACATGTTTTGTTTATAAGCTTCAACACCAGGTTGGTTAAATGGATTAACGCCTAATTGATATCCACTCATTGCACAAGCTAATTCAAAGAAGTAAACAACATAGCCGAAAGTTTCTTCGTCTAGACGTGGAATATTAACAACTACATTTGGAACACCACCGTCAGTATGAGCTAATAATGTACCTTCGAATGCTTTCGTATTAACTTCGTCGATTGTTTTACCAGCTAAATAGTTTAAACCATCTAAGTCATCTGGATCCGCTTCGATTGTAATGTTGTGTTTTGGATTATTTACTTTAACTACAGTTTCAAATAAGAAACGACGTCCTTCTTGTACATATTGACCTAATGAGTGTAAGTCTGTTGTATAGTTAGCGCTTGAAGGATAAATACCTTTGAAATCTTTACCTTCAGATTCACCAAATAATTGTTTCCACCACTCATTGAAATATTGCATTGATGGTTCATAGTTAATTAACATTTCTGTGTCATAACCTTTGGCATATAGAATATTTCTAATTGTTGCATATTGGTATGCAATGTTATCTTCTAAATTATCTGAAGATAATTCTTCTCTTGCTTTAGCAGCACCATTCATCATTGCTTCAATATCAATTCCTGCAGCTGCAATTGGTAATAAACCTACAGCAGTTAATACAGAATAGCGGCCACCTACATCATCTGGAACGACAAATGTTTCATAACCTTCATTTGTAGCAAGTTGTTTTAGGGCACCCTTTTCTTTATCAGTTGTTGCAAAAATACGTTGCTTCGCTTCTTCTTTACCATATTTGTCTTCTAACAACTGTTTAAATAATCTAAATGCTACTGCTGGTTCAGTAGTAGTACCAGACTTAGAAATTACGTTTACTGAATAGTCCTTTCCATCTAAATAATCAATTAATTCTTGAGTATAAGATGAAGATAAGTGATTACCTACGAATACGATTTCAGGATAATCATTATTATTTCTGAAAGATGATGTTAGCATTTCAATCGCAGCACGTGCACCTAAATAAGATCCACCAATTCCGATTACTACTAATACATCTGAGTTTGCTTTAACACGTTTTGAAGCTTCTAAAATTCGTGAGAATTCCTCTTTATCATAATTAACAGGTAGGTCAATCCAACCTAAGAAATCACTGCCAGCACCTGTACCTTCATGTATTGTTTTATGAATTGTTTTAACAATATCTTTTTGTTGTTCTAATTCATGCTCGCCAAAAAATTCTAAAGTCTTGCCATAATCTAATTGAATATGAGTCATTTATTTTGCCTCCAGTGTTTTTGATTTCAAAATCATTTTACTAAGTTTATTTTTACTATTCAAACAACTAGCCTATTTATTGCGATAATTGTGACAATTAATTCATCTATGCAATAATTCCCATATCATTATATTCATATTTATATACATTTACAATTATATCTATAAAAAGCGATATACTTTATTATTAAAGGACATATGATATAAAAGCTTCTACTCACAATTTTCATAAAAATGTATATTTATGTATAAAAGTGGTTTTATTTTCATTATCTTTCTGTTATACTGATTTTATCAAATAAACAAAGTTAAAAAATAATTAGCAAATTTTAAACCGAGGTGGAAATAATGAAGGAAAAAATAGTATTAGCATATTCAGGTGGATTAGATACAAGTGTTGCAGTGAAATGGTTAATCGACAAAGGTTATGATGTTGTAGCATGTTGTTTAGATGTTGGTGAAGGGAAAGATTTAGAATTAGTACACCAAAAAGCATTAGACATGGGTGCAATCGAATGTCATATCATTGATGCAACTGAAGAGTTTAGTGAAGATTTCGTTTCATATGCAATCAAAGGTAATTTAATGTATGAAGGCACTTACCCTCTTGTGTCAGCATTATCAAGACCTTTAATTTCAAAAAAATTAGTTGAAATCGCAGATAAAACAAATGCTGTAGGTATTGCACATGGTTGTACTGGTAAAGGTAATGACCAAGTACGTTTCGAAGTGGCAATCAAAGCATTAGATCCTGAATTAAAAGTATTTGCTCCAGTTAGAGAATGGGCATGGAGTCGTGAAGAAGAAATTGATTACGCTATTAAACATAACATTCCAGTACCTATTCAACATGACTCTCCATATTCAATTGACCAAAATTTATGGGGTAGAAGTAACGAATGCGGCATTTTAGAAGATCCTTATGCTGCGCCTCCAAAGGATGCATATGATTTAACTCAAGAATTAGAAGATGCACCAGATGAAGCGGATGAAATTGTCTTAACTTTTGAACAAGGTATCCCTACTGCGTTAGACGGCAAATCTTATAAATTAAGTGAATTAATTTTATATTTAAATAAATTAGCTGGTAAGCATGGAATCGGCAGAATCGACCATGTCGAAAATAGATTAGTGGGTATTAAATCAAGAGAAGTATATGAAACACCAGCTGCAGAAGTTATTGTTAATGCACATAAATCATTAGAAACGATTACATTGACGAAAGATGTTGCTCATTTTAAACCAATTATTGAAAAGCAATTTGCAGAACAAATTTATAACGGCTTATGGTTCTCACCTTTAACTGACAGTTTAAAATTATTTGTCGACAGTACACAAAAGTATGTTTCTGGTGAAGTACGTGTCAAATTATATAAAGGTAATGCAATTGTAAATGGTAGAAAATCACCTCATACTTTATACAATGAAAAATTAGCGACGTATACTAAGGAAGATGCATTCAACCAAGAATCAGCAGTCGGCTTTATCGATATCTTTGGCTTACCTACACAAGTAAATTCAATGTTACATGGTGGTTATCATGATGAGCAATAAAGCTTGGGGTGGTAGATTTAGTGAACAACCGGAAGCATGGGTCGATGAATTCAATGCTTCCATCCACTTCGATAAAGCATTAATTGAATACGATGTGCAAGGAAGTATTGCTCATGCCACTATGTTAGCAAATCAAGGTATTATTTCTAATTCGGATTGTGAGCAAATCAAACAAGGATTAAACGATATACTCGCTGATTATAAACAAAATAAATTAGATTTAGATGTTTCATTAGAAGACATTCACCTTAATATTGAACATGAACTCATCAAACGTATTGGTGACGCTGGTGGTAGATTGCATACTGGTCGTAGTAGAAATGATCAAGTTGCGACGGATATGCACTTGTATACGAAATCAGAAGTAACTGAACTAATCGCTTTAATTGAATCATTTCAAGCAACCATCGTTTCTGTAGCAGAGGATAATGTTGATACAATCATGCCAGGTTATACACACTTACAAAGAGCACAACCTATCTCATTTGCGCATCACATCTTAACTTATTATTGGATGTTAGAGCGTGATAAATCACGTTTCCAAGATAGTATTAAACGTATTGATATTTCACCATTAGGCGCAGCAGCTTTAAGTGGTACGACATACCCTATCGATCGCCATGAAACACAATCATTATTAGACTTTGGTTCTTTATATGAAAATAGTATGGATGCTGTTAGTGATAGAGATTACATTGTTGAAACATTGCATAATATTTCGTTAACAATGGTTCACTTATCACGTTTTGCAGAGGAAATCATCTTCTGGTCTTCTGCAGAAGCCAATTTTATTACCTTATCAGATGCATTCTCAACTGGATCATCAATTATGCCACAAAAGAAAAATCCAGATATGGCTGAATTGATTAGAGGTAAAGTAGGTAGAACTACTGGTCATTTAATGAGCATGTTGATGACTTTGAAGGGCTTACCGTTAGCATACAACAAAGATATGCAAGAGGATAAAGAAGGTCTATTTGATGCAGTGCATACGCTTAAAGGTTCATTAAGAATATTTGAAGGTATGGTTGATACGATGACTATTAATGTTGAACAGTTACAATCAACTGTCTACAATGATTTCTCTAATGCAACTGAATTAGCAGATTATTTAGTAAATAAAGGTGTGCCATTTAGAAATGCACATGAAATTGTCGGTAAAATTGTACTGTGGTCTATACAAAATAATGTATATCTCCTAGATGTACCATTAACTGAATATCAACAAGCACATCCAAGTATAGAAGCTGATATTTATGATTATCTTAAACCTGAAAATTGTGTGAGCCGTCGAGTTAGCTATGGCTCGACTGGACAAGCTGCGGTTAAAGAGCAACTTAAAGTTATAAAAAGTAAAAATAAAGAATAACACTATACAATTAAGGATAACTCAAGGACATTAGTCTTCTAGACTTAAAATAAAATGGATGATTTGCTATTTTATTTAAATCTTCATCACTTAACTCGTTATTCATTTCTTGTTGTATCTCAGTGATAATTGCTGTTTCAATACATTCATTATAAAGTGTCTTATTTATTGTAGTAATAGCATTTAAGAACTTTGAATTGTTTGCGAGACAGCTGAGGGAGTAGGATGCCTGTCGAGACTAAGGCTCGATCCAGCCTCTAGTTAAGCGAGCAATAACAATATGTAGTATTGATATAAATAACATGCCCATCAAAGATTTTTGATCTTTGATGGGCTTAATGCTGGGGATTTATGTCCTAGCATTATTCTTTTTATTTTCATTCTATTGATGCTAAATATTACGATTACCTATTTATAAATTGTGCTTCATCACCTTAAATACACCACTTTTATTCTTAAACATTTAATTTATTAAACTATAATTAATTTTTTATACTTAAAATAAAGAAAATGTAAATAGTGTTTAAACAATTAAATTCTAAGGTAAGAACAGTGTACAGTTCATTTTAAGGAGTGAAGCACTTATGAAAAATGCAAAAAGAATTATGGTAACCAGTATGACAGCTTTATCTTTATCTTTACTAGCTTCTACAGCAATGGCTAAAGCAGATGAAAATACGGATTCAACACAAAAGCAAAATACAATACAATCACCTAATGATTCTACACAGCAAACACAAGACAACACTCAAGAACAAACACAAAGTGCTACCAATTCAACTACAGAAACTACTAATCCATCCCCTGAACAATCAGACACAACTGCTAATACCAAGCAACAAACAGACAATCAACCACAACAGAAATCACAACATGCGAATCAAAACCATTCAGAATCTGATAACCAAGAACAAAATACACCCACACCACAAGACAAAGTAAATAAATCACCTCAAAATAACACAACTACTAATAAAAATGAAAATAGTTCAACTTCTGCGAGACCACTTTCAGAAGCAACAGAAAAAAGTGCAAAAAACAAGGAAATACATAATTTAACAGGAGAAAAGTTTACAACAATCGCCCATAGAGGCGCTAGTGGCTATGCACCTGAACACACTTTATATTCTTATGATAAGAGTCATAATGAATTAGGTGCATCTTACATCGAAATTGATTTACAAATGACAAAAGACGGACACCTTGTAGCAATGCATGATGAAACAGTCGATAGAACAACTAATGGTACAGGTCGAGTTGACTCTTATACATTAGAGGAACTGAAAAAATTAGACGCTGGCAGTAAATTCAATGAGCAACATCCCGAATACGCAGATGAGCAATATAAAGGTGCAGAAGTGCCAACACTAGATGAAATTTTAGACAGATATGGTACAGATGCAAACTATTATATCGAAACAAAATCACCTGATGTGTATCCCGGTATGGAAGAAAAATTATTAGATACTTTAGATAAACATCACATGTTAACAAATCAATCTTTAAAAAATGGACATGTTATGATTCAATCATTTTCACAAGCAAGTTTAGAAAAAATGCATAATCTAAATTCTGACGTACCACTAGTAAGATTATTAGACAAAGGTGAATTACCTAATCTTACAGATCAAGATTTAGAAAGCATTAAAAACACAGCAATTGGTGTAGGTCCCGAATATTCTGACTTAACTAAAGATAACGTACAACACTTAAAGGAAATGGGATTCTTAGTTCATCCATTTACAGTAAACAATAAAGCCGATATGGAACGTCTTAATAGCTATGGTGTAGACGGTGTTTTCACTAACTATGCAGATGTATACAAACAAGTTGTAGATGAAAGTAAATAAATAATTCAATAACAAGACGATCACTATTGCCAATCTATGAGATTAATATAATCTTTTAGGTTGGCTTCTTAGATTACATATTAAACAATACAATAAGAAAAATTCAGTGCTGAATTTTGATATAAAAAAGGGACAACTTCTATTAAATTACAATAGAAATTGTCCCTTACTTTAATTACATATATTTATGACTGTACTTTAGTCTAAATTATCTTTACAGCTAATCATACCGAGATAATGATTAAGCCCAACCACGATAACGTGCAGCCTCTGCAGTACGTTTGATACCTACAATATACGCAGCTAAACGCATGTCAATCTTACGGTTTTGTGATAATTCATAAATTGTATCAAAAGCTGTTGTAAGCTTTTCACGAAGTTTCGTATTAACCTCTTCTTCAGTCCAATAATAACCTTGGTTATTTTGTACCCATTCGAAGTAAGAAACTGTTACACCACCAGCACTTGCTAATACATCAGGTACTAATAAGATACCGCGTTCAGTTAAAATACGTGTACCTTCTGGTGTTGTTGGTCCGTTAGCTGCTTCAACAACTACATCTGCTTTAATATCATGTGCATTATCTGCAGTAATTTGGTTAGCAATTGCTGCAGGTACTAATACATCACAATCAATTTCGAATAATTCTTTATTTGAAATCGTATCTTCAAATAGGTTAGTTACTGTACCGAAACTGTCTCTTCTATCTAATAAGTAATCGATATCTAAACCTTCAGGATCGTGTAACGCACCATAAGCATCAGAAATACCGACAATTTTAGCGCCCATATCAAATAAGAATTTCGCTAAGAAACTACCAGCGTTACCGAAACCTTGGATTACAATACGTGAACCTTTGATTTCTAAACCTCTACGTTTAGCAGCTTGCTCAATCGCAATAACTACACCTAATGCAGTAGAACGGTCACGTCCTTGTGAGCCTCCTAATACAATCGGTTTACCAGTGATAAAACCTGGAGAGTTAAATTTATCCAATGAACTATATTCGTCCATCATCCATGCCATAATTTGAGAGTTTGTGAAAACATCTGGTGCGGGAATATCCTTTGTTGGTCCAACAAATTGAGAAATTGCACGAACATAGCCTCTAGAAAGACGCTCTACCTCGTGAATACTCATTTGACGTGGGTCACAAATAATACCACCTTTACCACCACCATATGGTAAGTCCACAATGCCACATTTCAATGTCATCCACATTGACAATGCTTTAACTTCTTCTTCATCAACATCAGGGTGGAATCTGACGCCACCTTTTGTTGGTCCTACAGCATCATTGTGTTGTGCACGATAACCCGTAAAGGTCTTAACTGTACCATCGTCCATACGTACTGGAATTCTTACTTGTAAGAATCTTAATGGTTCCTTTACTAAATCATACATGCCATCGTCAAAACCTAATTTATGCAATGCTTCTTTAATAATTTGTTGCGTAGAAGTAACTAAATTATTATTCTCAGTCATGATCCATTTCGCCTCTTTTTCGTTACTAATGATTTCGCTTTCATGCTAATTGTAACATAAGATTTTTCTTTTTAAAGTGTTTTAAATACTTATATTACATAACGCTAATTATTCGAATACACTTCTCACTTTTTCTAGTGCAAAGTCCAATTCTTCCTTAGATATTATCAATGGTGGCGCAAATCTTATTACCGTATCATGTGTCTCTTTACACAATAAACCTTTTTCCTTTAATGCTTCACAATATGGTCTAGCATTTTCAGTTAATTCAATTCCGATAAATAATCCTTTACCACGTACTTCTTTGATAGATGGATGATTTATCTTTTGTAATTCTGATTTGAAGTATTCACCTAACTCTAATGAACGACCTGGTAAGTCCTCATCTACGATTACATCCAAAGCAGCATTTGAAACGGCACAAGCAAGTGGATTTCCACCAAATGTAGAACCGTGTGAACCAGGTGTAAACACGCCTAATACTTCTTCATCTGCTAATACAACAGAAATTGGCAATACGCCACCACCTAATGCTTTACCTAAAATGTAAACATCTGGTTTTACATTATCCCAATCTGTTGCGAACAATTTACCTGAACGACCTAATCCTGCTTGAATTTCATCGGCTATAAATAAAATATTATGCTCATCACATAATTCTCTAATCGCTTTTAAGTATCCTTCTGGTGGAACGTTAATTCCTGCTTCCCCTTGAATTGGTTCAATTAAAATAGCGGCAGTATTTTCATTTACAGCGGCTTTAATTGCTTCAATATCACCGAAATCAACCTTTCTAAATCCATCCAATAAAGGACCATATCCTCTTTGATACTCTGCTTCCGAAGACAATGATACTGGCGCCATTGTACGACCATGGAAGTTACCATTGAATGCAATGATTTCTGCTTTATTAGGTTCAATGTTTTTCACATCATAAGCCCAACGACGTGCAGCTTTTAACGCTGTTTCAACAGCTTCTGCACCAGTGTTCATTGGTAAAGCCTTTTCTTTACCAGAAAGCTTACAAATTTTTTCGTACCATTCACCTAAATTATCACTATGAAACGCACGAGAAACTAAAGTAACTTTATCTGCTTGATCTTTTAACGCTTGAATAATCTTTGGGTGTCTATGACCTTGGTTTACAGCTGAATATGCTGATAACATATCCATATACTTGTTACCTTCAGGATCTTTAACCCATACGCCTTCAGCTTCCGAAATAACGATTGGAAGTGGCACATAGTTTGATGCTCCATAATGGTTTGTTAACTCAATGATTTCTTCTGATCTTGACATGATATCTCCCCTTAGTTTAAATTTAAGAGCCTTTTTTGACTCTTTAACAATACTTACTCCTAGCATAACGTATTTAAACGTAAACTGAAACTATTTTCAAAAAGAGTTATTGCATCACAGTTCGCTAGATGAATATTTAGGAAAAAGCTTTGACAAGTACTGTTGTAATCAGTTCAATTCAATGAAAGCCCTTACATATATAATGACACAACCTTTACACTTAACACAAGACCATAATATTAAATTCTTAAATAAATTTTCTACTTACTTTTCTTGCAATTTATTGCATTATTAATCATTAAAATAATAGTAAATTCTAATGATTATTAAACTTAAAATTTATTTAAATACTAATTTCCATTGATTAAGTAATTGCTTGTATTCATTTTTATATTTTATACCTTGATATAACTTATGTCGTTTATGAATCAATGTTACAACAGACTTTGTATATAATGCTTGTTTCATATGTTTCCAACACCTCATCATTATAATTTACTGTGCTTGATTATATACTTTTACAGAACTTTGTCATCAAGCTATGGTTGGATGATATGCTACAACTTTAGTTAACAATATAAAAAACAGGTGCAGCTATTCATAATCTACTAACGTTTCTGCTACAGTATTGAAACACTGCTTAAAAATCGTCAAAATTATAAATATTGCACCTGGCTTATTATAAATATTGAATTGCTATGATATTAATTCATATTATTTCCCATCTGTTCTTGGTAAAGGATAAAATGCATTATTAAATTGAGTCCATAATTTAATAGGTAATTCATGTTTATCCGCTCTTGTACCATCAAATTGTGAAATGATTTCGTCTTCCTTACCTTCTTCTATCTTACTTACAAAATTGTGATCAAGTAATATTTCACGGCCTAAAGCAATAAGTTCTGCATCTGTATTTTCAATTGCATCTAATGCTTGTTGTGCTGTAAAGATTGACCCTATGCCAATTAATGGCATACGTCCCTCAATCCATTCATGTAATAACTTAACTCGTTGTTGATCTTTATATTTACCTTCACGTGTCGTTGAGTAAATATCCATCAATGAAACGTGTAGATAATCTAGTGGTTTATCAATTAAATGTTTTACTAATTCTTCCGTGATTTCCATGCTGATACCAGGAGATTCTGCTTCTTCAGGAGAAAAACGATATCCCACAATAAATGATTCATCCGCATGTGTCTTTACAGTAGAAGTAACTTCATCTACTACGGATAAAGCAAATTTAAGTCGATCTTGTCCCCACTCATCTTCACGTCGATTATAGTAAGGTGAAACAAATTGATGAATTAAATAGTGATTGGCGCCATGTATTTCCACACCATCAAAACCTGCTTCAATAACACGTCGAGTTGCTTCGCCAAATGCTTTAATAGATTCATGAATTTCTTCAACTGTAATTTCTCGAGCATCATGTGCCTCTTGTTCACCAAAGCTTTTCATGGAAATTGGACTTGGTGCAGCAACATCACCATTCGGTGTTAAATTAGGTAATGCTTGCGCACCACCATGATGAATTTGCACGACCGCTTTCGCACCATTCTTCTTCATTACTTTAGCTAAACGTTTCAAACCTTCTAAATCTGAATCATGTGCTACTGATGGTTGCCCTGGGAATGCTTTACCCAAGTCTGTAACATTACTAGCCGCTGAAATAGCTAAACCTACATCCTTTGAACGCTGTTCCATATAAACTAATTCTTCTTCAGAAATTGTACCATCATCATTCGAAGAAACATGTGTTAACGGTGCTAATACAAATCTATTTTTTAATTCTACTTTATTTGGTAAAGTTAATGACTCAAATAAAGGTTGAAATTTTGATTCCATTCTTAAAAATCCTCCTAATATGTTATTAAATATAATAACTCTTTTTTAATACTACCTAATTCTAACTATTTTCAACCTCAAATGAAAACAATATGCTTGCGCATGTATATATTTAAATTTAATTATTTATCAATCCCTGTACATTAGGTTTATATACCGTTTGCATCACTAAATTATATATCTTAGCTTTAACATTCAACTTAATTCTTTAATATTCAACACTACAAAAAAACGCTAAACACTCATTCAAGTGTTAGCGTTCTGAAGATGATTACTCATCTTTAATCGCGTTTTTGGACTGTTTAATCCAAACCGGTAAGCGTTCTTTAATTGTTTGAAACCCATATTTTTCGGTTTCTTTAATTT
Organism: Staphylococcus sp. 231237_7MaSpsaltlick; assembly: GCF_043107035.1. NCBI lineage: Bacteria > Bacillati > Bacillota > Bacilli > Caryophanales > Staphylococcaceae > Staphylococcus > Staphylococcus sp. 231237_7MaSpsaltlick. Next base: position 29,649 of record NZ_JBICNX010000003.1, read on the forward strand.
CATCTAATACTGATTGCTTTTCCTTTTTACGTTCATAATTTTTAAAATAATCATTATCCTTTAAAGAGAAGTTAATCTTCCCCTCTTCATCAATTGAAATTACCTTAGCTCTTACAATTTGACCTTCTGATAAAAACTTTTTCAAATTATGGACGTAATCATCCATGATTTCAGAAATATGGATTAAACCTTCAGTATTATCAGGGGTTTCTACAAAAGCGCCATACGGTTGAATACCAGTCACACGAACTTTTACATGTTGACCTACTTTATAGTGATTATTCAACGTGATAACCCCTTATTTCGTATTACTTAACACTATTATAATAGCATAAAATACTTACAGGCACTAACATTAATATAGAAAAATTTCACGATTTGTTGATTTAAGTATCTAAAAGTAAGTTCACAACCCTATATACTTTGCATAAAGTAACCCATGGCATGAATAATGATCAAAAAACAGGTTGGACATCTATCATGTCTCAACCTGTTCTTCACACGTCTATTATGAAGTGTTGAATTGAAAAACATAAAATCTAACTTTATCAACACACTTAATATTGCTTAATTATTATCCTTCAACATCAATTGAATCAATTGTAATGTCATGTAGTGGCTTATCTTGTGCACCCACTTTAGTAGCTGCGATATCTTCTAATGTACTTTCACCTTCGATTAATTGACCAAATACCGTATGTTTTTGATCTAACCATGGTGTTCCACCCTTTTCACCATAAGCTTTTACGATTGGCTCTGGCCAGCCTCCATCAGCCAATTGACTTAACATTGACTCTGGAACCTCTTTCATTTGTACTACAAAGAATTGTGAACCGTTTGTGTTTGGTCCTGAATTCGCCATTGAAAGTGCACCGTAAAGATTAAACGCTTCTAAAGAGAATTCATCTTCAAATGGTCCACCATAAATACTTTCACCGCCCATACCACTTGCAGTAGGGTCTCCACCTTGTACCATAAAGTCGTTGATAACGCGATGGAACGTTACACCATTGTAGTAACCATTTTTTGCATGTGTCACAAAATTTTCTACAGTCTTTGGTGCGATATCAGGGAATAATTTAAAAGTCATGTCACCTTTATTTGTGTGCATAACTAATTTAATTTCATTACCATTAATTTCTGTGTTTAATTGAGGATAGTTCGTCATTTAAATTCTCCATTTCATGTTAAGATGATATATGTATTCTAACATATTTGAAAGGGTGAAATGAATTATGTTATATCGATTTGCACATAAAACTGGAAGTTATGGTGTATCCATAGTTGAAGAGAATGACAATCAAGTCTTAGTACAAGTGGAACAAGTAATTAAACATCCTAAACAAGGTGATTTACATAATCCAACGTCAACAGAAAATGTTTTTTTCATGAGCGTAAAGCATTGAGTCAATTTGAAAAGCGTTATGCATCTCGTTCTCAACTTAGACCATTTAATGTTGAACCCATGACGTATACAGCTTCTCTACAACAAGCAATCACAGAGTTAGAACAAAAATTGGCTAAACAAGATAATTTACATTCACAAATCTCATTAGACAATTTACAACGTTTAAAGAAGGATTACAGCCTTCAATATAAACAAAATTTTGAATAAAAATACCTTGTTTCTTCTTATTTAATAATGACATTCAGCATAGTTATTTCAAGGGCTGGGACGTTTTTCAGAATAGTCTAATTCATGTATAATAATCTTATACTTAAATGTAAAAGGAGGATAAAATAATGAGCTGGTTACATTTAGCGGTACTCCTCCCGTTAATATTTGCACTCATTATTCCATTTGTATATCGCATTTATAAGGGTATACATATCGGATGGTTTGTCATACCCATCCCTGTCGTCTTATTTATATACTTCCTATCATATATTCCGACAACAATGTCGGGCGATACAGTAATGCGAACTTTGAAATGGATGCCTCATTTTGGTATGAATTTCAATTTATATATTGATGGTCTAGGACTGTTATTTAGCTTACTGATCACAGGTATTGGTAGTCTTATTGTTCTGTATTCTATTAGTTATTTAAGTCGACAAGAGCAGTTGGGAAACTTTTATTGTTATTTACTGCTCTTTATGGGTGCAATGTTAGGGGTTGTATTATCAGATAATTTAATTATCTTATACTTATTTTGGGAATTGACTTCATTTTCTAGTTTTTTACTTATTTCATTTTGGAGAGAAAAGCCAGCATCACTATATGGCGCTCAGAAATCTATGCTCGTCACAGTGTTTGGTGGTCTATCGCTGTTAGGAGGACTCATCCTCTTAATCTTAGCTAGTGGCACTACAAGTGTTCAACAAATCATTAAACATGTAGACGAAATTCAAACAAGTCCATTCTTTATTTTAGCCATGGTACTGGTATTAGTTGGCGCAATGACTAAATCTGCCCAGTTTCCATTTTACATTTGGTTACCAGATGCAATGGAAGCCCCTACTCCAGTAAGTGCATATTTGCATTCAGCTACAATGGTTAAAGCCGGACTTTACTTAGTCGCTCGTATGACACCAATTTTCGCAGTGTCTGAGGGGTGGATTTGGACTGTAACGGCTGTTGGTTTAATCACCCTATTTTGGGCATCATTAAATGCGACAAAGCAACAAGATTTAAAGGGAATTCTAGCATTTTCTACTGTTTCACAATTAGGGATGATTATGGCAATGCTTGGTATAGGCGCTGTAAGTTATCATTTTGAAGGATCAGACAGTCAACTGTATGTTGCAGCCTTTACGGCAGCAGTCTTTCATTTGATTAACCATGCAACATTTAAAGCAGCATTATTCATGATTACAGGTGCTGTAGATCATGCTACGGGTACACGTGATGTTCATAAGCTAGGTGGCTTACTAACGATAATGCCCATTTCATTTACAATTACAATTATAAGTTCGTTAAGTATGGCTGGTGTTCCACCTTTCAACGGTTTCTTATCAAAGGAAAAGTTTTTAGAAAGTATGATTGACGTTACACATGCTAATGTCTTTAGTTTAAATTCACTAGGTATACTGATACCAATAGTTGCGATTTTAGGTAGTGTATTTACATTTGTATATGCAGTGCGTTTGATTGGTCAGGTCTTTTTAGGTAGCTATAAACCTGATGCCTTACCTAACAAGCCACATGAAGCATCTCCATTAATGTTAATTGCACCTATTATATTGGCTATCTTAGTAATTACTTTCGGTTTGTTTCCAGCAATGCTTACCGATTCAATTATCGAACCGGCTGTATATGCAATGAGTTCAACGCAAACAACTCATATTGAGTTTCATATGTTCCATGGTTTCACGCCAGCCTTTTTATCAACACTATTTATTTATGGTGTCGGTATTATATTAATTTTAAGCTTTAGTTATTGGATTAAGTTACTAAAATCACACCCAACTAAGTTAACTATTAACTATTGGTATGACAAATTAGGTAACGTTACACCTGATATTTCTAAACATATAACAAATTCATATGTCACTGGATTTACACGTAACAACTTGGTGATTATTTTTATCTCACTGATTGCAATTACGGTTGTGACACTCATCGTGACACCTTTCAGCATTAACTTTAAAGATGTCAGTGAAATCAGACCGTTTGAATTAATTATTGTCGTGCTTATCATAACGGCAGCATCAATGATTATATTTGCACATTCAAGATTATTTAGCATCATTATGGCAAGTGCTGTAGGCTATTGTGTAGCAATTTTCTTCATTTTCTTTGGTGCTCCAGATTTAGCACTTACACAATTTGTTGTTGAGTCAATTTCAACGGCACTATTTTTACTTTGTTTCTATCATTTACCTAATTTAAATAGACACCAAGAAACGCAACCTTTCAAATGGATTAATGTCATCATATCTATTGGGGCTGGTGCAGTTGTTACTATACTTGGCTTAATTGCATATGGAAATAGACACTTTGGATCTATTGGTTCATTTTATAAAACACACGTATACGATTTAGCACACGGTACAAATATGGTTAACGTCATTCTTGTTGATTTCCGTGGTACTGATACATTGTTCGAATCATCTGTATTAGGTATTGCAGGCTTAGGTGTCTATACCATGATTAAATTACGTTACAATAACAAAGCTAAAAATAAGGGAGGTCATGACATTGAACAGACAAAAGAATAATCTGATCTTTCAATATTCCGCAGTCATCATCTTTTTCCTCATTGTGATGTTCGGACTATCATTATTTTTAGCTGGTCACTATACACCTGGTGGTGGTTTCGTTGGTGGTTTATTACTATCTAGTGCACTGGTTATTATTGCAGTTGCCTTTGATATAAAGACAATGCGGAAGATATTTCCATGGGACTTCAAGATATTAATTGGCATTGGCTTAACATTTTGTTTAGCTACACCAATGGCGAGTTGGTTTTATGGTAAAAATTTCTTCACGCACAAACCTTTTGAAATACCTTTAATCATACTAAAGCCGATGGAATTACACACTGCAACATTCTTCGATTTAGGCGTGTTATTTGCAGTTGTAGGCACAGTAATGACTATAATTTTATCGATTGGAGAGAATGAGTAATGGAAATAGTGATGATTTTTGTTTGTGGTATTCTCACAGCAATGAGCGTCTATCTCATTCTTTCTAAAAGTTTGATACGAATCATTATTGGGACTACTTTACAAACACATACGGCAAATTTATTTTTAATCACAATGGGTGGCCTGAAAAAAGGCGATGTACCTATATATGAAAAAGGAATAGCATCCTACGTTGACCCTATTCCTCAAGCATTGATATTAACAGCTATTGTAATATCTTTTTCAGTAACTGCTTTCTTCTTAGTACTCGCATTTAGAAGTTATAAAGAGCTAGGCACTGATAATGTAGAAAGTATGAAGGGAGTGATTGAAGATGATAGAGAGTAACCTTATCGTTTCTTTATTAATCATTCCCATGCTAACAGCAATTATATTAGTATTTATTGGGAAGCGCCCTACTATCAAACGCTATGTTGCGTTAATTGGCACAGCAATTACATTGATATTTGCATTTATTAATTTGCACAATGTACTGAAAGATGGACCAATCAAATTAGAATTAGGTTCTTGGGCTGCACCATACAGTATTGTTTTTGTACTAGATATCTTTAGTGTATTACTCGTAATCACAACATTGATTGTTACTATGTTAGTTATCTTATACTCATATCAATCAGTTGGACTAGAACGTGAAACATATTATTACTATTTTTCAATTATGTTTATGCTGACTGGTGTTATTGGTTCCTTTATAACTGGTGATATCTTTAACTTGTTTGTATTTTTCGAAGTCTTCTTAATGTCTTCATATATATTACTGGTTATTGGTGGTACAAAGGTTCAACTAAGCGAAACGATAAAGTATGTCTTAGTTAATGTGACTTCTTCAGCATTTTTCGTTATTGCAGTAGCCATGCTTTATTCAGTAGTTGGTACGCTTAATTTAGCAGATATCAGTCAGAAATTAAGTGAATTGTCAGCACATGACAAAGGAATGGTAAGTATCATCTTTATCATGTTCATCTTTGTCTTTGCAACGAAGGCTGGCGTATTCCCTATGTATATATGGTTACCAGGTGCATATTACGCACCTCCTGTAGCAATCATCGCTTTCTTTGGTGCTTTATTAACAAAGGTCGGCGTTTATGCTATAGCTAGAACGGCTAGCTTATTCTTCAGAGATACAGGTAATTTTTCTTTTTACACCATTTTATTCTTAGCACTTCTTACCATTATATTTGGTTGTGTCGGAGCTGTTAGTTATTATGATACGAAAAAGATTATTATCTATAATATTATGATTGCAATTGGTGTCATATTAGTTGGTGTAGCAATGATGAACCAAAGTGGTATGATGGGCGCTATTTATTACACTTTACATGATATGTTAATTAAGGCAGCATTATTTTTCTTAATTGGAATCATGTATAAGATTACAAAGACACATGATTTACGCAAATATGGCGGTTTAATCAAGCATTACCCTGTGCTTGGATGGACATTCTTTATAGCAGCACTTAGTTTAGCTGGTATACCGCCATTCAGTGGATTTTATGGAAAGTTTTATATCGTTCAGGCAACATTTGAAAAAGGATTCTATATTAGCGGTATTGTTATACTGTTATCTAGTTTGATTGTCCTTTACTCGGTTATTCGAATATTCCTGTTAGGATTCTTTGGAGAAACTCGAGGATTTACTGTAAATTATAAATTAAGATATAAAGGCTTGTTAGTCGTGGCTATTATCGCTGTAGTACTTTCAGTCATATTTGGATTATCAGCAGATATCTTACATCCAATAATCAAAGATGCTGCAGAACCATTCTATAATCCTAATGTTTATATCGAAAGTGTATTGGGGGGACAATAATATGGCAGTTCAAATACTCGTTAATTTACTACTCGCAGTATTTTGGTTATTTGTTACTGGAAGTTATACATTTAATAACTTTATTTTAGGTTACCTGTTCGCTTTATTATTAGTCTACTTAATGCGTGGTGTGTTACCGGGTCGATTTTATATGATTACTGTCTATAAGATCATCAAACTCTTGGTAGTCTTCATCATTGAGTTAATTAAAGCTAATATAGATGTAATTAGAATCATTATTAAACCAACAATTAAGAATGAACCTGCGTTTTTTATTTATCAGACAGATTTAAAAAAGGACTGGCAAATCGTCTTATTATCTAATCTGATTACCCTAACACCAGGTACAATTGTACTTGGAATTAGCGATGACCGAACTAAAATTTATATTCATGCAATTGATTTTAGTACTAAAGAAGAGGAAACTGAGGGTATAAAGTCATCTCTAGAAAAAGTTGTGAGAGAGGTGGGCGAATAATGATAAATTACAATATTATTCTTATCATTGCGCTAATTATTGTTGCCCTATCAATGTTGGCCATGTTAATCCGTGTGATTATTGGACCTTCACTAGCTGATCGTGTCGTAGCTTTAGATGCAATGGGGATACAGTTAATGGCTATCATCGCCTTATTCAGTATCTTTTTAGGTACCAAATACTTAATTGTTGCAATCTTAATGATAGGTATTTTGGCATTTTTAGGCACTGCAGTATTTGCGAAATATATGGATAAAGGTAAGGTGATTGAGCATGACCGAAACGATAATCATTAGTATTGCCTTAATACTTGTTGTCCTAGGATCAATTATTAGTGCATTAGCTGCAATTGGACTAGTTCGATTAGATGATGTATACGCGCGCTCTCATGCAGCAGGTAAGGCAGCAACCTTAGGGGCAATGCTACTTTTAAGTGGTGTCTTCCTATTCTTTATAGGTCGAGATGGTTACGTAAATATGCAATTAGTAATTGGTATATTATTCATTCTCATTACTGGACCACTTTCCAGTCACTTAATCATAAAAGCAGCCTATAATTTAAATACCCCTGCTTCCAAACGAACTAAATTAGACGATATTAAAGAAGATTTAAAGGATACTAAACTTTAGAGAGCATCACGCGCTAAATTGTTTGTAACATGTGAGACTTACAATCTCTTATAATAAATAAAAAGTTTAGAGTCTCTTCAATAATTTAATAAATAATATAAAGCTATAAACCCTAAATCGAGTTAGGGACATAAATACCCAACATTAAGCCCATCAAAGATTTTTGATCTTTGATGGGCTTGTTATTTGTATCAATACTGCATATTGCTATTGCTCGTTTACCTAATGGGCTAGGTCGAACCTCGGTCTCGACACGCATCCTACTCCTTCAGGTATCTCGCAACCAATACGCAGTTCTTATATGTTATTACTACAAAAAATAAGAGACCTAATAATGAATGAATTGAAACAGCAATGATTCATGAGATAAATCAAGAAATGAATAACGAGTTAAATGATGAATATTTAAATAAAATCACAAATCATTTTTCAACTCAAATCAATGTTCTTTACATTTCATAGTAAAAATCATTGATTTTATTTTAGTCTGCAAGGGTAATGGACTAGACTGTTTATTACTGATTACTCTTTTTAGCTTTATCATAAGTCTTACCGTCCGTCGATTGTTAGTATTTAACTATAGTCGAAAATAAGCATTTATAGACTGAAATGGCATATGATATAAAGTCATATTTTTTCAAAAGACAATACACCTTTAATCATTTGTATTTCTTTAGCAATCATGTTATATTAAATCGTAATTATTACGATTTAAGGAGGCAATATTATGTTTAAATGGACAATTATTGGTGGAGGTATCCAGGCAGTTACAATTGCACTTAAGCTACGCACACAAGGATTAGCTGCAAATGATTTGTGTATAATAGATCCTCATACTAGCTTATGCGAACAATTTGATAGATATACATACACTATCGACATGCCCTACTTACGTTCACCTTGTGTTCATCATGTTCATCCAGATCCATTTCATCTAAAGCAATTTGCAAAACATAGACAATATACTAATGCTTCTTACGGACGATATCAACGACCTAATAGAGAGATGTTTATGGCTCATACGCATATGTTAATACATGAATTAAATTTAAATCATAGTCATGTGCAAGCTAGCGCTACTGCTATCACTAAACAAGATAATCTATGGTTTGTTCAATGTAATAATTCAGAAGCATTTTTGACCGAAAACCTTATCATTGCCTTTGGATGTAACCATCAAATTAACTTTCCAAAAGCATATAAAAATCAACCCGATGTCACACACATCTTTGATAGTTCATACAAATCATATTCTCAATCGTCACATGTGATAGGTAGTGGTATTTCTGCAGCTCACTTAACACTTAAGTTGATTAAACATAATCCACAACAAATTCATTTATGGACAAATAAACCCTTAGCAGTGCATGATTTTGATGCTGATCCAGGTTGGCTCGGTCCTAAATATATGACACGCTTTAAGCAAATTACAACTTCTGAGGAAAAGCAACAAGTTATTCTGAATGAAAAACACAAAGGCTCAATGCCAAAAGAATTAGAATTAAGGCTGAAAAAATATGTAAAGCAAGGTAAATTAGTAATACATACAAACGAATTACAAGCCATTTCAAATCATCAAATCATTACAGAACATAAGGCAATAACCTATGACCATATTATTTTAGCAACAGGATTTGAAGAAACGATAATGAAACAACCAATTATTAAACAATTAATTCACCAACATCATGCCCCACTATGTAGTTGTGGTTTACCAAATATTTCAACAGAATTGGAGTGGTTACCACATTTATATGTTGCTGGAGGCTTAGCAGATTTAGAATTAGGGCCCTTTGCAAGAAATATCATGGGTGGTAGAGAAGCTGCCACAAGAATCTCGAATGCTTTTTCAAAAGAAACTACGGTATCAAGTATATAAGTAAAATACATTATGTTGAACATACAAAAACACGCTCAATACTCTATAGAAACGCGTACATGCGTCTGAGTATCAAGCGTGTTTATTATTTGCGTGGTTTAATCGCAATTGTACCTCTCATGATGCTAATCAATCTATCAACATCATCTTTTATTTCAATGTTCCAAACTTGTGTTGTTTTACCTTCGTGTACGATAGTAGCAGTAGCATAAACTGTCCCTTCAGTCGTTGAACTAATATGGTTTGCATTCATTTCTAAACCTAATGGAATAAATTTTTCAGTATCAATGATGTGTGCCGCACCAATTGAGCAAGCTGTTTCACCCAAAGCAAGATTTGCACCACCATGTAAATAACCAAAAGGTTGTTTCACCTTATCTGTAACAGGCATCGACATTACAATCTTACCGTGTGCTTCACTTTCTACTTTCATTTCTAAAGTCTCTATCATATTTGTCATTTTCAACACCTCATTCACTACTTAGTATTACTATAATACCATAGCGGCAATGGTACCAAAAATGATTAACGGAATATTATAAAATATAAAGTTTGGAATACATGTGTCTCTGATATGATCGTGCTGACCATCCACATCCAAACCAGCTGTCGGTCCTAATGTAGAGTCACTAGCTGGCGAACCAGAATCACCTAAGGCACTCGCAGTACCAATTAAAGCGATTAATGCCATTGTATCTAATCCTAATGATTCTCCTAATGGAATGAATAAAGTTGCGATAATAGGAATTGTTGCAAAAGAAGATCCAATACCCAAAGTAACAATAAGTCCAATAATGTACATAACAATAATACTAATAAGTTTATTATCACCTGTAACACCACTTAAACTATGTACTAATTTTGTAATATCTCCCGTTTCATTCATTACGCCAGCAAAGCCATTTGCAGATAATATCACTACACCAATAAATGACATAATCTTAATACCTTCAACGAAGTTCTTATCCAACTCAGTCCATTTAAATGCTCTTGAAACAAAGAATATCAAGACTCCGGCAAGTGCACCGAAAATCATTGAATCAGTTAATGTCTGTACGACAAATGTTGCGATAATCGATACGATTGTTACAACTAAGACATAAGGTTTGAGTTCAATAGTTTCATTATTTCTCTCTTCATTTCGCTCATTATATTCTCTAGGCTTTCTGTAATAGAATACACCCAAAATCAATCCAACAATATACCCTAAAGAAGGAATAATCATAGCCTTCCAAATCATGCTCATCTCTATTGGGTGATGTGCTTTGGTGAAACCATTATCAATAATTTGGTGGAAAATTTGACCAAAACCAAATGGTAAAAGAACGTATGGCCAACAAAGTCCAAATCCAATAATAATAGCAATTTGTCTACGATCTATTTTCAAGTCATTAAATAAACTAATTAAAGGTGGTATAACAATTGGAATAAATGCAATATGAACCGGAATTAAGTTTTGACTCATTATACTTAATACTAATAAAGCAATGATAATAATTACTTTTACCTTTATTCGAGACATCTTGCTATTTTCAGCGTGGATACTGTTAATAATCTTATTTACTAAATAATCCGTAATTCCACTATATGAAATCAGTGCCGCAAAGCCTCCCAATAAGGCATAACTTAGTGCAACTTCTGCACCATCGACAATATTCTTACCAAACACAGACACGATTTCAGGAATGCTCATACCTGCAACCAGCCCGCCTACTAATGCACTGACAAATAAACTGATTACTACATTAAGTCTACATAAGCAAAGTATAATCATCAGCACAACTGCTATAACAACTGCATTAATCACAAAACATAACTCCTTTATCACATTATCGAACTAAAGTATCACGAGAATAATCGTAACAATTTCAATTATAAATGTCAATGCTATGTTACAGCTTAAATGCATCATCCATGAGATTAAACTATATCATCTAACATTTCCTTTTACTTAAACTATATAATTTATGCGCGAGTTATACAATTCTAACTCACGCATATATTTATTGATTATTGATTTGATAACCATTCAACAATAGTCGTTACTAAAAATGCTGTTGGTCCTTTAGGTCCTTTATAACTAGCATGATTCGTAGTTGCTGGACCAGCTATATCAAAATGCATATGTGGTACATCACCTGCAAAGTGATTTATAAAGGTAGCTGCAAATAATGCTTTACCTTGTCCATTTGTATGATTGACAAGATCTGCCACATCACTTTTTCTAATTAACTTTCTTTCTGTATCTGTCATAGGTAATTCAAATACATATTCTCCTTGTCGTTCGGCAATTGACAGTATATCTGCAAGTTGTGTCGAAGCATGATTATTGAATACTGCAGCTTTATCCTCACCTAATGCAACAATTGCTGCCCCTGTTAAAGTGGCAAAATCTAAAATCAGTTCCGGTTGAAATTGTGTTGCATAGAATACAGCATCACCTAGGACTAAACGACCTTCTGCATCAGTGTTCAAGACTTCTACAGACTCACCGCTGAGTGCCGTATAAACATCATCAGGTTTCATTGCTAATTCATTAACCATATTTTCTGCAGCAGCAATTACACCCACAATATTAATGTTAAGGTTTAGCTGTCTCGCAGCTTCTATCATAGCTATTACATTAGCTGAGCCACACATATCAAACTTCATAGTTTGCATACCTGTTTTTGATTTTATTGAATAGCCACCTGAATCATAGGTAATCCCTTTACCTACAAGTGCTATCGGTGCTTTGTCATTATTAGCACCATGATAAGTTAAAGTAATTAATCGTGGTGCATGCTTAGACCCTTTACCTACAGCATGTATTAATCCAAAACCTTCACGCTGTAATGTCTCTCCGTCTTTCACATCTACAGATACTGAACTTCCTTTAAAGTGATTAGTAATCAACTCTGCATAATAAGCCGGCGTTAATATATTGGGTGGGATATTACTATAATCTCGTGCTAAATTGATGGCACGAGCTAACGCTATCCCCTTATCGATTGCTGCATTTAATTGAGTTTGATCTTGTATCGTATGTAGATTCAATGTTAATTCATATGGCGCACCTTTATTTGTCTTATATCCGTCAAATTGGTAGACAGACGCTTCACTTTGTTGACCTAGTAATGTAGCAATATTTAAGAGATCAAAATCTTTCGCTTTAAAGCTCTCGAAAAATATGTCCCCTTCTACGATTCGCTCTTGCTTCAAATATTGGAATAATGAGCCAAACACAGATAAATACTGTAATTGTGTCGTTGACTTCAAATTACCTAGACCAACAGCAATTAACTTTATGAGTTGATTATCTACTGTAAAATGTGTAGCAGTTACTTTACCAACATTACTACTAATAATATGTGCCTTTTTTAATGATGCTAGATTTTCATTAATAACTTCACCGTTTATCTTTATGTCTTCCAACTGATTTAAATGATCCGGTATCCCTATGATTAATGTTTCAAATAATAATTTATCAGTAGATTGTAACAATGCTTTCATTTAAAATCCCTCACTTTGGTATTGAAATAATTTAATCATTTAGATTTAAGAAAAAGACCTATCTTATTGAAAGACAGGTCTTTTTGCTTAATGATTCACATGCATAACGCCTATGTGATTTATTAATTTAAATCTTAAAATTTACCTTTTTTGAATGCTAATCCGATACCACCAAGTTTGAATACAGCACGTGTATCAATAACTTTCTTCATGAAAGCAGCTTTTTTACCTTGGATATCTTTACCGTAAACAACACCAACACCGTCTCCAGAACCTAATGAACATACTGTTCCACGATCAACGTATGTGAACTCTTGAGTTGGTTGACCTTCTAAAATGTTTTTAATATTTTTAGCTGTATGTTCACCTTCTTGCATAGCGATTTGAGCAGTTGTTGGTAATGGACGCTCTTCACCAGCAGGAATAAATGCTGAAACATCACCGATTACGAAAATATTGTCATAACCTTCGATAGTTAAATCTTGTTTAGTTACGATACGACCACGTTTAACGCCTTCGAATGAAGCTTCCATTAATTGGCTACCGCGTACACCAGCTGCCCAAACAGCAGTGTTTGCTTCTAATTGTTGTTCTTCATCGTTAACTTTAACTACGAAGCCTTTTTCGTTAGCAGCAACGATTGGCGTAGCAATCTTGAATTCTACACCTTTACTTTCTAAGTAGCTAACTGCATGGTTAACTAATTCATCAGAGAATTGTGGTAACATTTTAGGAGCAGCTTCAACACAAGTAACTTTAACTTTACTTTGTTCTACGCCATATTTGTTACATAATTCTGGAATTCGATCAGCTAATTCACCTAAGAATTCAACACCAGTGAAACCTGCGCCACCAACTAAGATAGCTAAGTCATTGTCGTCTTTTTCTTTAGAAGATGCATAGTTTGCAAATTTATCTTCGATGTGACGAGATAATTTACGAGCAGTTAATACATTTTCAATTTGGAAAGCATGTTCTTTCATACCTTTAATACCAAATGTTTCGCTTTCAAAGCCTAATGCTACAACTAAGATATCAAAATCAAAGATTCCAGCGTCAGTTTCAACTTTTTTAGCATTACGGTCAATTTTAGTAACCTCAGCTTTAACAAAGTTTACTTTGTCTTTATTTAAAACACTTTCAACTGGATATAGTAAATCTTCATAGCTAATTGTACCTGCTGATGCTTCATGTAACCATGTAGCTTCATAGTGGTAATCATTTTTATTAATTAACGTAATTTCAGCTTCATCTGCTGAAATTTGCTTTTGTAATTTTGTAATAGTTTGTAAACCTGCGTAACCAGCGCCTAAAACTAATACCTTTTTACGATCTTGAGCCATTTCATTCACCTAAGCTTTCATATATTATTTGTTGCATAAGTCTTTTTCTATACCCTAATTATACATATGTAAGTCACAAAAAAGACATTTTTCATCCAATACTAATTTTATAGTTTTTATGCTTGATTTTCAAGCGCTAACGCACATATTGTTTATTTTTTCACATAAACGATTAAAAGGCTATAGTTTATCATTCAATCGATAAAACAATAACCTTTTATTTATTAACAATCTTCAGGTGTTCCTGCCACCTTTGCAGTTCTAAATGAGCTTCCACAACCACATGATGCAATCGCATTTGGATTGTCTATTTGGAATCCGCCACCCATAAGAGATTGTTTAAAATCTATTGTTGTACCTTGTAGTACTGGTACATCCATTTTATCTACTAATACCTTAAGACCGTGAAATTCATACACTTCATCATTGTCACCAGGCTCAGCTTCAGCAGACATACCATAAGTTAAACCAGTACATCCACCACCGTTAACCTTGACCTTTAAATAGCCATCTGCCATTTCATTTTGCTCTAACATATCTTTAACTTCATATGCTGCCGCTTCTGTAACGTTAATTACTGCCATTATGATTACCTCCCTAAAAAATCCACGTTTCTTCTATATGCGCATAAATATTTTGTAATAAATCATCTGGCGATTCACCCTCAACAATATCACCATTCACTAATGCATACAAGCCACTAGAACATAAGCCACAATTTTGTAAACAACCATATTCTAATACATCTATACCAGGATCATTCTCCAGTTGATTGTATACATAGTCTCCACCTTTCGCTAAGTTCGAAATGCAGAACTCTACTATTGGATTCATAATACACCCTCTCATTAATTATCAGTCATATAATTATAACAAACACAACTATGTTTTAACACATACGTGCTTATATTTAAGAAAGTATCATTTTAAATTTAATCGTCTTTTTACAATAAATTTTTTTGTGTAATTTAACATCATCATATAAAAATCTATGAACTATGCATTACTTAGCCAATAGTTAGATTTACTTACTACTTTAATTGATTGTTAAAACGATTTCATGATAACCCTTTATTACCATAACTTATTTGTAGAACGATACAAAAAAGCATATAATGTATTTAAGTAAGCTGTTTATAGAAAATTGGTATATCAATATAAGCGAAATATGATTTAACCACATTATATTTAATAACTTACATTGATGCATAATTGATAAAAACACAATGCTTTTCACAGCTCAACTCGCAACGTTTTATCAAATGTTCAATACAATTTTTACTAGAGGGGTATCTAATAATGAAAAATTTAGTTCTTTTAGGTGGCGGATACGGAAATATGCGCATTATGTCACACATTTTACCAAATGCGCTTCCGGAAAATTATAACATTACACTAATCGATCGTATGCCTTATCATGGGTTAAAACCAGAGTTCTATGAGTTAGCTGCAGGTACGAAATCTGATAAAGATATTCGTATGAACTTTCCAAACTCTGACCGTTTAAACAATGTTTACGGAGAAATTAATGATATTAATCTCGACGATCAAATTGTTTCAGTTGGGAATACAAAAGTAGACTACGATGAACTAGTTATCGGTCTTGGTTGTGAAGATAAATATCACAATGTGCCTGGTGCTGAAGAGTATACACACAGTATTCAGACATTGTCGAAATCTCGAGAGACATTCCATCACATTAGCGAACTTCCAAATGGAGCGAAGGTCGGTATTGTTGGAGCTGGCTTAAGTGGCATTGAGCTTGCTAGTGAATTACGTGAAAGTCGTGAAGACTTAGAAATCTACTTATATGACAGAGGTGAACGCATCCTAAGTCGTTTCCCTGAAAAATTAAGTACTTATATTGAAAAATGGTTCAAAAAGAATAACGTAAAGGTTATCCCTAATTCAGATGTCAATCGTGTAGAGCCTGGGCGTATTTACAACAACGATGTACCAGAAGAATTAGACTTAATCGTTTGGACTGCTGGTATTCAACCAGTTGAATTAGTGAGAAACTTACCTATTGATATTAGTAAGAGTGGTCGAGTTATCTTGAATCAATATCATCAAGTTCCAACATATCCAAATGTCTATGTTGTTGGTGACTGTGCTGAATTACCACATGCACCTAGTGCACAACTCGCTGAAGCACAGGGTGATCAAATTGCCGATGTCATGAAATTACAATGGCAAAATAAACCTCTACCAGAAAAAATGCCTGAAATTAAAATTCAAGGTTTCTTAGGCTCATTAGGTGATAAGAAAGGTTTCGCCTATATCATGGACAGAACTGTGACAGGCCGCTTAGCATCAATCTTGAAATCCGGAGTACTTTGGTTATACAAATATCACAACGGCTAATCATTTCAAGGAGTCGTATCAATGGTATTAATTGATATGTACTATAATTCCTATTGAAATATACTAAACATAGCTGTGAAGCTATCAATAACGATAGACTTTCCATAGTTATGTTTTTATTGTTATAGCATTTAATAGGACAAAATCCAAGTAAAAACCAGTAAATGACGATAATCGTCATTTACTGGTTTTTCGTATTGGTGGCTCAGTCTTTCTTAAATGTATCTTAGGCTTTTGTTAAAAATAGTAATGATACTTACCTCTTACCCAAATTGATCCATAAACTTTGTTAACGTATTCAATTGAATATAACCATCTGCAACGTATTCATCGTTGATTGTCACTAAAGGATAAAACAATTCATCCTCTTGAATACGTTCTATAAATTGTTGATCATGGTCAGTTAAATTTTCGGTATCTTTTTCTATATCAATATAAGTAAATTCAAACGAAATTTCTGGATACTTTCTTTTTAACAATGGTTGTAACCAGTCAAAGGTATTACGAGAAGTCGGTGCATTAACACAACTTGCACACACGATATCGGCGCCATAAACAACTACACTCGCTTTATTCATATTTTACTATCCCCTTTTGTTTTCATTTATAGATTTTTCAACACATTTCTATTATAATAAAAAGATAAGTATAACATGAAATTATTTACTTGGAAGGGAGGCATTTCCATGCCAACTGAAAACGCAACGATGTTTGATCAAGTAGCAGAGGTTATCGAAAGATTGCGTCCATTCTTACTACGTGATGGTGGTGACTGCTCACTCGTAGATGTAGAAGATGGAATTGTTAAGTTACAATTACATGGTGCTTGTGGTACATGCCCTAGTTCTACAATCACATTAAAAGCGGGTATTGAGCGTGCATTACACGAAGAGGTACCTGGCGTTATCGAAGTAGAACAAGTTTTCTAACAACATATATGTTAATACCATCACATGCACATCAATAATAGACATGAGTTAATTTTCTATCATCTAGAATTATCTCATGATAATTTATGACAAAGACTGTTATCCGACAATGGATAGCAGTTTTTTTATAGAAAAAAAGACAACCATTCAATAAAAATGGATTGTCTTTTACTTTGATTTATTAAATAATATTTAGCTTACACTTGGCGCTTTATTGTTATGCTGAACTGGTGCATTATCGTCTGGTTTATGATGTTTATGATGATGCGTTTCACCTTTCATATGATGTGCAATTTGTTCGCTAATATAGACCCAACCTTTCCAGCCTACATGAACAGCATCGCTTATTACATATGGTTCATAATCTTTATCGGTCATATTATAAACACTACCACCTCGTTGTGTGATTGTGTTATTAATCTTATCGTACACCTTTTGACGGCGTTCTTGCTTAATACCGATACGATCATACCACTTACCATTTGATGGTAAAATAATGTACTGCACATCTGCACCTGCTTCATTCATTGTATCCACAAAGAGTGCTAAATCTTGAAACTCTGGAGAATTTACATTAAATTCGTAATCACGATTAATTTTTCTCTTATGACTATTGATCAACTTCCAATATTCATCTCTAATTCCGTATTTATTAGTTTTAGTACTATCTTTTCCAAGCTTTTCCGCTTCTTTAGATAAATCTTTCCATGATTTATTTTTACTATCTATAGGCTTAACTTGTGACAAAGGAGATGGTTTTGCTGGAAAGATTGACTTAATCGATTCTATCTTCATTAATTGCTGTGCCTTAAATGATGATAAATAATTATCCTTAACCTTGTTAGGATGTTTCTTCATTTCCTTTAAATAGTACTTATTCTTGACATCTTTAAATTTGGATAATCGATCCGCATATCGTTGTTTCAATTTATCGCTCATCCCAGATTGTTGAAATAATTGGTTCACTTGAGCATCTGAAATACGCGCTTTAAAGTTTACATTTGTTAAACCATTATTTGTAAACCATTGAGGTGATATAATAAATGCCATTTTTTTCCCTTTTAAATTCTGAAATTGTGATGCGGCTTCAACTGCATTGACAAGATCAGTAGAACCTCCTGTTCCAATTAGAAACGGTTGCATTGGCGCCTTTTTCTTATCATCTAACAATAAACCTGGATTAAACGGATCATCTTTTCCAAGTTCACTTGAACCGTATATAGGATAGTATTTATCAGATTTATACATTTTATCTTGTATTTGTGTACCCTTTAGCACTTGATCAGTTATATTTAGTCGTTGTTCCTGAAGTGTTTTATTATTGATTAAACCTGTAAACCAACTAGCTGGTAATATAAGAAATACACCAAATAGAATGAGACTTACAATGATAGGAATAAATGCTTTTAACTTCATCTTAATGTTTCTAATACCGTAATAATCTTATTCGGTGTTGCCCATTCATCTCTATCAAAATCCATAATTGAAACTTCAATATCCAATTTATTTTGAATTTCTAATAATAAACCAACAGTTTGGAATGAATCAATAATACCTTCTTCAAACAGTGCGATATCGGGATTTTCCTTTACAATGTTATTTTCAGTAACTTCCTCTAATAAATCTAATACTTGTGTTTTAAATTCCATACTTTTAAATTCCTCCTATGTTTTAATACAGCTTCCCTGAAAAGATTAAAAATCCAAATGCTACGAAATGGAACGTTATGATAATACTCAATACAGTTGTCAATTGATTTTGCCAACGTGGTGGATGTTGTTTACGCCATCTTTCGTAATAACCATAACCTATAAATAATGCAGCATGATACATGCCATACAAAATATAATAGCTTTCGATACCATGCCAAATTCCCATGATAATAAAGTTTAAAGAAAATGCGATATTAGACATTGCAAATTGACTCTTTAATAATCTTTTCTTAGACATAAAGAATAATGCTCTCATATAAATACAATCTCTAAACCAAAATGATAGTGACATATGCCATCTGTTCCAAAAGTCTTTAATATTTTTGGCTTTAAATGGCTGATTAAAGTTTTGCGGAGATTTAATACCATATAAATAGCTAAATGCAATCGCAAACAATGTATAACCTGCAAAGTCAAAGAACAGATATAAACTATAAGCATACATATATAACCATTTTGCAGTAAATCCTGTTAAATCCATTAATAACGGGGTAATTGCGTATACGTGAAGTAAGTGTGCAATAATAAATTTATATAAGAAGCCAAGCATAATATAATGAATCGCTTTTTCCACTAATGCTCTATACGCCTCACCACTTGGTGCTACACGATCATCTTTGACAAAGCGTTTATATCGATCAATTGGCCCAGATGAAATCGTTGGGAAGAATGTAATAAATTGGACAACTTTCCAATGATCAATTTCTTTAATTGAGCCATCTCTGATTTCCATTAATAATTGGACACTTTTAAATGTCACATAAGAAATACCTAAGAACCCTATTAATTCGACTACCTTACTTTCATGAAATTTAATTTGTGCAGTACCTAATAATGAGCTTTGCATTACTTTAACAATAATCAATGGCAAGATTGACAGTGTTATCACCATAAAGAATTTGCTAAAGGTATTTTTAACAAAACGTGATTTCCAATAATACATAATGATTAATACTTGCCAGACGACATATATAATAAAGTTAACAAAAGCTACACTTAACAATGGTTGATCAAAGAAATTATGTTTTGTCGATGAGAAAATAAGTTCAATCATAAATAATGTGCTCAGACCATTATAAATATGACTTCTCTTACCTAAAAACCCTAATATTATAACCGGTAATAATACGATAAATGCAATGAGAAAGAACGTAAATGTGCCATATGGTGTCATTATGTAAAGTCCTCAGCAATCTGTTTACGGTCTAACTTACCATTATGAGTCAATGGTAAACGGTCAGTACACATAATCTTTTTAGGTATCATATATTCAGGCAGGTGTTGCTTTAATTCCGCTTTAATTTCATGAATAAATGCCTGCTCATCAGTCATCTGAGTTATGGTATCCGCTGTTATTATAACGGCATTAATATGCGTGACTTTATTGTCACGATAGTTCGGAACTACCACTGCCTCTTGAATAGAAGGTGATTGTCTTAACTGAAACTCAATTTCTTCTATCTCCATTCGATAGCCATTTAATTTAATTTGAAAATCTAATCGACCATTGATAAACCATTGATTATCTTTGTACTCAGCTTTATCACCTGTGTAATAATTACGAATATCATTGTCATATCTAAATACGGCATCTGTTTTTACTTTGTCTTCTAGGTAACCTTTACTTAGAGCATTCCCTGAAATAATTAACTCTTGTTCAGAAGTTAAATGTAACTGTGTACCTGGTCTAGATTGACCAACTGGTAATGGATTGTACTTGGCTAGTACTTCCTCGTTTATCAAAATGCTTGTGACAGCAACAGTGGCTTCTGTTGGACCATAAGTATTATAAATATATGCATCAGGAAACTTTGTAGATAACATTTTCGCTGTTCTATGTGCCAAAATTTCACCACAGAAGAAGAATTCTTTTAGGCTAGGATATTGTTGTTGGTCTAACGTTGGTAACATTAAACACATTTCCATAAACGAAGGGGTCGACACCCACACATTAATAGTGGCTTGTTGCAACATATCATTTAATAGCTTTGGTTTATTTATCATTGCTTTATCTACTAAATTTAATGTTCCTGTAGTAGCTAAACATGGATAAATAGCCATTACTGATAAATCAAAGGAGAATGGCGCCTGATTGAGCCATTGCTGTTTAACCCCTAACTGATTTAGTTCCACCATCCACTGTGTAAACTCATTTAAGCTATCGTATGAAATTTGCACGCCCTTCGGTTCTCCCGTCGAACCTGATGTAAAAATAGTATAAACGATATCATTGGGCTGCATTTTACTTTCAAATTCACTGACCTCTTCGTGATCAATAATGCATTGAACATCAAATATCGTTATATCGGAAAATGGCAGTATCGCTTCAGATGTATTAAGTATAAATTCTGGCTGAACCTTATTTACAATTGCCTCTACCCTATCTTGAGGTATAGAAATATCTATTGGTACATAACCACATCCTGCCTTAATAGCTCCAATCATACCGACAATCATAAAAGGTGACATATGACCATAAATCACTACAGGTCGACTTGATTTAGCAATCATATCTGCACATTTATTTGAATAATGATTTAATTCACCGTAAGTTAATGATTCATCATTATATTTAATCGCTATTTGATTCGCATCGTTTTTATTATTTTCAATTAATGATTGAATAATGTCTTTCATAGTTGTCTCCTTCATTAAAATTCATTATAAATAAAGTTATTTTGCGTATCTCCAGTTCCATAAATCAAATAAAGCGCAATAAATATTGCTACGTATAAGATAGTAAGCAACCATGGTTTAATTTTTTCAATGGTGTGCTTTTTATCATGATTCATATGTCTGAGCCTCCTTTATAACACGTGCAAAATACTATATTCTATTTATCTGTTTTCTAATATATTTTAACACATATACAATTAAAATATTTTTTATTTACTGTTCATAATTATACAATCAATTTCCCATCTTTACAATTAAATCCATATTTCTTCAGCTAACAAAAATGTTATATTAAATGCTTTGCGTTTAGTTTTATTATCTATAATTCATATATCTATTGTTTTTTTGAAGTTAGAAACAACATAAATATTAGTCTTTTATGGATATATATACATACTTATCCAAGATAACTCCCACTTATATATTTCTTATTTTTATTGTATTTTTAGTTTATCAATTGTTTTTTGAAATATTATTGATAAAAAAACAATTACTTATCTGATTTTTATAGACATTCAATACTTGATTTTATTTATCCACTCGTAATATAGTCTTTTTCACATAAAAAAAACCGACAGAGTTTAAGTAACTCTGCCGGCAATATTTAAATATAGTATAATACAAAAAACAATTTATTATTTAATTGGTGTTTTCGCATCTTTGCCACTTAAGACTAGTCTAATATTATCAATACACAACTGTATCATACGGTTTCTAGTGATGACTGATGCGCTACCAATATGTGGTAAGACGAGTGCATTTTTCATAGATAGTAATGGGTGTGACATATCAATAGGTTCTTTACGTAATACATCTAAGCCACATGCAGCAATCTCACCATCTTGTAATGCTGCAACTAATGCTGTTTCATCAACGACTGCACCTCGTCCAATATTGATAAAAATAGCATCATTTTTCATCTTTTTAAATGCTGCCTCATTAAACTTGTCACGTGTTTCCTCAGTCAACGGTGCTGTACAAACAACGAAGTCACTATGTTCTAATAATGTATCAAACGATACATAAAGTGCACCCAAACTTTCTTCTGCTTCTACCTGTCTACTACGATTATGGTACATAATATTAGCATTAAAGCCCTTTAAACGTCTTGCAAATGCCTTACCAATATCTCCCATGCCAAAAATACCTACTTTAGCATTATATAAATCTTTACCTGCAAGTAAATAAGGTCCCCAGCTTTGCCATTCGCCATTTTGAACATACTGTTCCGCTTCAATGATTCGTCTTGCTACACTCAACATTAAAGTAAAGCCTAATTCTGCGGTAGTTTCAGTTAGAACTTCAGGCGTGTTAGTTGCTACTATCCCCTTACTGCGAACAAGTTGCACGTCTATATTATCGAAACCAACTGCCATATTTGCAATAACCTTTAATTTTGGCGCGTGTGCAATAACTTCTTCATCTATCGTTTCACTTAATGTAATAAAGCAAGCTGTCGCATCATTCAATGCCTCTAAAAACTTTTCTCGTGGCATTGGTGTGTATGATTCATTCCATACCTCTACATCTGCAAATAATTCTAACTGATCTATAAATGGTTGCGGAATCTTTCTTGTTACGATTACTTTTTCCATCTAATCACCCCTATTGTTCTAGCTCATTAATAACCTCATTTAAATCTTTAAAGCTATATGTTGGTGGTACATCTTTTTGTTCAATTTCAGCTTTAGTTGTTACGCCCGTTTGAACATGAATCGTGTCGATATTAACATTAATGCCTGACAGTATATCCGTGTCATATAAGTCACCCACCATGGCAACATCATCAGGTTTAATTCCTAATGATTCCAATTGTTCTAGTGCTTTATGCATAATAATTGGTTCTGGCTTCCCAATAAATGTTGGCTGGACGCCAGTAGATACTGAAACCACACTTGTAATCGCGCCATTGCCTGGTAAGAAACCACGTTCTTTCGGAATAGAAACGTCTTTATTCGTCGAAATAAATGTTGCCCCATTACGCACACCTAATGTTGCTGTAGCTAATTTTTCATAAGTTACCGCTTCATCTAACCCGATAACAACATAATCAACAAATTCATCATTTTTCAATTGTAAACCATGACTCGTTAATGCTTTTTTCAAACCTGTGCCACCTAACATATATACTGATGCTCCTGGTGAAGCTTCTGAAATATATTCGGCAGTCGCAAGTGCAGAAGTAACCACCTCAGTAGCTTTGGCATCTAAGCCCATTGACGATAATTTTGTCGCTACTTCTTCTGGTTCTTTCGTTGAATTATTTGTTACATATAAATGCGGTATTTGATGCTGATTTAAATATGATATAAAGGCCTTAGCGCCATCTATTGTTTCATTACCTTTATATAAAGTTCCATCTAAGTCAATTAGATATGCTTTGTAATTTTTCATTTCTATTTATTCTCCTTTTTGACCAAATGCAGTAATTGGTACATTCTCGTTCTCTAAAAATTGCAATACTTCAGTAATAAATTGCTGATAGTACTGTACTGACTTATCAAAAATTGGAATAAGTTCTGTAGTATTCAGTTCATCATAGTAATGAACAAATTGCTTTCTAACTTCAACAGTTTCATTAATATGTTGTTGCGTGTCCTTTGAAATGACACCTTCTAATTCTAAGATATCAATAACATCTTTATAATTACCTGGATCTCTCAAAATAAATCCATCAATAATCATATTACCTATATCCACTGATGATTCAATCAACATTTGAGCTATGCGTTCAAATGCATAATGATTATGTTTCTGCTGTGGATAATCGCTAAGTAATTGTTGTAAGTAATTTAATTTAGCATTTAATTGTTCTTTGTTTACGAAATACATACTCGTCACCCCTATCTTGTTCATCATACCATAACTTTACAGGTTAATTCATTTCCAGTTATACTAATTATCAACGCTTTATTAAACTTAAAAATATTAACTTTAATAAATACACCTTAAGGAGCGAATATAAATGATAGATATGTATTTATATGATGATGACGAATCAGCACAAGTACAATTTGTTGGGTTTGTGGGCGAACACAGCCGCTATGATTTAATGTTAGTACAAACCAATCGTCATTATGGTAAAACGATTGTCTTGAATATGCAAACGAATAAATTTGGCATTATCGGTACGGATGATTTAGAAGAGGAAGGTTATATCGCACATATCCTCGGTGTATCAGAAGAAGAAGGAAATGAAATTTCTGAATATCTCAACGAAGTCATACAATAAATCAGCGAGTTGATTTTAAACACAAACTTCTTAGGAATAAGATTCATTAATACATTAAATAACATTAATAAAAAAACCAAGCGTCAATTGATATACTTCATACAAAGTAGACATTTAAAAATGAAAACCTTGTATGAAGCAGTTCAAATTATAGACACTTGGTTCTTTTATTTTTCAGGTTGTTGGATGCTAGGTTGAATCTTGACGTCTTGAAGTTTATTACTTTCAATAATTTCATCCTCCTGTTGTTGCTGAGCTAACTTATCTTTGATTTCTTTTTCTGGGATGTGTCTCAAGATGAAATAAGGACAACCAAAATTGCAATATTCCAATAAATAATCTTGAATCGTTGAGAAACGTTTACTAAGTTCTGCCTTTTTATTGTGATCACTATAAAAACCTTTGAGTCTCAATTGTTCATATCCAAAATCACCAACAACATAATCATACTTATCTAATATATCTGAGTAACGGTTGGCAAATATTTCTTCATCAAAACAGTCCCTATAATCTTCAACAATTTCAAAATGTTGTTCATTTACCTTTATCATTGTACTCACCTAATCTATCGCGCTCTCCATTATAATATGATTGGAATAGCTTAAAGTTTTAATAAAGACTTAGCCCATTTAATGTAACATTGTCGGCATACATTAAAATTGAACTAAGTCTTTGCATTAATTATTTAGTTATTTTGTAGTTGCGTCTTGCTTAAGTTGTTCTTCACCTAAACGTTGTCTTTCTTTTGCCGCTTCATTAACTTGTTCATCGGCATGATAAGAACTACGTACTAATGGACCAGCTTGACAATGTTTGAAACCTTTATCCATTGCAATTTTTCTTAATTTACCAAATTCTAATGGTGTGTAATACTTTTCAACTTTCAAATGCTTACGTGATGGTTGTAAATATTGACCAATAGTTAAGATATCTACATCATTAGCACGTAAATCATCCATAGTTTCAAGTATTTCTTCATGCGTTTCACCTAAACCAACCATTAAACTTGATTTAGTAGGGATATCTGGTTGTAATTCTTTAGAGCGACGCAAGAATTCTAATGTACGATCATAAGTTGCACGCGCACGAACTCTTGGTGTTAAACGACGCACTGTTTCAATATTGTGGTTTAAAATATCTGGTTTAGAAGCCATAAGCGTTTCTAATGCTTCATAGTCGCCACCCATATCAGATGGTAAAATTTCAATAGATGTATATGGATTACGTTCTCTTACTTTGCGGACTGTTTCTGCATATACATTTGAACCAGCATCTCTTAAATCATCACGCGCAACAGCTGTAATTACAACGTGCTTTAAGTTCATTAATTCAACTGATTCTGCCACGCGTTCTGGCTCTTCTAAATCTAATTCGTTTGGTAATCCTGTCTTAACCGCACAAAAACGGCAAGCTCTAGTACATACTGCACCTAAAATCATAAAAGTAGCAGTACGTCTTTCTCCCCAACACTCATGTATATTCGGACATTTTGCTTCTTCGCAAACTGTGTGTAAATTCTTTTCACGCATCATTTTCTTAAGACCAGTGTAGTTTTCGTTTGTGTTTAACTTTATCTTCAACCAATCCGGTTTACGTAAAATTTCTTCATTTTTAGTAGCCATAAACGCACAATCCTCCTGAATTGAAATCTGTATATATTATAACGAAATTCGGGGCAAATTTAAATGTATATTGTCCATCTTTTAATATTCCAAAAGTTTCTCTTTAAATATATCACGTAGAAACTCAGGCATTAAATATTCAATTGCATGTTCCTTTAATGTTGGGAAATAACGACCAAATGTATACATATCGACGGTGCCTAGTGTATATGTTGTATCGTCATCAATTTCCTCCCCATTTATAAAGAAACGAGATTCAGATTGAATGATGCCAATATTAAATAAAATATAACCACCAAATATATCTCCTCTAAAACCTAATCCTTGTGCAAATTCATTGATATACTCTTGCTTTTGACTTTTGATGATGACTTGCTTTAATTCCTGTCCAGTTAATCTAATGCGCACCAAATTAATCGGATGTGGAAGCATTTGATGTATATCATACTCTGTAACTTGATCCGCTTCAATGCCCTTTACGATTAAACCTGCATTAATAATCGTACAATCTGCATTGGTAAATTCAAATACACTCTCTGCTAACAAATATGCTGATTGTGTGATTACATCTGTTCTTCTAGGTAAATATACTGGATGATCAACTACTGGGTCACTCAAGAGTAAGCGCCCTTCTTCTTCAAAGTTGGTTTCAACTTTTGGTAATTGTGTCACTGGATATAACGTTGCTTTTTTATTTATAATACGCTTATCTTCTATATCTAAAGTAACTTCACCAAGATAGTAGCCATACTTTCCTGCGGCCGCCATCAACACCCCATTATTCATCTCTCCATTTAAAAAGTGATGATGTGTATGACTGCCTAAAATAAGATCTATTTCTGGGATTTCTTGACATAATTTTTCATCAAAAAACACACCAACATGACTCATAATTATAAGTATATCATAGGCACCTTCATTTGCACTGATTTCATCTTTAATAGCCTCTAATGGGTCTGTAACAACCCAATCTAGAGCACGATAAAATGGCGTGAATTGTGCAGTTGCAGCCACAAATAGAATTCTAACACCTTCAATTTCTTTAATGTAAGAAGACTGAATATGATTTGGTAGATTACCTTGTTCGTCGAATACATTCGCACAGGTAATTGGAAAGCGCGCATCATTATATAGTGCATTTAATGCATCATGTGAAATTGTCATTCCTTCATTATTGCCAATCGTAGCTAAATCACAATGTGCTTGATTCAATAATTCAACATTCTTTGTCCCCATAGTTGCTTCAGTCACAGGTGCTGATAAATCAACATGGTCACCGATATCAAGATAGAGTGAGGGATGATTTAATTTAGGTCTTTCTTCATTCAAATATGCTGATATGTTTGCATATTCTTGAAGGTGACTATGTATATCATTCGTATGATAGATTGTTAACTGCATCGCAATTCCCCTCCTCAAGTATTATAAAAATGACTTAATTATTAGATATATACCCATTATTAACATAACTGTGCGTAATAATGTTACAACTGTATCTGATTTAATTGAATGATTAATCTTAACTCCTAACCTAGCACCAAAGTAACTTGAAATAATCAATACAATAGAGTAAATCCAGGCTACATGGCCTAAAGCAATGTGTCCTGCAGAACTCATCACACTTGAAAAGAAAATCATCATCATACTTGTTCCAACTGCCACATGTGGTGGAAATCTAAATACAATTAACATTAACGGCGTCATTAATGCACCACCACCGATACCAAACAAACCTGTTAGGACACCTATAAATAGTGTTGCAATAAATGCCACGACCGGTGGCACACTATAATGAAACGTCTTACCTGTACCATCCACATATGTTTTTTCATATTTTGGTTTATTAAATATTTTTAGTGGCTTAATATTATTTCTAACCATTAATAATATTGAAACAAAGATTAAAAATATCCCAAAATATAAATTAAATGACTCTAACGTTAAATAACGGCTTAAGATAGAACCAATTAACGAACCAGGTAATAAACCAAATAAAAATATAGAACCATTTTTCACATCCACTTGTTTAGTCTTTAAATACCCTAACGTAGATGATAATCCCGTTACAATCAAGATTACTGACGAAGTACCTATTGCAATTTGTGGTGTAATACCATGTAAAATATCATTATCCACGCCTAAATAAACAAGCGTTGGCACAATAATTATTCCACCACCTATGCCTACCAACGATCCTAAAATAGCTGATAATGCACCAATTAATACCAATAACACTATAGTTAACATCAAATCTCTCCTAAAATAATTTCAATTGCTTTGGTGCGAGTCCTTCATAATCTATTCCTAAAAATTGCTGATATTGCTTTGCATTATTTGCTGCATGACCACCAGAATTATTATTAAACACAACATAAATCCTTTTAGCTTTATGCTCTAAAACTTTAACTTTATTAACTAATTCCATCAATTCTTTATCACTGTAATCATAAAGATATCTAACATCTCTCCACGCTTCATCTGTCATATCCTTTTTCGTCCAACCATTAATATTACGCCCATGATATCGAACAAATGCAGTTTCATGCGTAATACGATTAATTAAAGGTATAGAACCTTGGCCTACTTGCGGTTCATCACAAACTGCATGAATCATTTCATGGTCAGTCAAAAATGCTAATGTTTGCTCTTTAAACTCCTCATTAAACCAAGACTGATGTCTAAATTCTACACATACTGGAAATGACTTTAATTGTTCTTGAACATAACGGATGTATGCAATATTTTTAGCAGTACAATCAAACCAAGGTGGAAATTGAACTAATACCATTGCTAATTTATTAACCTCTTGCAAAGGTTTAATCATAGCAATAAACTGATCAAACAATGCTTGTCTCGTTTCTGCAAAATCATGATAATCAGCATGTAACGTTAATGCCTGATGAATTTTTACAATGAATTCAAATCTTTTAGGCGTTTCTCTTATCCACTTATTAATATTTCTCTCCGGCTGTATTGCATAATAAGAAGCATCTAATTCTACTATTGGAAAATGACTCGCATATGTAAGTAATTTATCTGATTTTCTTTGCAAGTCTACATAGAGTGAATCGTGATCTCCCCAACCAGTTAATCCTATATTTATCATAATATCACCACATTAATGATACCATAACTGAATTAAGGTAATCACTTGATAAATTCTAAATTATCATAACTTTACAATGTAAACAGAATAACATTTAATCTGCAGTTGTTTTTGGATTTAGTTAAAAAGAAAAGAGCAATCGCTCCTCTGTTTAGTAAAGTTAATACTAACCCTAATGCATACAATGCAATTGAATCATTGTAAAAACAATCAATTTCATTGTATTTGAGTGCTTTGCTCTTTTACAAATATATTCAGTTATAGTCTACAAAATTCACTTTAAATCAAAGTTTCTGTGTGTCGGATGATTTGTTGCATCAATGTAGATGCCGAAACTGCACGCGCCAATCTTGGCGACTGACCACTCCATAAATGCGTCCATTTTGTATCACCATTTTGTGCCGATGCCTTTCTTATAGCATTTGTAAGTTGATTCTGAATTGGATAATCCGGGATGTCATCATCATATCTATTCATATTATGAATGAAATCATTATCAATACCTCGCGCTGGCTTGCCACTAAAGACCTTGGTAACTACCGTATCCGTTTCTTTACTTTCTTGTATCGCATTTTTATATAACGTTGAAGCTCCACTTTCTTCAGTAGTTAAAAACGCTGTACCTAATTGGGCACCTTTAGCCCCTAAAACCATGCTCGCAATTAATCCTCGCGCATCCATTATTCCACCAGCAGCAATCACTGGAATGTTAACAGCATCTACAATTTGTGGCACCAATGACATTGTACCAACCAAGGGTACTTGATCACCTGCAACATATGTAAATGATCCCCTATGACCACCAGCTTCACTACCTTGTGCAATCACCATATCCATCCCTGCTTGTTCATTCGCAATAGCTTCTTCAACTGAAGTCGCAGTACCAATTAATTTCATATGATTTTGCTTTAATTTATCAATAATTACACCATCAGGTATACCAAAGGTAAACGAAACAATAGGTACATTTTTTTCTATTAATAATTCTATCGCAGCATTAAATTGTTCTTCTTCACTAATATTAACTGTAGGTTCTTCAAGGTTCAACGCACGTCGATAAGGTCGTAACCAAGCATTCATTTTTTCGACCTTTTCAGGTAAATATAACTTATCACTTGGCACAAATAAATTCACTGCGAATGGTAAATCTGTTAATTCTTGGACGTGTGTAATTTCTTGATCTAATTTATCCGTTGTAAAGTAACCAGCACCTATCGTGCCTAACCCTCCACTATTACTCACCGTTGCTACTAACTCAGGCGTTGTACTCCCTGCCATACCAGCTTGGATAATTGGATAACGAATACCTAATTTCTCTGTGACATCATTTGTTAATTTCATGAAAAACACCCCTTTAAAGATCTCCACAACGATTATTAATCTAGCACTTATTTTTTATAATAGGCAGTGAGTTGCTGTTTCAGTTTTTCTCTTTCTTCTTCATCCATCTCATCTTCGATTTCCATACCTAACATTTCCTCAATCAAATCCTCATGTGAAACGATAGCATCCGTTCCTCCATATTCATCTAATACAATTGCTAAGTGCTTACGAGACACTGTCATTTTTCTCAACACCCATTCCGCTCTATTATGTTCATTGACGAATAATGGCTCTGAAATATAGTTAGAAATATCATCTGAAGTCTTTCTACTCCAAGCTAACAAATATTTTGAGTGAAAGACACCAATAATATGATCAATATCTTCATCGTATACCGGATATCGTGTATACGGATTGGAAACTACAGTTTCATATGCCTCTTCATAAGAAATATCAGAAGGAAACGCAGTAACATTTATCCTAGGTGTTGTATCAATATCTGTAATCTTTAACTTTTCAAAATTCATGACACCTTGTATGCGATTTTTCTCAACTTCATTAAACGCACCTTGACTCTCCGCAATCGTAACGATTTGTCTAATTTCTTCCTTAGAAAAACGCTGCTCTTCCTGTGAATGATTCGGCACCATATTTTTAATTATCTTAGTTAATTGATTTAAAATGATAATGAGAGGCTTTATTACAAAAATATAACCTACAAGTATCGGATAAATCCATCGTGTGGTCTTCTCTGGATAAGCCTCAGCAAAAGCCCTTGGAACAACCTCACAAATAATAATGACGCCTATAATAGCAAGTAATATCGTTAATATCATGTTAAATTCCCGGTTCTCAGACCACAAAGTTACCAAAGAAATTAAAATAATATTAGCAACATTTTTACCGATAACAATAGCTGTTAAATAGACACTTGGTTTATTTAATAGCTGATAAATTTTATTTGCTTTATTTTCCCCTTGTTCAGCTTTTGACTGTAGCTTCATCCTATTTACAGCAGATAAAGCTGTCTCGCTGATTGAAAAGAAGATTGACGCAAACAAAAGTATGATTATGGCTATAATCATCTATGCATTTCTCCTTTTTAATTTAACAAAATGTTATTTTCTTTTAAACATATATTCCCATCATACACTTTTACTAAACGCTTAGCTATAGCCATACAATCAAATTTCGCATGACGGTTATAAATAACTTCATAGTATAAATTGATACAAAAAAAACACGAGACCATACTATGCATTCAATACCATTTCGACAATGGTATCAAATGTGTATGACTCGTGTTTTTCTTTATATTATAAGTGTTAAATGTGGAGATACAATCCTATCCGATTGATCCTTCCATTTCAAATTTGATTAAACGGTTCATTTCAACTGCATACTCCATTGGAAGTTCTTTTGTAAATGGTTCAATGAAGCCCATTACAATCATTTCAGTTGCTTCTTCTTCAGAAATACCTCTACTCATTAAGTAGAACAATTGTTCTTCAGAAACTTTAGAAACCTTCGCTTCGTGTTCTAATGAAATATTATCGTTAAATACTTCATTATATGGAATTGTATCAGAAGTTGACTCATTATCTAAAATTAATGTGTCACATTCGATATTTGAACGCGCACCTTTTGCTTTACGGCCAAAGTGAACGATACCTCTATAAACAACTTTACCGCCATCTTTAGAAATAGATTTAGAGACAATTGTAGAAGAAGTGTTAGGTGCTTTATGAATCATCTTCGCACCAGCATCTTGCACTTGTCCTTTACCGGCAAATGCGATAGATAATGTGCTACCTTTAGCACCTTCACCCATTAATACACAGTTTGGATATTTCATTGTTAACTTAGAACCTAAGTTACCATCTACCCATTCCATATTTCCGTTTTCATAAACTAATGTACGTTTAGTAACTAGGTTATAAACATTATTAGCCCAGTTTTGAATTGTTGTATATCGTACATGTGCATCTTTGTGTACGATGATTTCAACAACTGCTGAGTGTAGTGAACTTGTTGTATAAACAGGAGCAGTACAACCCTCAACATAGTTTACTGATGCACCTTCATCAGCAATGATTAATGTACGTTCGAATTGTCCCATATTTTCAGAATTAATACGGAAATAAGCTTGTAATGGTGTATCTAATTTAATGTTTTTTGGAACATAAATAAATGATCCACCAGACCATACAGCTGAGTTTAATGCCGCAAATTTATTATCTGCTGCCGGAACAACCGTTGAGAAATATTGTTTGAATAGTTCTTCATTTTCTCTTAATGCACTGTCAGTATCTTTAAATATAATACCTTTTTCTTCAAGTTCTTTTTCCATATTATGGTAAACAACTTCTGATTCATATTGAGCTGAAACACCAGCTAAATATTTTTGTTCAGCTTCTGGAATACCTAATTTATCAAACGTACGCTTGATTTCTTCTGGTACTTCATCCCAAGAACGTTCAGTATTTTCTGATGGTTTTACATAATAAGTGATATCATCAAAATCTAATTCTGATAAGTCTCCACCCCACTGTGGCATTGGCATCTTATAGAATTGCTTTAATGATTTCAATCTGTAATTAAGCATCCATTCTGGTTCATCTTTCATATTTGAGATTTCTCGAACGATATTTTCTGTTAATCCTCGTTCTGATCTAAAAATGGAAACATCTTCATCGTGGAAACCATATTGATAATCTCCAACATCAGGTGCTTTTTTAGCCATTTCAATCACTCCTTTTATATATTTAAAACGACTTCTATTGCAAACGCTCGTCTATTCTATGCATGTATTATAACTTGTCTGTTTATTTTCTAATTTTAAGTCTTGCTGTTACCCTTAGTGTGAATGGAATTTTACACAATGTCAACGTGTTGTGCTTAATTATTCCTCATTACCTTCTTTTTCGACTGTGCCTTTTTCTAATGCTTTCCAAGCTAGTGTGGCACACTTGATTCTTGCAGGAAATTGAGAAACACCTTGTAATGCTTCAATATCTCCCATATCTTCAGTAATTTCATAATCTTCGCCCAACATCATTTTTGTAAATTCCTGACTCATCTTCATTGCTTCAGCAAGTGAATGACCTTTTACCGCTTCAGTCATCATTGAAGCACTAGACATTGAAATCGAACATCCTTCACCATCAAATTTCGCATCCTTAATGAAGCCATCCTCTATATCAAATGTCAGATGAATACGGTCACCACATGTTGGATTATTCATATCTACCGTCATCGAACCATTATCTAATTTCCCTTTGTTTCTTGGGCTCTTATAGTGGTCCATAATTACAGAACGATACAATTGATTTAAATTATTAAAATTCATACGAGAAAAACTCCTTCGTCTGTTTCAATGCTTCAACCATTTGATCAACGTCTTCTTTCGTATTATAGATATAAAAGCTAGCACGGGCAGTTGAAGATTGATTCAACCATTTCATTAACGGTTGTGCACAGTGATGGCCCGCTCTTACAGCAACACCTTCTGTATCTACTGCTGTAGCCACATCATGCGCATGTACGTCACCTAAATTAAAGGTAATAACACCTGCACGACGTTCTTTCGGAGGACCATAAATTTCAATATTCTCAACTTCTAACATTCTATCGTAAGCATATTGCGTTAACGTTGCCTCATGCTCATGAATCGCGTCAAAGCCGATACTTTCCAAGTAACGAATCGCCTCAGCTAAACCGATTGCTTGTGCAATTAAAGGCGTTCCCGCTTCGAATTTAGTTGGTAAATCTGCCCATGATGCATCATACTTACCGACGAAATCTATCATGTCACCGCCAAATTCAGTGGGTTCCATTTGATTTAACAACCGTCGTTTACCATAAAGTACGCCGATACCTGTTGGTCCAAGCATTTTATGTCCACTAAAGCTATAGAAATCAACATCTAAGTCTTGCATATCTAAATCCATATGCGGTGCCGCTTGCGCACCATCTACACTGATAACTGCACCATGTGCATGCGCCACTTCAGTGATTGCTTTAATATCATTAATAGTACCAAGAACGTTAGAAATATGAGCAATTGCTACAATTTTAGTATTGTCATTAATTGTAGCCTTAACATCTTCAATGTTTAATTCCCCTGTTTCTGTCATTGGTATAAATTTTAAAGAAGCATTTTTACGTTTAGCCAATTGTTGCCATGGCACAATGTTTGCATGATGTTCCATCTCTGTAACCACGATCTCGTCGCCTTCAGAAATATTAGCATCACCATAACTATGTGCTACTAAATTAATGCTAGCAGTTGTACCTCTCGTAAAAATAATTTCCTCAAAATATTTCGCATTAATGAAATTTCTAACTGTCTCTCGCGCGCTTTCATAACCGTCTGTCGCAAGTGAACCTAAAGTATGAACACCACGATGAACATTAGAATTATAACGTTTATAATAATCGTCAATCGCTTCTATAACTTGAATTGGCGTTTGACTTGTCGCTGTTGAATCTAAGTATGCCAATCGCTTACCATTTACTTGTTGGTCAAGAATTGGAAAGTCTTTTATAATTTCATTCACATTTAATAATTCGGTCAAATTATCCTCAGACCTTTCTTTATTAAGAATCTATAATCAGGCCTTAGTTAAGGCGAAACATCAATATGCTAAAGCAATCCTTTACATCAGCATAATCGTTTCTTTCATGACTATTGTCCTAACATTACTCTGATTGCTTAACTATTTATTATTTGTTTACTTTTAATTCAATAACTTCACGTAATTGACGCTTAACGTCCTCAATAGGTAATTCACGAACAACAGGGTCTAAGAAACCATGAATAACAAGTCTTTCAGCTTCTTCACGTGAGATACCACGACTCATTAAATAATACAATTGTTCAGGGTCAACACGTCCAACTGATGCTGCGTGACCAGCTTCCACATCATCTTCATCGATAAGTAAGATTGGGTTCGCATCGCCACGTGCATTTTCAGAAAGCATCAATACACGAGATTCTTGGTTCGCAATTGATCTTGTACCACCATGTTTGATATAGCCAATACCATTGAATACAGTAGAAGCATTTTCTCTCATTACACCGTGTTTCAAGATATAACCATTAGTATCTTTACCATATTGTACAATCTTAGACGTTAAGTTGATTTTTTGGTCTCCAGTACCAACGACAACTGATTTCAAGGCACTTTCAGAACGGTCACCAATTAAATTAGTTGAATTATCAATAATTTGGCTACCTTCGTTCATTAAACCTAACGCCCAGTTAATCGTTGCATCTTCAGCTGTGATACCACGTCGAATAATGTGTCCAGTGAATCCTTTATCTAAATAATCCACAGAACCATAAGTGATTGTAGAATTCTTTCCAGCATTTACCTCTGAAATGATGTTAATTTGATTATCTTCACCACTTGCAGTAGATAAATAGTTCTCAACGTAAGTTACTTCAGCACTTTCTTCAGTAGCGATAATAACATGATTGTATAGACTAGCATTAGCATCGTCATGTAATACAACATATTGTATAGGGTTTTCTACTACAACATTTTTCGGTACGTATACAAATACACCACCGTTAATCAATGCAGTATGCAAAGCAGTTAATCTATGTTCATCTAGAGCAACTGTTTCTGTCATTAAATATTGTTTAACTAGCTCTGGGTGATTTACCAAGGCTTCTGATAGACCTTCAACGACTACACCATCTTTTGTAGCTGATTCAGATACTTTTGAAAAAGCTAATGTATTATTGTGTTGAATAATTAGATTATCAGAATTTTCTACATCTATAATTTCTTTTACTGCACTTGGTAATTCTTCTAATGACTGGAATACACTTCCAGTTGTTTCATGTTGTTTAAATGAGTCGAAGTCCCATCTATTAATTTTCGTTTTATCTGGTTTTGGCATTTCTAAAGTTTCAGTTAATTTCAACGCTTCTTTACGTAATTCTGTCATCCAAGCTGGCTCATTATGGGCTTGTGAATACTCAACAAGTTGCGCTTCAGAAATGTTTAAAGTTTCAGTCGTCATACTTTTTTCCTCCCATTTGATGATCGTATGATTTAAATCCTTTGGCAATAATGAATGCCTTAAATCTTCATCTTATTTTTTGTATAAAAGTTCAGATTTATTCTGTAGCACCGTACTCTTCTTTAACCCATTCATAGCCTTCTTCTTCAAGACGTTTTGCTAATTCAGGACCGCCTGAAGTTACAACTTTACCACCGAACATTACGTGTACGTGATCTGGTGTAATATAGTTTAATAGACGTTGATAATGAGTGATAATTAATGAACCAAACTCATCTCCACGCATTTGGTTAATACCTTTTGAAACTACTTTAAGTGCGTCGATATCAAGACCTGAGTCGATTTCATCTAAAATAGCAAATTTAGGTTCTAACATCATTAATTGTAAGATTTCGTTACGTTTTTTCTCCCCACCAGAGAAACCTTCGTTAAGATAACGTTGTGCCATATCTTGATCGATATCTAAGAAATCCATTTCTTTGTCTAATTTTTTAATGAATTGCATTAAGTTGATTTCTTCGCCTTCTTCACGTTTCGCATTAATAGCTGAACGCATGAAATCTGCATTTGTTACACCTGTGATTTCAGATGGATATTGCATAGCTAGGAATAATCCTGCTTTTGCACGTTCATCAACTTCTAATTCTAAAATGTTAACACCGTCTAGTAATACTTCACCTTGAGTTACTTCGTAGCTTGGGTGTCCCATGATAGCTGATGATAATGTTGATTTACCAGTACCGTTTGGCCCCATGATTGCATGTATTTCACCAGTGTTGATTGTTAAGTTAACACCCTTTAAAATCTCTTTATCTTCAATAGACACATGTAGGTCTTTAATTTCTAATGTAGATGGCATACATATTCCCTCCGTAATATATGATATGTTTTTCCTTACTAGTTTATAATAATTTTAATCTACAGTCAAAAGACTAAAATCATATTACAACTAATAATTATAACTTAGTTACATCCGAATATAAACCTTTTCAAGCGCTAAATTAAAATAGTTCTTAAAACACAATGATTTTTGATAATGATACTAAGCATTGATTAACTGATAAAATATGAAGTAATGTTCTCAATACTATAATTTAGACATATAAATCAAAATATGCGCTTATCATAGAATCAATACACACTCATTAATAGAATGTAATAATTGAATTTGCTCATTTAATTTTTGTGTATTTTAACTATAAAATTCATTCTTTACATTAGACTTTTATTTTTGATTTATTTATAATAATAGTTCAATCAATATGATTGAACTTAATTATTTAGGAGGAATTAATTCTTTATTGGGAACCTTATTTAGTTTATTGACTTTTATCATTTTATTAGCATTAACAGCATTTTTCGTAGCGACCGAGTTTGCTATCGTAAAGGTGAGATCATCACGCATTAATACACTCGCAAAACAGAATAACAAGCGAGCACGTGCTGCACAACAAGTCGTGTCCAATCTCGACGAATATTTAGCTGCCTGTCAATTGGGTATCACGATAACGGCTCTAGGTATCGGTATGGTTGGTGAATCGACATTCGAATTCATACTACATCCTTTATTCAGTAGTTTAGGACTTTCAGACACTTTGATACATGTTTTCACACTTATCGGTGCATTTGTTATTGCAACTTATTTACACGTTGCAATTGGTGAGATGGCACCAAAGACAATCGCTATCCAAAAAGCGGAACAAATTACTTTATTAATCGCAAAACCTATTATCTTGTTTTCTAAATTATTTTATCCATTTATTTTTATACTTAACGGTTCAGCGACATTAATATTAAAGTTATTTGGTATGACGCCTGCAAAGGAAAGTGAAATATATCATTCTGAGGAAGAAATCAAGTTACTATTGAAAGAAAGTCATGCTGGTGGAGAAATTTCGCAAAATGAATTAACGCATATCAACAGAGCGTTTGCCTTTGACGAAATGAAACTTCAAGATGGGTATGTAGCAATGGCAGATGTAGCTGTGATTAATGTACAAGATAGTTATGATGACACAAAGTCTTATATTAGCAAGGCACATTACACAAGATTCCCTGTGTATAAAGGAGAAAAAAGTAATATTATCGGCTATATTCATGCCAAAGATTTACTCAAAGATAATGTTACTTCACTCGAGACAATTACCAATTCAATTCTTAAATTAAAGCCCGACACAAAAGCACATTACGCTTTAGAACAAATGAAAGCACATCAAATTCATATTGCGTTAATCGAAGATGACAAGCAACAACCACTTGGTATCGTAACTATGGAAAACATCTTAGAAAAAATTGTCGGTGACATCAAAGATGAGCACGATCGTGTATAATTTATAAGTTAAGTAATTGAAGATTCTTTTTAAGGAACAGACATCTCATTTATTGAGTGTTTGTTCTTTTTTTATTTATGTACTAACAATAAATTTATTTACGATACTATTAATAGTCAGATGGCTTTCAACTGACCACTACACACTTCAACACATCCTGTTCAAATCGACCTTATAACTTGACCATTTGCTTTCATACACACCACTACGCTATAGCACAATGTTGATACAACAGTTCTTGCACACAATTAATATGACTCAAACTTCCAAACTTTTATACGGCAGGAACTATTTTTTCTTCTTTTCATTTATTGAAATAATTACAGGCAATAACCCACAACAAATAACTATTACTAATATCAGTCCAACATTCATAAATACGCACCTCATTTGTATCTATTATTATCACTTATTACATAATTTTAAGTAGCAATATAATATAATTAATCGCCCTTTAATATTAATGTATACACTTTAATTTATATTTAAACATTTACTAAGGAGTCGCATTTCTTCCATAACTTCATTATTCTTACAGATTATATTTACTAAATTTGGGTAACATTGTATTATTAACTTACAATATTTAAAGCGAAATGATAAAAAATGAAACCGTTGCAATTAGATGGAGAATTATCTTATGATGAGCTGATTGCAATACTTGAACAGACTATCGAAGATGCAAAAAAAGAGACAACAAATAAATAAATTTTAAGTAGAGTGATGGGGATGAATATATGGAAATTATCCGACTAGATGGCGAAATGACTTACGAGGAATTAATGGAAGAACTGAAACAAGGTCTTGAAGAAGCTAAAAAAGGAACACCTAAAAAAATAAATTTTAAGTAGAGTGATGAAAATGCCATTTATGCAACTTGACGGTGATTATAACTTGGATGAGCTTATTAAAGAAAATGAAAAACTCATTAAAGAGTTAGAAGAAGAAAAAAGAGAAAAAGAAAAAGATGACTCTGCGCATTAATTATTAGATTATGCAAGGAATCATCTTTTTGTTTGCTATCACAGAACATATAAAAGTGTTCACGTATAACAAAACAAGTTTAATAACTCCAAATTGGAGTGTATTTTTTGTGATCAATTTCCGATAATTTGCACATTCTGCACTTTTTTGCCCTTTTTCAGTTTTATTTAGCAATAAAATAACCCTCTAACCATTAAGGTTAAAGGGTTTACTTAAATTCATGATGTTATTTTGCTGGTACTACTGCACCATCATATTTTTTATTAATGTAGTCTTTGATTTCTTTAGAATGTAATACTTCCATTAATGCTTTGATTTTCTTATCGTCTTTATGTCCTTCTTTAACTGCGATTAAGTTAGCATATGGATTATCTTTTGCTTTCTCAACAACAATTGAATCTTTTTGTGGACTTAATTTTTGATCGATAGCAAAGTTTGAGTTAATAATTACAGCATCTGCTTTTTGGTTTTGATAGATCTTAGGTAAGTATTCTGCAGATTGTTTGTTGTTAAATTTAATATCTTTTTTGTTTTCAGTGATATCTTTAAATGTTGCGTCTTCAGGTTTTACACCTTTTTTCAATTTGATTAAACCTTCATCAACGAAGAATTTTAAGAATCTACCTTCTTCAGCTGGGTTGTTTGATACGTAAACTGTTGCACCTTTTGGTAAGTCTTTTAAGCTTTTATATTTTTTAGAATATACAGCCATTGGTTCTAAGTGTACGTTACCAGCAGATTCAATTTTATAACCTTTGTCTTTTTTATCTGTTTTTAAATATGGTGTATGTTGGAAGAAGTTTGCATCCAATTCACCTTTATTTAATAATTTATTTGGCGTAGTGTAGTCGTTAATTGTTTTAATCTTTAAGTTATAACCTTTGTCTTTAAGTAATGGTTTAGCCTTTTCCAAAATTTCTGCATGTGGCGCTGGTGATGCTCCAACTGTAATGGTCTTATCTTTCCCGCCGCCATTACCACAAGCTGCTAAAACAAGTGCAAGAACTAAAACCGAAGCAAAACTAAATAATTTTTTCATATCGTTAAGTCTCCTTTTAATTTTATCTCTTATCTATCTTATTTGTAGCCCAATCACCAATAAATTGAATGATAAAGACAATAATAAGTATTAAAATAGTTGAAACTAAAATGACATCATTTTGGTTTCGGGTAAATCCAGTTAAATATGCCAAGTTACCTAACCCACCTGCACCAATAACTCCGGCAATTGCCGTTGAACCAACTAATGCGATGGCAGTAACCGTAATACCTGAGATTAATGCTGGCATTGCTTCAGGAATTAATACCTTTTTAACTACAGTCCAAGTATTTGCACCCATTGACCATGCTGCCTCGATAACACCTTTGTCGATTTCTTTAAATGCAATTTCGACTAATCGTGCATAGAATGGTGCAGCACCGATAATTAGTGCTGGTAAAGCACCAGTAGGTCCACTAATTGTTCCAAGTACTAAGCTTGTAAAAGGAATTAATAGTAATATCAAGATAATGAATGGTATCGCTCTGAACAAGTTAACAATGAACGATACAATATTATAAAATATTCTAGCTGCCTTCGAATCACTTTTAGCAGATAAGAATAATAACACACCTAAAATCAAACCAAAGATAAATGCAAATATCGTAGAAACAATTGTCATATACAATGTCTCGTATGTTGCAATCCAAACCTCACTCCATTGAACATTTGGCATTGTAATCATTTCTTGGAGTATGTCACTAAATGAATTACCCATGCTTTAACACCTCCAATGAAACATGTTGCGCTTCTAAATCATTTTTGAACTTTTCGAACTTTTCTGAATCTAATGACGGTAAATGTAATACCAAGAATCCGATGGAACCGTCTTTAGAATGTTTGATATTGGCTTCTAATATATTCACATCAATATCATGTGTTTTTGTAATATATGAGATAAGTGGTTCAGTCGTATTATTACCTGTAAAGTTTAAACGTACGATATACGAATTATCATCAATATGTACTAAATCAGTAATAGACTCATCAAAATCATCATTTAGATCATCTTTGACAAAACGTTTTGTCACATCGTGTTGTGGGTTTTCAAAGACAGATGTTACTGCACCTTGTTCAATTACTCGGCCATTTTCCATCACGGCTACTTCATCACATATGCGTCTAATGACTTGCATTTCATGTGTAATGATCACAATTGTTAAATTACGTTGTTCCTTGATTTTCAACAGCAAATCTAAGATTTCATCTGTTGTTTGGGGGTCAAGTGCACTCGTTGCTTCATCACATAGTAATACATTCGGCTCATTAGCCAATGCTCTTGCTATACCAACACGTTGTTTCTGACCACCAGATAGTTCTGACGGATAAGCGTCCTCTCTACCTTTCAATCCTACTAGCTCCACTAGTTCTAGTGCACGTTGTTTCGCTTCTGATCTTGAAACACCTGCAATTTCTAATGGAAACGTAATATTATTTAAAACCGTTCTTGACCATAGTAAGTTAAAATGTTGAAATATCATGCTCACTTTTTGACGTTTTTTACGTAATTCTGATTTTGATAGTTTCCCTATAGTATCGCCATCAATGATAACGTCTCCTGAAGTAGGCTGTTCGAGATTATTTAAGAGTCTGATTAAAGTACTCTTTCCTGCACCAGAAAAACCAACTACCCCAAAGATTGAGCCTGATTGAATGCTTAAATCAACATGATCTACAGCAAGTACGTCTTGTTTCTTAGTTTTGTACCTTTTCACTATTTGATTTAACTCAATCATCATAGTTGCCTCCTTGTATTGCTCTATCAATTAAAAAATGCTTTCCCTTGTTCACCGAAGAATAGAGAAAGCATTTGCCGCTTCTCTCATCTCCAAAAGTCCAATAAGACTTTTTGTGAATTGGCACCATTTCTGTTACAGACGGTTGCCGGGCTTCGTAGGGCACATCCCTCCACCTCTCGTGATAAGAGTTTCATTTATTTAATTATCAATAATCCTACCATCGCACTAGAGATTCGTCAA
Source organism: Staphylococcus sp. 231237_7MaSpsaltlick (assembly GCF_043107035.1). Lineage (NCBI taxonomy): Bacteria > Bacillati > Bacillota > Bacilli > Caryophanales > Staphylococcaceae > Staphylococcus > Staphylococcus sp. 231237_7MaSpsaltlick. Next base: position 73,200 of record NZ_JBICNX010000003.1, read on the forward strand.
TAACTATTTTAAATTTTCTAATAAATAAGGTACCGACTGAAATGCGTAAATACGCTTTATCTCTTGTCCTTTTGACATGACTAATAGTACGGGTACAGATTGAATTTCGTGCTTTTGGCTATATTCTGGATAAAAATTCAAATCCACTTTCGTAATTGGTAATTGTAAGATTTCATTAGCGATGTCTAACATTCGTTCAGATATTTTACATGTTCCACACGTAGGTGTATAGCCAAACACCAGTGATTTCTCTTTATCATCGTGTTCATGTATATCGACACGCGTTTCTTTTGCTACGTTCATGTTAATAAACTAACCCTTTCAGCTATATAATCTATTTGAGCCTTTGCCATGCTCTCTTCATCCTTTACTTTAAATCCATTTTTTTCTAGGACTCGTGAGAGATATGGCTTTGGACATTTTGCAACTTCACAATATTGTTTATCAATTCTAATATGATGACTTTCACTTAAATAACGTTTAAACCATTTACGGATTTTTTCACCTTCATTATCTGAATCAACAAGTATATGCACTTGTTTTCCATATAATGATTCAATCATTGCATCTAATTTATCAACGCCCATTGTACCATTCGTACAAATAATTTCAATTGGCTGATCTATAACTTGCTTTACCCTCTTCTTGTCGGACTTCCCCTCGACAATGATTACTTGGTTCAGTATCGTCATGATATCCACCCTCTAAATGTTGATAGTTATTCTCTTCTATTAAGTTTTTCACATTAGTTAATAAGCATAAACATTATTTACATTTTTATCATGTAACCTTTGCACACTCTAGATAAATGTGACTATAACTTAATTGTTCACATTTAATTATTGCATCTATTTTATGCATTACCACGGCATATAACATCTTCTTTTTATATTGTTAAAGATTATTCATCCCCTTAATATAATTTGCACTATTTTTACATATAAAAATAAAACTCCCAGATTCAAAGGATCAAGGAGTTTCAGTCATGTTTATTCACCAATCATTTCAGAATATTGTTCTGCTGATAATAAATCTTCTAATTGGCTTTCATCACTTAATTCAATTTTAATCATCCATGCTTTTTCATATGGTGATTCATTTACAAACTCAGGGCTATCCTCTAACTCATCATTTGAGCTAAGTACTTTACCTGAAAGTGGTGCATATAATTCAGAAACAGTTTTTACAGATTCAACACTACCAAAAGTGTCGCCTTCATTAATTTCATCATCAACTTCTGGTAATTCAACGAATACGATATCTCCTAATTCGTTTTGAGCGTATTCAGTAATACCAATTGTTGCTGTATTTCCTTCAACTTTTACCCATTCATGTTCTTTAGAATATTTTAATTCGTTTGGTACTGCCACGAGTATCCCCTCCTAAATGTTATTACATATTCATGATGCCATATGAAAGGTATTAGGGCAACTATAAAGTGGGATAACATTGCACCTTCAACCGTTTTTCGCTCATTTTTATAAAGCGTTTTCATTTTTTGTAAATTTATTATGCTTTACTTGATTGCCATGACTAATATTGTCTTATAACCAAACTTGTTTATATTCGTCTTCTTTAAAGCCAACAGTCACTTTATCACCAGATACAGCAAGTGGTCGTTTAACTAGCATACCGTTTGAAGCTAGTAAATCTAGTTTTTCATCATCTGTTAAATCATTTATCTTATCTTTGAGACCTAACTCTCTGTATTTTGCGCCATGCGTATTGAAAAGTTTATTAATTTCAATATCTGTTCCAGCTAAAATTTCTTTAAATTCACTCTTAGTAGGTGTGTGTTGTACAATATCAATTGGTTCAAAGCTAACGCCATAGTCTTTTAAGAATTTTGCTGCTTTTTTACATGTTGTACAATTAGGATACTGGTAAAATTTTATCATTATTCTGTACCTCCTATGTCTAGTTATCACTAATATATCAAATTTATTCATAAAACGCTCTAATTATTAAGCTAATTTTTTTTATTAGAATTATAATTTCGCTATAATAGTATTACTAATCTATCAAAAAGGAGAATTAATTATGCAACCTATTAATACAACTGATCAATTTAAAGAGACAATTCAAAGTGATCAACCAGTCATTGTTAAATTCGAAGCAGGCTGGTGCCCTGATTGTAAAGCTATGGATATGTGGATTGATCCAATAACTGAAAAATATAATGATTACCAATGGTTTACAGTTAACAGAGATGAATTAGAAGATGTAGCTGCAGACAATGAAGTGATGGGAATTCCAAGTCTACTCGTATTTAAAGATGGAAATAAATTAGCACACTTACATTCTGCAAATGCTAAATCACCAGAACAAGTTGAATCTTTCTTAGCAGAAACATTTAAATAATAAATTAAGGAGTGAGACTAAAATCTATTGATATAGACTTCTTGGTCTCACTCCTTTTTTAATGGGCTAAAACTTTTCAATTATATTTTCGGTATGTCGTGGTCTATAATTCATTTTATCTTCTAAGTCAGTTAAATATAAAAATCCTAGTAAACGTTCGTTTTCCTGAATATTAAATAGAGCTTGGACTTCTTTGTCAAAAATATAAGGCGGCGTCTTCCAACATGTACCTATTCCTGCTTCATGCAACAATAGCATTAAATTTTGTACATAAGCACCAAACGCCAAATGATCTTCTAAACCTTCTAATTGATGAGGGTCTTCCTTTAAAATCAAGACCAACATACCACCTAAATTAGTAACGACTTGATAGTGATCTTCTTGCTTTTTCGGTTTATCATGAAACGCAATTTGAGTTAGTTGTTTACTCATATTTCCCAATCTATCTTTAGCAACGTGAATCACTCTCCACGGTTCCCTGTGTCCATGGTTAGGTGCATCAGCAGCCTTTTTAATCGCATCATATAATGCATCTTCATCTATAGTCATATCTCTCTTAAAGATTTTTACACTTCTACGTTGTGAAATAGCCTCTTGCAGTTCCATAGTTATATCGCCCTTTCTCTATTGATAACTATTATCAATTATAATGTAGAATGACGATATTTTCAAATTACTCATATAGATTCAACTGTGCTCTCAATGTTTCAACATGAATTTGACCAGGTGCTTTCGGTGTATCCAAACAACCATAGGAAACTACTCCACCAAATACACCTTGCGCAGTCCTTGAAACAATACCTAATTTAGACATTGATATGCCAATCACCTTTTCTGATACTGTATCAGCGGTTTCAGAAACCACTTCTAACAAGCGTAGCACATCCATCTTGTCATGTGGCATCACAGCAACCTTGATATAGCTTGGTGACAATTGATGCATTTTAAAATATAAATGCTTTAATTCTTCTATAGGCGGCGTTTGTTTGAAATCATGATATGACAATACAGTTTCCACACCTTGTGATTCCACATCATTTACAAGTGCTATGAATAAATCTCTGTTAACAGACTTGTCAAATTCAATATCTAGTAAATCAACACCATTGACATTGCTAATATTGAATAACAATTGTCTATAATTATCATCTTCAAGTGTTCCTGCACCACCTTGTGATTGCGTTCTATAAGTCACCAATAATCGTTTATTGATATTCAACTCTTTTATTGACTCAATAGTTTGCTCCAATAATTCATTATTGTACGCTTGCCACTGATCTATGCGCAATTCAATAATTTCAAATGAGTCACTATACAGTTTTAATTGTTGTAGTGTTTCTTCAGTTATTTTGTTTTCTGGAGCTATCGTCACAGCAATATCGACTTTTGTCATTATATGTACTCCCTTTGTAAGATAATTAAAATTATTGTATAACAAATTTTGAAAATAACACAATGCCAAGTTATTATTTTCAGCAGAATCAGCAATACATAACACATTTACTGCGCTATTCATTTCACACCACGATAAAGTTATTTATTACAACCAGTCCCGTTACATAACCTGAGTCATTTCTGCCTATAATACACTCCAATTTGATGGTATATGCATATTGCATCAAGCATATTAAAATTTATTTTATAATGAAAACGAATTCCTATGGTTTAAATTTTATACAATGGGTAGACATAAGAATAAAGACCTTAAGGAGGTATTTTAAATGGCAGTAAAATATGAAACGAAAGCAACAAATACAGGTGGACGTAATGGACACGTTCAAACTGATGACAAAGCAATTGACGTAGCGGTAATTCCACCAGCTCAAGCTGATGCTGAAAAGGGTACAAATCCTGAACAATTATTCGCAGCAGGTTATGCGTCATGCTTTAATGGTGCATTTGATTTAATTTTAAAACAAAATAAAGTTCGTGGTGCAGAACCAGAAGTAACTTTAACAGTCCGTTTAGAAGACGATCCTGAAGCAGAAAGTCCAAAATTAAGCGTCTCAATAGATGCAAAAGTGAAAGATGTATTATCACAAGAAGATGCTGAAAAGTATTTACAAGATGCACACGACTTTTGCCCATATTCAAAAGCAACACGTGGCAATATTGATGTAGATTTAAGTGTTGAAGTAGTAAAATAAGCACTTAATATAAAATACAAAGCGTCTAAGAAACAAATTTCTTGGACAACGATAAGAAGGCAATTTCTATTGAAATCATATAGAAATTGCCTTTTTAATATTCATTTAGAATGATAAGACATCGTTCCACGATGATGTTTGAATTCATTTTTTTATTGTCAGAGATTATTTCAACGATTGTATTAACATAGCATGACATATCATTTAAAGAAATATGTATTGAAATTGCCATTGGCAGCATAAGTTGAAACATGTCATGACCTTTATATTTAAGACACCTTGTTCATTTAACTTAGTAGTGATTATCAAATTATATGAAAAGGCCTTATTTTATTAAGTATATTTTAATTTGAATTTTTATTGGAACGACGTATTTTGGCGAGACTCCTGAGGGAACAGGACAAGCTGAAGACTACAGGCTGAAGCTGTCCCCTAGGAAAGCGAGCCAACAATACATAATATAAAATAAATAGCACTCAGATAAATTAAATTCAATTATCTGAGTGCTATTTTTCTAGGATTTTTGTCCCAAAATCTTTTTTGTTTAAATCTTGATTTCTTTTTATAAATCATCAAATAAATATTAGAATCTGTCGTCTTTATCATTTAAGATAAAATAAGTAATTAAAACCAAAAAAGCAATCAGGACAAGAACGATTAGCGAAACAACTATTGTGATAATTGACGTCACAATCTTTGCCCTCTCTTTCAAATATGTATCTCACCACATTATATCATAATTTTTATATATAAATGAGTTCTAAAAAAATTCAACTAATTAAATTTACACATTTTATAATTGATAGATTATTTTATATTCAAATTAAACGTACTACTAACTTTTCATAAAAAATCAAAAATAGTATTGCTCAAATAAATTTTTTCCTTTAATATTATAATAAAATTATCAAAATATTGATTTAAGTTTTTACTTCAAATATTTAGGGGGCCTTTTAATGAGAAACGTTCGTTATTTGACAGTTGAAGATTTATCGATTTATTATTCGCTTTTATTGCAAGGCATCCATAAAAAACTTGAAGTATACGCGTGGAAATACCAGAATGAACACTGCATATCAAAAAATGTACTCACCGATATTCTAGATATAAATAACAATCATCATAACGTAATTGGTGTGTTTGAAGGTAGTGAATTAGTTGGTGCCGCGACTTTAATTCATGATCAATCTTATGGATTAACTCACAAAGCGATCATAGAAAATTTATGCGCTAACGGCTCAGATCATGAAGAAAAAGAGCAAATCGCAGAACTATTGATGGAACATTTATTTCAAATTTGTAGAGAAAAGAAAATTGAAATATTATTAACTTCTTTAATTTCTAACAATATTAGTGGCAAAGTATTTTTTAGCCAGTTGAATTTTGAAACACTTGTACTAGAACATCATGCTAGAAAATATGGTGAGCGTTATGTTGATGAACATTGGCTAATCTATAATTTTTTAGAGAACGAACAAGAATAATTAAATAATTGAACCGTACTACATTGTTGTATCGTATAAAATTTATATAATTTAAGGAAATTGACGTCTCTTTTCTGTATTGAGCAGTTTAAATGATCCTACATACATTTCAAACCTTTTATAAAACTTTTTTATAATTACTTGCAATTACATTTAGAACCAAATATCATTTTTAGTGAGTACGTATAACACTTTTATTTAAGTTAAAATTGAGTAGATATTTTCATTCATCTTTTAAATATTGAGAGGACTGAACAAGTTGAAATATGCAACAACATTATTGTCATTATTTTTATCATTAATTACACTTGCCACACCATTACTCGTTGTAAATAAAATATTAGATGGTAATTTATCAATCATTGCAGGCGGTTTATTTATATTAGGTGTATTGTTAATCAATATTTACGCATGTTTACGCGGTGATCGTATTGCTAACATATTTGCAATGTGTGTGAGTATTTTCTCTTTCATATTATTGTCATTCCCATTATGGAATTCGTTAATTTAATAATTAACACAGTTTCATTTATTTAATACATAATGTATTCATATCAAAATAAAAGCTGACATTTTTAATAGCTTAAAACAAAAATTTAAGAAGAAAGCCAATCCTTTACAATGATTCAATCAATCTATAGGGTTGGCTTTTTCTATATTATTAACGGCTTAATATATTATTCGCTGAAATAAGAAATAGTTCAATTCTCTTTGCCCATAATGCTCATTCTACTCTCTTTGGTATTTTAAATATTGTTAAACATTCATCTGCACTGATTATAAAAATATGCTACCTCCATATAATTCTATTGGTTTCAATCCATTTATCATCAGCTATAATTTGAATGCTGCCTCCCCTATTAGCTGTCTATATAACTAATTTTCATAACTACCTATTTAAAAAATGAGTAATAATGAATTTCCCCAAGAATCCTCCTCTCAATAGTATAAATTTAGCTAATAATTATTTTTGAAATATTGTAGTTATATTAACAATTCTTAATTTAAATAAATTTTTTCAATTTTATAGCAATTTTAATTTTAAAAATATTCTGAAAGCGCTATAATGATAAAAATAAGGGGGATTAAAATATGAATTTAGCTATTTTAGGTTTCGTCATGATTATTATCTTTATGATACTTATTATGACACGTAAAATGTCAGCCTTAATTGCGTTAATTGTTATTCCAACAATTTTTGCACTTATCGGCGGATTCTATGCGGGCATAGGCAAGTTCATGCTTGAAGGAATAGAAACTGTAGCACCAACTGGTATTATGCTTACTTTTGCTATTTTGTATTTCGGGGTTATGATTGATGCTGGTTTATTTGAACCTGTTATTAATCAAATTATAAAAGTTGTTAAGGGGGATCCTGTAAAAATTGCATTTGGAACCGTCATACTTGCTTCAATGGTTGCATTAGATGGCGATGGAACTACAACTTTTATTATAACCGTTACCGCAATGATGCCTTTATATAAGAAAATTGGCATGAGTCTTTACACACTTTCGACTTTAGCACTGTTATCTATCGGTGTTATGAATATGTTACCTTGGGGTGGACCTACTGCGAGAGCAATTTCTTCATTACAAGTAACAACGGAAGAAGTATTTATACCTATTATTCCAGCTATGGTTGCAGGTATAGTCTTTGCCTTTATTGTCGCTTATATTTTAGGTAAACGTTCAAGAAAATTTATCACATCTTATACTGACATCGATTTAGATGATGTCACTAAAACTGATACTAAAGAAGAATCATTATTAAAAAGACCAAAAATGATTATTCCCAACGCTATTCTTACAATTTCATTAATTATCTGTTTAATTATTGGATTATTACCAATTCCAGTATTATTCATGCTTTGGTTTGGCGTAGCTTTATTAGTAAACTATCCAAATTTAAGTATTCAAAATTCAGTAGTCAAAAAACATGCTGGCGATGTACTTGCAGTAATCAGTTTAGTATTCGCTTCAGGTATTTTTACAGGAGTTATGAATGGTACGAAAATGGTAAATGAAATGGCAAATGCCTTAGTACATATCATTCCGGATGCAATGGGTAATCACTTCGCATTAATCACAGCTATTCTGAGTGGGCCATTTACATACTTTATGGCAAATGATCCATTCTACTATGGTGTCCTACCAATTTTAGCAGAATCAGCACAGCAATTTGGTATTTCAAAAGTTGCAATGGCTAGAGCATCAGTGCTTGGTCAACCACTTCATGTACTAAGTCCTTTATATGCTGCTGGTTATTTACTTGTAGGTATGTTAGATATCGAATATGGTCAAAACCAACGTATTGTAATTAAATGGGCCATTGGTTCTAGCTTATTTATGATACTAGTCGCTTGTATACTCGGTATCATTCCTTGGTAATTTAATATGAAATCTAATAAAACCTGAAACAGCCAATTAGCTATTTCAGGTTTTATTTTTATGTGTCATGGAAATATAATAAATAATAGTTTTACGTTTCTTGAAAAATATAAATAATTGATGATATCGTTCAAAAATACATTTTATAATAATTCTATTATAAAAACAGTTTTAATTTGTAAACACTTGGGTAAAACTTAACGTACAATTTACATTATTAAGGAGTGTTTATTTATGGAACCGCTTGGTGAATGTAATTATATTAACCCTTCTACTATTTCGCTTGATTGGGAATGCTTTGTAATAAGTAAAAGTGATATGGAATTAGATGGATTGCCTCAAGAACTTATTAATAGTTGGATGGCTCAAAATATAATTAAACCGTTCTCTATCAGAAATAACGAAATCAATTTCAAAACAACTGATATAAAAAACGCTTTAGAACAACAAAACTGGTATTATGCACCAAATTAAATAATGATTATGCACGATTAAGATTTGAATTATACAAACTTAGTGCTCTGTTAGCAGTTGCTAAAAGTTGTTGATCGATATAGTTACGATAAAAATAAGCATGCAATTCATTGTAACAAGTCGCTTGTTTTGGAAAGTTTTTATCTCCAATTATATTGTGTGCTAAGAATCCTAAAGGTGTATTATCTTCTTCAAAGCTAATTACAAAATCATGGAAAGTCATATGCCATACCTCATCAATCTAATATATTTTATATCGTTTTTATATTTTTTATATAAATCTTTCGTTCATCATATCAAAATATTCAAATTTGTCTATCGTGTATAAATTACCAAATTTTGATTTTAAAGCCATTCAACCTTTATGTTACGCCGTTTTAAATGTAACTGTTAATTTTGTTAAAATTAGTTATAATTTTAGTTAACATAACTAACTATAACGCCAACTGCTTTATCGTTGGCGTTTTTTGGCCTTTAAATTGATATTAATACTATTTAGACACTTGCTTATTAATGTCTCATCATTCTTTAATGACTACGTATTGACAGGAATATAAATATTATGAACTTATTTAGCTAGAATAGTAATCTCTGTCCAATTATAGCTTTTCAAATTAAAAGAAGACTCATCTCCACAATAAATGGATGAGCCCTCTAGTTTAGAATATGAAGTTTATAACCTGTATTTATTTTTTTTAAAATGGTCAATTTACCTTCCATACTCAAGCGAATCATTAATTATATAAGCATTTTTTATTAAACTAAAACATTTCCATTTTGATCAGCAGGTTTAAATACAGTAATTATTGCACCAATAATTGCAAGTACATGTGGCACGCCAGTCCAACAGAATACCAAGAATAATAAGCCCATTCCCGTTTTTCTAGCATAAAATTTATGAACTCCGAAACCACCTAAAAATAACGCTAAGACAATATAAATAACTTTGTTTACTTCATTCATAATAAATGCTCCTAACATAAAATTGATATTTTTATTATATATCATCATGCTTAATTAATTAAATATTTAACATCGCATTACATAAAATAACTATGAATCATTTTAGTACCGAGTATTAATTACGATTGTGGTCTTCAATTATTTAAAGTGCGTTAAAAGGTTAATACGATATATATTATAAAACAGTGAACATTTCAAAATGACACTATTGTAACAAAGTATTTAGTGATAAGATGAATTTGTTAAAAAATATTGAAATAACTATTTTAGGCGTCATACTCAAAATATACGTCTATCAAAACTTGATTTTTATACAAATAGAGGAGGTTTTGAGTTTTGACTCTACATTTTATGATTGTACTTTGGCTTTCAGTTATCTTTCTAGTTAGTGGTATAGCTTCACTTATAGCATACAAAGTACGTGGATCAAAAGAAGCAAAAGAATCACTATTAGGATTAACAGTTATTTTGATTGTCTTTGGTGTTGTAGGCATCCTTTTTGTTTTAATTTTTGGTCATTAATAATAACACTAATATTCTAATAATCATCTTATTATTAATGGTGATTGTTAGAATATTTTTTTATTTTATTAACCAATATATATTTAAATTTAGTTATTAGTACAACCTCGTTATTTCGTTTATAATGTAAGTAAGTAGAAATCAAAACGGACATAAGGAGGTTTACACTTGAAGTTAACCTATTTACCACAGTGGAAAGTTCAAAATAACAGTAAAAAACAATTCGTTATTCAAGAGGATGAAGCTTCTATTTCAATAGTTAGTCCAATTAATGAATACGCCATGGGAATTTTGAGTCAAGTAACATTTTCTACAACAAATGGCGTGGTTACCGAAGCAACTGTTGAGAATAACAGCCCTGGACTATTTGTATCAGTAGACCAAGAAAATAAGATAATCACTATAGACGATCAAAACGAAAATTAACATATCAAATTTATTCAACAGAATGGTTTTATTTATTTTTATTCCAATATATATTTTGTGCCATAACTAAAGATAGGTGCGTGATGACAATGAAATTAATAAAAAATCTCTTATTACTCCTAACAGGTATTTTAATCATAAGAGCACTATTGTTAAGTATCGATAATTCAAATAACGATTCTATAGAAAATAAAGTTATGGTACAAGACAAAAAGAAATAAAAGCTTAGTTAAGCACACAACGTTCAAAATGATAAATTGATAGTTGTGTGTTTTGTTTTTAATTTAAGGAGTTAAAATATGAAAAATTTTATAGAACAACGTCAAATTTATATCTATCTATTATCACTTGTATTCGCTGCTTTACTAGGATTATATATTCCAAATTTTACAAAATTATTTGAACCTGCGATTCCAATATTATTGACGCTACTTATGTTTTTTATGTTTTCTCAAATCCCCTTTTTTAAATTTAAGGGCAGATTAATTTCTTTTAAATTTATAATTGCACTTATTTTCTCAAATTTTATATTAATACCCATATTTGTTTTTTGTTTAATTTCTGTATTCCATATTACGGATCCAGGTATATTAATAGGACTTTATTTAGTATTACTTGCGCCATGTATTGATTATGTGATTGTATTTACTGCATTAGGTAAAGGTAATGCACAATACATGTTAATGTCTACACCTATATTACTTATATTACAAATCATTTTCTTGCCTATTTATTTAACTTTATTTTTAAATCATATAACGATACCATCGATTGCTTTACAACCATTTTTACATACATTCATAACTTATATTTTAATACCGCTAATCTTAGCTTTGATATTACAGAGGATGAGTACTAAAAATACAAAAGCTCAAAAGTGGTTACACATTACTAATTGGTTTCCTGAAATAATCATGGCATTAGTCTTATTCGTAATTGTAAGTTCACAAATCCATAAAATTACATCGCATCTAGCTATCATATATATGATTATTCCTATTTATATTATATATCTGTTACTCGCCCCATTACTTGGATATTTAAGCGGTAAGCTTTTCAACTTAGAAATTAACACAAAACGCACTTTAGCATTTAGTTCTGGAACTAGAAATGCGCTTGTGGTCTTACCAATAACCTTTGCACTACCTAATAATATTTCGAATGTCGCAACAATTGTAGTTGTTACACAAACAATAGTAGAACTATTAGGAGAAATAATCTATATCAAATTCATACCAAAGTTAATCTGGCGATAGAATTAAGTACAATTCAAATTCTATCCATAAAATATATATAATTTTAAACATATATATAAATATACCTAGAACAACCTTTTTTGGTATAATTATCTCAACGCATATCAAGCAAAGGAGATTATATAATGAAAAGGTTCTTGTTAATGTTATTAGGTGTCGGTTCACTTTTCCTATTAGTTAAATTGGCAGCTACTATTAGTTTTATTCCTGAAGATGACTTAGAAGAAGATGAAATAGAGAGTAATGCAAACCTATAAAGTACATTTCCAAAAATTATTATATTCTTTCAAACACTTAGCTAAATAAGGCTATATACAACATCCAGCTATTTTAAGATTCTGTGTATGCTTTGCTAAGTGTTTTTATTTTATTACTTAATTCACCTATTTAATAAATCATTTTTCCATAGCAAATCTAAGTATTTAGCGCTATTTTGAAAACGTATCATTACCAATTTTTACTAAAATACTATAGAATAGAATGAAGATGAAATTTTACACTTACCTCAATACCGTATAGTTGTCGCTTGAATCACTTTGCAGATAAGTTGATAGTAAAATGAGGTGATATTATGCATATCTTAAGAAAAATATATGAAGATGAAACACCGATTTTTTATATAAAAACCGATCTAGGATTAATAATAAAGGTGAAATCACATAACCACCTTTCCGAAGAAGAGACTACTCAATTATTAAAAGATGTTGCACTAAATATGGATGAGAAATTAAAAAATAATATAGAATAATCAATGAGATAACTATCATTTCAACGTTAATCATTAAAACTTACCGAATTACACAGTTTGCATTTATGAAAAGTGTTTAGTCTGTCGTTTAGGTAACTCCAACTGAATATATAATAAATTACAAATTCAAATAACTTGGTAGAAATTAAATTGTTATACTATCGTAGTACTTCCAAAGAAACATTTAATTAATCAAATTGAAGCAACGCATTACAGTTTATAAAAAATTATGAAAACGTCAATTACTATAGGTTATATCCCTGTGTATTAGTAATTGACGTTTAATATTTATGGGATTGTTTCTACTAAATGATTTACAATTTATGCGATATCATTTTCAGGTATAAGTATTTCAGTTTGCATTGGTAGAGTATATTGAGACATGTAATAATTCTTATACTTAAGATACCTCGTTAATATAGTTTAGTGATGTTTATTAAATTATACGAAAGTGTCTTATTTTTTGTAGTAATAACATATATGAACCTCGTATTGTTTTGCAAAACACTTGAGGGTTTAGGATAAGTGTCGATACCAAGGATCGACACATCCCCCTTAGCTAAGCGAGCAATACGAATCAGAAAGATAGATAGATAGATAGAATATCTCCTTTTACCTAGTATGCTAGCGTGTGTGTAAGGAAATTGAATTATATTAAAATCGTTGTCTTGATATTTACTGCTTTTAATTTTACAGTATTGTTTGCGAGACACCTGAGGGAGCAGGATGCGTGTCGAGATCAAGGCTCGACCCAGCCCCCTAGGTAAGCGAGCAATAACAATACAGAGTATCGATAACAATAACAAAGCCCATCAAAGATTTTGGTCTTTGATGAGCCTAAGAAAATATAATTCACACAAAAGTTTGGAGGACTTCTAGTGCTTAATATAAATTTACCCATTTTCATTTTATAAAAACACAAATATATGCATTTAATTAAAAAAACATATCCGTTATATTAATTAACCGTTTGAAACTTTAATTAATATGATATAAAAATATACTTCCACTCAAAAAAACTAATAATTCAATACATACTGTTGGAAAAGAATTAACTAAAAAGTTATCCTATAAGAGAGACATTAATAGTTTGTTTTATTTAATGTATGATTTAAGCAATTCGTATCATTATCTTATGACACATTAATCATGATTGATATGACATAAGATTGAGATAAAAAAGGGATGATGGAATGGAAATACTACGTAAAGTATATAAAGACGACGAGCCGGTTTATCACGTTAAGACAGACAAAGGATCTGTAATTCGAATTAAAGGGTCAGACGATCTAACAGAAGAGGAAACACAAGAGTTACTTACATTAGTTTCCCAAGATATAGATAAAATGACAAAATAATTCTATACAGTTTCTTAATAAATTAACGACTCATATAAACATAAACTACGTCTCACAAAAATAGCTTTTACAATTTAAGGGGGATAAAGTATTTTACTTTATCAAAAATAATTACTATTAATTTAGTCTTAATAACTATTAACTTTTACAAAAACAAGCCACCTATTGTCATTCATTTCAATGAATATCAACTAGGCGGTTTTTATTTTTTATTCAATTAGAATGTGAGTTCTAACGAAACATGAGGAATACCATCTTCTAAATAGCTTTCTGACACACATTCAAACCCAAATGATTCATAAAATTTTTGTAAATGTGCTTGTCCCGAAATTTTAATTATGCCACTTTTATATCGCTTCTTGATTTCATCAATTGTTTGACGAACAATCTGTTTACCATATTGTTGCTTTCTATATTTTTCAGTTACGAGTACGCGACCAAAACTAATATCATTCTCACGTTCAATAATTCTAGTATACGCAACCAGCTTATTTTGATCTTTTAACATAACATGAAGTGCATTTTCATCTTCCTCATCAACTTCTTGATAGGGACAATTTTGTTCAACTACAAACACCTTGATTCGTTCCCTCATAATATCTATGAGTTCAATTGTTGATAAATGTTGTGTATTTACAATTTTATATTCCATAAGGTTACTCCTAACAAAAAGTACTAAGTCATTATTTAAAAGTTAACTTAGTACTTTCTACAAATAATTAATTTCACTACATCTTATTGTTCAATGATTTGAATTAAGTTTCCACAAGTATCATTAAAAATTGCCATTTTTATTTGATCAACTTCCTTTACTTCTGTGTGAAATTGAACATCTTTGTCCTTTAAATCTCGTTGGACTGCTTCAATATCATCTACACCAAACATAGTGACAGGTATCCCCGCATTAAACAATCCTTCTTGATAATTCTTAGCAATTGGACTTGCATTAGGCTCCAAAACAACCTCTACAGGATTAGATGAGTTTGCTTCTTTAACCGTTAACCATCTATAACCCCCACCTACATCCATATCATTAACGAGTTCAAACCCTAATTTTTCTGTATAAAATTGCTTAGCTGCATCTTGGTTTTCTACAAAAATACTAGTCGCTATTATTTTCACATTTATCCATCCTTATATCTATATATTTATATTTAACATATATCCATTATGCATAGCTTAACACTTCATTTAAATCATTTTATAAAAATAGTTATTTAAATTTTAAAGTATATACATCAATTTAAGTTATACTCTAAATTAAGACTTAAATACAATCGTAATAAAGTAGTCTACACCTTCCACACTATTCGTCACTAACGGCGTAACACTTATAATTTCAGCTGTATCTGAAGTTAATATACGTTCTATATATTGGTTCACACGTTCATCAAACGCCTCAAAGCTTTCCTCATATTGATTATATAAAGTCTTTATTTTCAATAAAAACACCTTCCCTTTATGATTTAATTTAACACTTAAATGAAGCTTATTATGATTACAATTTGCTATTTAACCAATCAACAATTTCTGCAAATATACTTAAATTATATGAACTTTCATTAAATATTTCATGCTGTAACCCCTCATATATATGAATGGACTTTTCTTCAGTACCTATTTCTGCAAATAATTCGAGGGAATCTTGATAACTTACTAAACCGTCTTCTTTTCCATGCAGAATTAATATTGGATATTTAAATTCACTTGCATGTTGCTTCAAATAATCCACACCATCTAATAATGTATAGATTAATCCCATAGAAATTTGTTTAGCATTTAAATCATCATCTTTATATTTTTCTATAACTGTAGTATCTGAGCAAACACCTTCACCTAATTCATTGGCAATATATGTTCTTGTATTCAATTGTCGATCAGGGTGACCAAATAGTGGTAAATTATATCGCGTCAAAGCACCTGATGTAATGATACCATCAACTTTATTTGCTTCTTTCGTTCCAAATAAAGTGACACTATAACCACCCATACTATGCCCAATTAAATAGACTTTCTCTTTAAAATGTTGCTTCACATAATCCACTACTGCAGATAAATCTTCAATAATTTCATCAATTCTACTATAAAATGTTGGTTCTCCACCAGATCTACCATGTCCACGTTGATCAAATCGTATAACATTAAAATTTTGTTCATTTAAATAATTCGTCAGTTCATCATATCTGTCCAAATGTTCTGCTAAACCATGAACGAGAATAACATTAGCTTTCGCTCTTGGTACATCATTAACCTTTGTATAGATATTAGTGCCATCTTTTGACTTGAGATATTTTATATAATTCATTTTTTCCTCTCCTTTCTTTATTTTTTGCTATTGTAATAAAAATAAATGATGCTATTTCTGTTTCATCCTTTATTTACCATTACAACAAATTATTAAACAGTTGACTTTATTTATTTTTTATATTTATATAGTTTATAACAATATAAATATTTGTATGTTAAAGGGAGCGATTCAATTGGCTAAAGTTAAACTTTGTCAAAGTTGTGGAATGCCATTAGATGATAAAACACCAGCAGGTACTGAAAAAGACGGTTCATTATCCGAAAAATATTGTCATCACTGTTATCAAAATGGTGAATGGACTTTAAATTTAAGTTTTGACGAAATGTATGAACATAATCTAAAAAAATTTCAAGAATCAGATATGAATAAATTCCAAAAGTTTATTTTAAATAAAATGTATACCAAAAAATTCATGAAAAAATTAGAACGTTGGCAATAATTAACAAATACATTTTTATCTTCACGCTTTTAACCGTATGATGTTTCTCAACACTTCATACGGTATTTTTCATTCCTTATATCCCCCTTATATTCTGCTCATAGCATTAACTTATACACAATTTCAATACTACGTTAAAGATTTTATCCAGTTACTTTGTAATATAAAGAAGATGTATTTTATATTTTAAAACTTTTAATAAGAACTATTTACATCACATATTTGTAATTTACATTGTATATTTAGACAAAATAATATTCTAAATTTTCGGAATTTTACAATTTAATTTATACAATTCCATGCTACAATAAATTTATTTTATATATACAAAGGGGTTGTATAGTTATTGGTTAAACAAAAAAATGATACAAAACGAATAACAAAGAAAGCTAAAAAATTTAATATGCCGCATATTTATGTCATTTTATTTATCTTTGGTGTTATCGCAACAATCTCAACATATTTCATTCCTTCTGGACAGTTTAGAAGAATCAAAGGACCTGAAGGACGAGAGATGGTTGACGCAGATTCATTTCATTTTATTTCCTCTAAACCAGTAGGAATAGTTGATTTCATTTCTATAATTCCAAAAGGTTTAATAGAAGCCGGTGAAATTGTCTTTTTCACTTTAATTATAGGTGGCATGTTTATGGTGTTAAGGAAAACAGGCATTATCGAAATTGCAGTAGATAAATTAGCACGTCGTTTTATCAATCAAAGTGTGTTAATTATACCAGTACTAACTACTGTATTTGCGATTGTTGCTACGCTTATTGGAACTGCCGAACTCTCTCTCGTATACATACCGGTTATTATTCCATTGATTATTGCATTAGGTTACGACTCAATCACAGCAACTGCCATCGCTTTGTGTGGTACAGTGGTTGGATTTACAGTTGGCGTGTTAAATCCGATTAATACTGGCTTAGCACAAAAACTTTCAGGAATTCCTGTATTTTCTGGAATCGGACTAAGAATTATATTATTTATCGTAGTATTAGCAGTCACAATTATGTTTATTATGCGATACGCACAAAAAATTAAAAATAAACCAACTTTAAGTTCTGTTTATCATGCAGATATTGAAAAGCGTGACCTTTACCAAAACATTACTAATCAAGAACCAATAGAAGCTACAAATAGACAAAAATGGGGTATCGCAGTCGTCCTTCTCTTTTTTGTTATTTTAGTGTACGGTGTTATTTCACAAGGTTGGTTTATGATCGAAATGGCTGGCTTATTTATCATTATGGGAATCATTGTAGGATTAGTGACTGGTCTTAGTACACAGGCTATATGTGAGGCATTTAACGAAGGGTTTAAAGATGTACTGATGGGCGCAATCATCGTTGGCCTAGCCCGCTCCATCGCAGTTGTTTTAGAAGATGGCAAAATAATGGACACTATTGTTCATGGACTGGGCTCAGTAATTGATGGTGCTACACCAACAATTGCAGTAGTCGGCATGTATGCTGTACAAGTAGCAATTAACTTTATTATTTCTTCAGGTAGTGGTCAAGCATTGGTAACTATGCCTATTATGGCCCCTTTAGCAGATATGTTAGGTATTACAAGACAAACCGCCGTTCTTGCATTCCAACTTGGCGATGGTTTCACACATATATTTTACCCAACGAGTGGTTACTTCATGGCCGCCTTAGCTATAGGTGGTGTATCATATACTAAATGGATTCGCTTTTTCTTTCCATTATTTATAATTTGGGGTGTCATTTCAATTATCACATTAATAATTGCCCAATTGACAGGGTGGTCGTAATAAAGAGGAAAGTTTACCAAGAGAAATTTTAAATATAAATATAAAAATATGGCCAGTAAATCTGTGCTATGCTTCCTTCAAAGTAAGTACAAAAATATGAAATTTTTAAGGAAACATATGATTTATAAAGCAGTTTACCGGTCATTTTACTTATAAATGTTAACGCAGATTGCTCAATTACTATGCTATAACCAAGTCTATTGCTGCCACCCAAATGCTTTTATATAATATTCACTTGCATACTCCATAGTTATATATCCTTATACATGTTATTTTTGAAACGTGATTTTTAATAAAATCCTTATCTCATACTTTTAAAAGCATTGCTTTATATATTTAAAATAAATAAAAAGCGCTTTCACAAAATAATTTCCTACTATTTCAATATAATTTATCATATAATATTAAATTATAAAAAGGAGGTCAATGTAATATGAGATTTGGAATGTTACTTATAAGATTAATGTTAGGATTAACATTTATCATACATGGTAGCCAAAAGGTATTCAGTGGTTTTGGTGAACCAATGCATATGATGCAAGGATTAGGATTACCAGCATTTCTCGGTATACTCTTAGCTTTATTTGAATTTATTGGTGGTATTCTTATCATTTTAGGAATTCTAACAAACTATATTGCTCTAGGATTCATTGTAATCATGTTAGGCGCATTATTTACAGTTCATTTATCACAAGGATATATGGCATCAGAATTTGTCATTACATTATTAATAATGAGTATTGCAGTAGCTACTTCATATAATTGGAAAAAGTTCTTCCAATTTTATTAATTAACCTGATATAAAATAAAAAGAGCTATGAAGAAATTTAAGTTGATAAAATTCTCCATAGCTCTTTTACATTTAAAAAATGTCTTATCTAGATTCAAGTTCGCTACCGATCATCCATTTATGATTTCTTATCCATTTATCATCAGTTGTTGACTTATAATCTATAACATAAGCAGTTGTTTTTTTAACATTATCAATTTCTGCTATCGCCCCCTTCATTCCAGCCATATGATCCGCTTCTAATTTTACAGAATCACCTTTTTCAAATCCATGTTGTTTTGCATTTTCTATTTCTTCATTAACAACCCATTTATGGTTTTTCACTTCTTTTTTCCCATCTTTTGGTTTATAAGTTACTTCATAGACATGCGTTTTATAAGCAGCTTTAACTACTCCTTTAGCACCTTTCATTCCTTTCATGTGATCACTGTTAACTGTGACTTTATCACCTTTTTTAAATTTAGCTTTATCTGTAGTCTGCATACCATCTGGCAAATCACCTGCACTACTTTTATGTGAAGTATGCTGTGATTCCTTTGTTTCATTTGCTTGATCATTACCTGTAGAACATGATGACAGCAATATAGCTGCAGTAAAAGATACTGTAAGTAATTTTTTTATCAAATCAATACCACCTTTCATAGTTTTCGTTATGTTAACATCATACAACACATACCCCTCTACGGTATACTCAAACATTAAATGTATGACTATATTCAGACTAGAATAAAATAATAAAAAAATAGTCCAACGCATAGACTAGCTATGAAATGGACCATTAAGCAATAATATATTATTAAATAACCTCGTTATTTAATTATCATGTTATTTACATTCTTACTTTTGATAATGTGGACGGATAAACCACATCTCAGATTCATAATCATGGACGACTTTATGTGCAACCTCAGTCTTATCAGCGCCTCCACCTTCCCAATTTTGATCTAATGATTCAAATTTCATATAATTACCATCATAATTGGCATCCGTAACAATTGCTGTATGCCCTGCTCCATTGCCATAATTTTCATTAAATACAACTATATCACCAGGTTTAGCTTTAAAATCATATGTATTTTTGTATACCGTAGCTTCACCTTCAAAATTATTTTCTGTAGGAATATCTTTTGCATAATCCCCTTTCAATCCATGACCAAATAAGTAGTCCCACTGCTCATTCACCAAATCAAAACACTGCCAACCATATTCATTATCATAATCCCAACCCTTACCCTCAAGTGATTGAGTATAATTCATTGATTCATCATGTGACATTGTCGTTCCAGCTGATGCTGTGTGTATATTAAATATAAAAAATATCGACGTTGATAACATAAAATATGTAAAAAACTTTAAAATATATTTTGTCATTATTTGTCCTTTCATATCTTTGCAAATTACTACAGAAATAGAGTGCATCCATCTCACAAAAAATTAAAATGAATATTATTATTTCTATTTCTACAATAATATATCATATGAATTTTTCTACGATATTACACTTACATGAATTTCATTTTAATTATTTTTATATTTTTGTAATATAATTATCAATACTTAATTAATAATTATTAAATTATTTTAACTATTCAATTAACAGTCATTATATCGAATAACAATCAAAAGACGGGACGCAATTCGTTGATTGCACCCCGCCTATTAATTAATTATTTACAAATTGTAATTCATAGATACTTTTATTTGAATATGTGTTAAACGTACTTAGTTTGCCTTGTAATATTAAATATTTTTGCTTTCTACTTACATTATGATAATAGGATAACTTAATATTAATATCAGATTCATAACCATTGTTTTGGATTGTACTTTCTAATTCATCAAATACATCCTTATTGATTGGTAACAGATAACCTTCTTTGCTCGGTAAAATATTAACAAATTTTTCCTGAATAACGTGTTCTTCTCCTAATACAATCTTTATATTAATATGCTTTGCAGCACCACCACCAAGATTGTACAACTTTAAATAATCTTGATGATCTGATTCAGTCGTAGTCGTATTTTGCATAGATAATTCATTATTATGATTTAGCGTTAGGAAAACTTGATTAAATCCTAATACTGGAATAAAGCCAATTCTCATTTGATATAATTGTAGTGAAACAGATACAAAATAAAATAAAGCCATAATAAATGTTCCAATAGAACCTATTGCAGAAATAATATTTATCATTAAATTGCTCCTTCTAAATTAATATTGGGAGACAGAAGTAGGACAATTATATTAACATATCTAAATTTATAATAAAATAATTAATATTGAATCCACTCTTAAAGTTTATTTAGCTTAAATCTCAATTTATCTAGTGTAACTAATTCGTATTCATACCGTTACCCTGTAACGCATATTTAATATGCTGTTTAACCGTACTATTAAATAACAAACTAATATGGTCGATTTTAGTTAATATAATATTTTTCCCACCTACTAAATAGGATAATTGATTGGGCACTACGCCATCTGTTCGACTATAAATAGAGGTATACAAAATCTTATGTTGCGAATCTGTTCCAGGTATTGCAGTATTTGTTGTTAAGCCATTAGCACCACCCAACGTAACAACATTAGCTACATTTTTGCCACCATCCAAATTCTTTATGTAGTACATGATATTCTTTCCACCTAGACTATGACCTACTAAATCAACTTTATTAGCTCCTGTCTCATGTTGTACTTGTTTAACATATTTTGAAATTTGTGGTCCATTCACCTTATTATCACCAGATTTACTATTTAAATTGATTGAGTAAAATTGATTCCTACTCCAGCCTTGAGTGTATAAATAATTTTGTATACTATGAAAGTTATATTGTGTTCCCCCAAATCCATGAACAAACACAATTGGATTATGATGTGTCTTTGCCTCTACCGAAGTCATTTTACTCATAATGCCAAACATAAAAACACTTACTATAAGTAACATAACTAATTTAAATTTTTTCATACTCTTCTCCTATTAGCTTTTAACATGAATATAAATAAAAGGGCAACTACACAATGTGCATGCCCTAAATACTTATTAAAGATAATATACCTTAATAATTTATATACCCATTCATCCTATTTCAATGCAATATATAGTTAATCAAATATAAATTGAATAATTAATTATCACTTAACGAATGTGAACTAATATTAAAACTAATAAAGTTAAAAAATGAAACTATACCTTTTTGTGTTCTTTTACTATTCAATTTTAAATTGGTGTTTACGCCGTCTCCATTTAACCCCTGCTTGATATAACTTTTAACTTTTGAATTATTGAGCAATCCTAAATGACTGATACCAGAAACTTGGATATTTTTTCCTCCTGCCAAATAAGACAATTGTGAATCTACAACACAATCCGTTGAGCTATATATAGAGGTGTATAAGATTTTATGTCGTGCATCAGTGCCTGTATATGCAGTATTAGTCGTTAAACCATTAGCACCACCTAATGTTATGACATTATCTACTTTATTACCGCCACCTAAATGCTTTATATAATTTAACGTAGTTGCACCACCCATACTATGTGCCACTATATCTACTTTTTGCGAACCCGATTTTTGTAATACTTGATCTACAAATCTTTTCAACTGAGGACTATCCTTTGAAATATATCCCTCATTATTTTGAAAATTTATACCATAAAACTGATGCTTGTCCCAACCATTTGCCGCTAAATAACTTTCAATTTTATCAAAATTATTAGACGCACCTCCAATTCCATGAACAAAGACAACAGGATTGTGATGCGTACTTGCTTTAACATTACGATTGCCACCAGGAAATATAGTAAAGATAAGTCCAAAAATCATTGCTAAAATAATAATTTTCTTCTTCATACTTTGTTACTCCTGAAATGATATATACAAATATTACACTAATTTTTTTATACAATCAATAGTGATTTCTTTATTATTATTAACTTTTTTGATTTAAAATACTTTAATTAAATTATTGTTACAATTTTTACAATAAAATTTATTCAACTGTAATACTTCTTAGTAACATTTCAAGTTTATTTCAATTTTCAAAATCTAAATCACAATCTCAAATTAACTATTTAGAGAAATACTTAAAAATAAAAAATCCCAAATTATCAATTGTCATATCAATAATTTGAGATTACATTAATTAATAGAAATAATATATCACTGTTGTAATTTTTTCATAATATCATTTGAAACTTCATTACCCTTTACAGTATGTATATTCAAAATAACACCTTTTTGATCTGTATATTGAACCTTCAATATATCTCCATTTTTAGACGTTTTCCATTTAGATAATTTACTTAGTGATGTTATATGACGATCCTCTTTAGAATATAATAATATTTTTGATTTTGATTTATTCACTTCACCATAATATGTTTCAACTCGATTGAACATTATATAGATAGATGCAAAATATCCTAATACTATTGTCATTAAAACCATCTTTAAAAATCAAAAATTCAAATCAATTTTTGATTGCTTTGTAGGTACAACATTAATTACATTAGCCTGTAGTCTATTTAAACTTCAACGCTAAAGCCTTTAATTTAACCACTTTATTACTCGATAAATGCCTAACAAAAATGACAGTTATTAAAGTTTTTATAGATATAGTCGTATAACACTAAATAATTGCACGAAATTAAGTTGCACACACAATTAAATTAGGATATATTATAGCTAGGCTCGTCAAAAGCCTACAACATAACACCTGCCTCTAGTAATTACTAGAGGCAACCCTTGTAACGAATATTGTCACTAGAGTCCTTACTCTAGTGTTTTTTTTTACAAATAATTTATATTACCGCTTATTGATTTTCTTTTTTATTAAAACGAAATTTCTTCAA
Source organism: Staphylococcus sp. 231237_7MaSpsaltlick (assembly GCF_043107035.1). NCBI lineage: Bacteria > Bacillati > Bacillota > Bacilli > Caryophanales > Staphylococcaceae > Staphylococcus > Staphylococcus sp. 231237_7MaSpsaltlick. The sequence continues at coordinate 97,494 of NZ_JBICNX010000003.1, forward strand.
TGTGTAAATAAAAACAGTTAATATGGATAATATAGTAGATTATAAATTTGAATGAGGTTGTAAAAATGGAAAAATTTGGTTTATGGATTAGAAGAATCGCTATTTTAGCATTAACTTGTTTACTCATACAAGGCGTAATACGCATGATAATGCAATACTTTGGCTGGCCACCCTATGACAAACCTTTACTCATTGTTGGCGCAGCTATGGTTTTATTAAGCGAACTTATAAAAAACAAAAATCTAAACCTACTCGTATTTGCCATTGGCTTTATACTCGTAATCATTGCATAAACATAATTATCCCCAGGCTAATAGTGCAGCCTGGGGAGATTTTTTAAATTACTGATTCTCATTTTTAAGTTTGGCAATTTGCTAAAATCTATACCTAACTCACTTCAATAATAAACCTATTGTTCCGTGATTATTTTATTATTTTTAATATAATTTATAAAAATATAACGAACTAACGGCCCCATAATTAGTATTTGTAAAGGTAACGCAAATATTACATTTTTCGAAAATACACTCAGATAATCTAAAATTACAGCATTAGAGTGAATGCCATTATGGATATAATCTGAAATCAACCCATAAATCGACATACAACCTGCCATACCCAAAACCATACATATGGAAATTGCTAAAATTTTATAAATCTTTTTATCTGATTTTACGGTTAAATACAATGCCACCTTCTTCGCACTAGGCCCAACAATAAATACATCTAAAATAAAAGCTAATACAAACGCAATTATAAAATTATAGACAACGTCTAGAAAACTAACTTTTGTGATAGTTCCATTTAGACATAAATTATATATTGTCATCAAAAATACCATACCAAAACACATTATAAAGCCAAACTGTAAACTCTCTTTTTTTGTCGTTGGCAAATTAATCATCCTTTCTTAGTCACATGTACTCAGTATAGTGACTAAGAAAATGCTTCGTAAGTGAACATTTTGTGAATAAATCAATTAGATGCATTTACCAAATAAATCAATTAGATTCATTTACCAAAAAATCTACTATGACTGCAAAATATACTCCATTTTTCTACTTCAAGGTCAAATCTAATTTCTTATCTTTATAAAGAATTCGAATCAAAAAACTTCAAACATTCAACAGGTAGTCGTTATTCTCAGGGTATAAAAACGTCACTTTCACTATAATTTGGATAATAATAGCCATTAGGAATTGACTGCAATTCAATGAGTAAATTCCAATTTGTTTTTAAATAAACACTACTACTTTCATCACTATCCTCATATCTTGAGTTATCATGTTTTTCAGATAAAGGTATCGCACCAGCATCACATGCATCACTAATTGCTTTATCCATATTTTCTACAAATAGAGAAATATGATTAAAACCTAAATCTTCTAATTTTAAAGGACCGTCCTGCAAATCACTTACTATTTCAAACATTTCAATATTTGCACTATTACCTATTACAATCATTCTTTGTTTTACAATTTTAGTTCCTTCAGATAATCCTAACATTCTTTCAACCTCTTCTCCCTGTCTTGGATCATCATCATAACTCAATCCATCATATGCAATCTTTGCACCAAATGCATTTTTAAAAAACTCAGTAGCTTCTTCTATATTGGGTACAGTCAGTCCCACATGATTAATACCTTTAATATTATTTGCCATAATTAACACCCCATTCATTAATCATTCAATATCTTATAATAAATACGCTTTTAAACAACTACTCTTCATGTCGATCAAGTTATTTTGAAAATATTCATCAATCCTTTTTTAATATCATTTATCAATGATTCGATACCCACTAAATTAGAAAATGTACTCATAACAAATCTAGTTATATTGATTAATATATCCATAAATTCTACTCCTTTATATTTTGATTACTGGAGTTTAAAAGTACAAAAAATTTTCAACTTATTTTAGACTTTTTGAATTGTTGTTTTATCAAAATTAAATGCATATTTTAAACCAAAACCAAAAGCTCTATCCATGCTAATGTGTGCTAACCAAACCAAAGCTATTTGTAATATCATTGCTTCATGAACCAAAAAGAAAATTAAAGTTATAAAAATAGGAACGATATAAGTATGACCAATATTATAAATTCTACTCCCTATTTCTTTATTAATTAAATAACCAAACATAAAAACATCTGGAACGAGCAATAACAAAAGAAAAATTAACAAGGAATAATCAAAAATTAAATAAACACAGAGCGTTACTAAAAATACAGCTGCATTTTCTAACCTAATAAAATTGCTCAACAAATCATCTCCTTTTTATTATATTGCCCTAATTATATTAAATTATTCCTAAAGTTTCCTAGATAAGAAATAAAATATTCGCATTATGGAAATAACGAAAGTTCTATAATATGTACATTAAATATTTTCTAAAACTCTGTAAATATAAATATAGCTTTATCAGAAAATGGAAAAGATATAATTTTTCGATACTCGTATTCTGACATGTATTCTGTGTTACATTGAGAAATAATTTCAAAGTCCTTTATAAGTTTAATGTCTTAAACTACATCAATGGGAGAATTGAAATATTACAGAATATATATTTTTTTATTGATTCTAATTTTTTTGATAATTATTTATTATCACATAAACACTTTGAATATAGTACAATTTAATTGTTAATTTTAGTAATTGATTGCAATTATTTTAATTAGTAATAAAACTATATGTAGAGAATAACTAGTACATTTTTCTCCTCGATGTGTGCTGGAATATAAATATTAATAGAATGGGAGTAATATTGAATGAAAAACATTTTAAGTATTGTTATTATCGCAATTATATTTTTATGTGCTTGTGGTAAATCATTTGATACTACAGATATTATTAAAGGTTTTAAAGATGATGATTTAAATGTTAGTGATGAGAAAAAAATGACACATGAAGATTTTGGCGCTGCACCAATGAAAGCTGATGACGCTAGAATATTCGTTGTAAGTGGTGATAATCATGCTAGAGTTTTTAAATTTAAGAATGAGAGTGCTTTAAAGCAAACTAAAAAGTATTATGATGAATTGGGAGAAGAAAGTGCAATACTTTATTCGCATACTCATGCTAAAGATAAATTTTTGATACAAATGAACGGTGAAGTTGATGATAAAATATTTAATAAATATAAAAGTTCGATGGATAAAACATTAAAATAAAGGAGTATTGTAGAATGAAAAAGTTTTTAGTCTTATTATTAGCAAGTTTTTAGTTTTAACAGCCTGTGGAAATAAGGAAGAAAGTAAAACAGAAGATAAAAAAGAAACTAAGTCAGAGGGTAAAGACAAGAAGAAAGACAACTATAAAAATTCTGATGACGATAAGAAAAACAATGATGGAAAAGATGAAAATCAACTTGCTACATCAGATAATCAGCAACAAGACAATACAACACAAGAACCTATTCAATCGCAAGAGCAACCAGTTGTTCAGAATCAACAAGGGTTAAGTGAAACTGAAATACAAAACGAAATTAATGAGAAAGCTAACACAGAAGAAGGTGCTGAGGTCATTAGAAGATTAGGTGAACAAGGGATTAAAGTTCAAGACCCTAATCAAGCACTTGGAACAGACGCACAAGGAACAGAAGAAATGGATGCATTCGCAAAGAAAATGTACGAAGAGGAACAAAGAAATCCTATCGACGAAAGTCAAATAGAAGAAGCACACTCACCAGAAGATTTAAATTAATGAATAACCACACGAGCATCCCACTATCCAATATATTTTGATCATTTTTAGGTGGATTCCTATAACCACCGTATTTATATTTAGATAGTAAGTTGTGCATAAATATGTTGTGATTCACATTATTTACAGGCCTTAATTGGTGCCTTTATCTGTGCGTTCCAATCCAACCCGACCTTGAATTAACCAGAAATACTTGGTTCAAGGTTTATTTTTTACATAAAAAATAACCACCCAGAGACTAGTATAGGTGGTAAATATATTAAGACTAGAATAAACTCGTTTTCAACTCGTTTTGGAAACCAAAATATCTAAAATCAATTATTAACTGCGACCCAAATTTCACTATAAACATTATCTCTATCTGAATCATTAAATTTAGTAAAAGAAAACATTGGCACATTAGCTAACTTATATTCTGTTTCTGGTAACCATTCAGAATAAATTTTAGCGTATGTGTCTTGTAAAACCTTTGGAAATTCACCTTCATTTTCAAAGACTATCCATTTACTTTTATCAATATTTATAACATCAAGTTGATCACTTATATTATTTTCTGTCGTTACAACACCAATCATATGTGTTAAATAACCTTCTTCTTTTATGAAATTCTCATCCGCATCATATGAAACGTTTACAATTTCTGTAGGTTCAATGTTTTGTAAATTATGCATTTCTTCCTTTTGTGTACTAGTAATACTATTGGCTAATTTTTCAATTTCATTGTTAACGCCCTCGTATTGCATACGAACACGTTTTTTTACTCCTGCTATATTAATTTTAGGCAACTCTACAATTCTAGTTTTCATGTCTATTCCTCCTTTAACATTAATATCAAATGAAAGTTTCGGATATGAAATTAAAACTTGTTTTTCATATATTTGAGATGGCAAATAGCCACTCCAATATTTAAAAGATTTAGTAAATCCATCAATTGAATATCCATATTTTATAGCTACACTCGTTACTGATTCTTTCCTTAATAAATCTTTATTAGCAAAATGCAATTTTCTTTTTTTTATATACTCAGATAAACCAATGCCAGTAAGAAATATAAATAAATGTCTATAATGTTGCTCTGGCAAACCAACAAATTTTGCTATATCATACAAATTTAAATCTTTTGTTAAATTCTGATCTATATAATCTATAGAATCATTTAAATCTTTTAATATCATATCTATCACCTTTCAATACCATAGTAATCAATAATTAAAGAGTTAACTCGATAATTTACATATAACAATTATCGAGTTAACTCTTTGCTAACAACATTACAAATTTAAAAAATAATTACTTTAATCCAATTGCTTTATTGATATTGAGACTCGGAATCGTTAGCGCTCAATAAATTTTCTCGGCATAAATAGGTTATCTAACTTTTGTCATAATGTTTAGCAAACCACAATACAAAAATTAAGGAAAAGACTGTAAAGATAATAAACCAAGTATCTAAATGATTTTGATTCATTTGCTTATAAGCAAAAAATGCTAGAAAAACACCTAAAATTATTTGCACAATAGATAAAAACCACTTCAAAGCAATCATTCCTTTTTTAATAAACTGTATCACAATTGTTATTTCTTTACACGGACTGTTTTTTGTCAAACTGATTCATACCCAGCTTATCTCATTTGCTAATAGTTTGATAATAGCCCTACGTCTTATATTAAGTAGCTGATGCGATTACTTCATCAATTTGCTCATCTTTCCAAGATGATATCTCGATAATATGCTGTTTTAATATAGAACTTTCGTTAAAAACTGTCGTTATACCTTTGATAAGTTTATATAAATTATGATGATACAAATCGTTTGTTCCGATGTTCAATGATTGATAATACCTTAACATTTTATGATAATTTTTGAAGTATACTTTTAATATGTGTGATCCTATTCTTTGATCCTTTTATTAGTTTTCAGACTTAAATATAATTTGTCAAAACACAACCTAAATAAAGATAGTGTTTTTTTATTCGCTAGGGCTAAACTGGGGCAATGTTGGGGCAACAAAATAAAGAAGCCCTCAACCACAAGGATCGAGAGCTGTATAGTGGAGACGACGGGATAATTAAAATCGCTTATTATCAGTCTTTAGAGCTGTTTCGTGACCATAAAAATATCTATTCATTTAGTCGTATTATAATTATTTCTGATTATGTTTTCTATCTAAATAATAAAAGTGTGTCTTTCGTCCAATAAATAATAAAAACGGTAGCGATAACATGAATAAGTTAAAATACATTATAGGTGTCATATTTGTAAACCTCCAATATATGTTATATACTTCAAGTATAAAGAGGAGCTTTTGAGCTCTGATAGTTATTTTTTTCTTTGGTTATCTTTATTCGCGTCTAGATAACCGAGGTGCCAAATTCTAAGTTGTTTTAATGTTCCTAGTAAAACCAATATTAGTTTTACTAGGAACATTTTTATTTTATATCCCTATAAGGTCCCTATACTATTACTTGATGGAGCACTTATACAAATAAAAAATTAGGTTAATTTAACATCTACCTAATCGTTTAGGTGAACTTTTGCATATTCGTATAATGCTATTCCTTTTTTAAAGCTCAAATTTTCAAGCTTTTTTTCGCTTCTGCGTATACGCCTAATAGAAGATGCATCAATGCCAGTTGCTTTTTCTAATTCTGCAGCACTTATATTTGAATTGATTTATTTTCTAACTTTTTCTATTATCATAATTTTAGTGAACCATTTGATCGTTTATTTTATTAAAAAATACGCTGCAATACTCAATACAATAATACCTATTGCATAATTTAAAAATGTTCTAATTCTTATCTTTGTTAGATTTGTCATTTTTATCACCTCGTTTTATAATAAGGTGGTATGGGATTAACTCCCCAACCAATATCTTAGTATTGAAGCAATGATTGAAAATCCTATGCAGTAATTTCGGAAGGTTCTGCTATTGGTTTCTGCAATCTTTGCTTCTTTTTCTTTCCGTTCTAAACGGTTCACTGTTTGTCACCTCCTTACTACACTACTTATTACACAGGACAATCGTCCTGATAGCAAGAGGTTTCTTCATTTTATTTCTACTATTTCACTTAATTTCATCGTAATTAAACCAGTTTCTTCATATAAATAGAGTGTTTGTGTGTAAGGGTCTAGTTTTTGTATATATCCTTCTTCTTTTTAATATATCCATTGTCAAAATAACTCACGATAATTTCAGGGTCATGATACATTTTAAATATTAATGTGTCGTTTAGAACATTTAATTGATGGTCGCTTAATTAAGGCTTATCTATTTTGATTTGGTCTTCAATATATTGTTCTAAACACTCATATTGTTCAGGCAATGTTTTAAACGCTGTCCATTTCACTATACCACGTCCTTGTGGAATGCGTGGGTTAAGGTACTCACGTGGTATTTTACGGTAATCTGTTTCATAGCAGTACGGTTCAAGAATATCTGGACTAATTTTTTCATAAATAATCACCTCGTGAATATTATAGAGCGTATGTTCTTATGTATAAATAAAAAACAGGCAACCACTTAGTTACCTTGAAACTTTAAATCTTTTTTAACTCTTTTGTTAATACGGTACCAACAAATTCAACTTCACTCATTTTAAATAACTCTTTTTCTTCATCTAATCCCATTAAAAGAATATTCTCGCCAAATATTTGCCCTTTTCTTATCACTGCTTTTTCTTTACTAGGAATTTTAAATAAACCAGTTTTACCACTTTCAAATTCGATATTTTTATTCACGAGATATAGCGAGTCTTCTGATTCAAAATAAAAAAGTTCATCTTTTGAATATTTATAACTTTCTGCTATGTATTTATAAAAACTTAAATATTCTTCCTTCGATGAATTACTTTGTTTGTTCACATTTGAGAAAACTGGAATTTCGACAACTGGGTGTCTGTCGTTTTCATCTTCTAAACCAGTTAAATAATCTAATGAAACATTGAAATATTTAGCAACTTTTACTAATGCAGACGTTGCGGGGTCGACATTACCACTTTCCCACTTACTTAGTTTCCCTTTTGCGAAAAAGTTTTTCCCATTTTCATTTATATAATACTTGTTTAAATCGTCTGTTAATTCTTGTAAACTCATTCATTTTCTATTTCTCAAATATTTTAATTTATCGCCTAAATCCATTTAATCACCTCTACTAATAAGTTATACGTTAATTATACATTTGTTCTCTTTTGAGCAAGCTTTATTTAATTCGTAGTTTCTTTTGAAAAACTTAACTACAAAAAAGAGCAAGCTGTCTGAAGGCTTGCTCTACAACATAAGACAACAATAATTGTTACCCAATAATAATACTTTATATTAAAGTTGTCCACTTTGGATTTTATATAATTTAATTTTTATATTTAACTAAACGTACCCCACGCATCACCTGAGCGTTGCCCATTACCTGCCGAATTACCTATAGGCATATAAACACGCGCACCAGTGCTAACTGTCCATGCAATCCAAATGTAACCGTCAAAGTCATAAATTTCGTCATAGCTAACTGATTGACCGTAGTATAAACGACCTGCAATTTCCCAACCTGTCCAAGGTCCATGGTATCTAGTGTATATAAAGCTTTGTTTACCTTCTAAGTCAACCGCCTTACATGTAAATGTGGCTTTCTCTTTTTTCCATAAAATACCATGAGTATCTTTTGCCATCCTCCACCAGCTTTTTTACTTTTCGCTTTAACAGGATTCTTTTTCTGTTTCTCAGTCGGAATAGTAACACCATCTGTGGCGTTGTCAGGTTCCTCGATTTCTATAGTTGGGTTAGTATAATATTTCTTAATCTCTTTAATGAAGTAATCCTACATTTCTAATTGTTTAGCAGTAGACGGCGCCCCGTTGATGATTGGGTCAAAATCAACATGCAATGCCATACTTCTGTGTAGATACCGTAATAACAGCATTCTTTGTAATAAGTGACAAATTAAATTTTAATATTTTTTTGCATAAGATGGAAACGGTGGGAGTTCATTATACCGTTTATTAATACGTTTGTAATTCCCTATAAGTATTGTCATATCAATGTTTACATTGCCTTACATATATAATGTAAAATGTCGAAATTAAAAAACAACATAAATTTGTGAACTATATATATGTAATCATTCCTGTATGCGTAAGATGTTTAATAATATTAATTTATACGTAATTAATACTTGTAAAATTGCTTATTCATTTTTTATAACCAATATATTTCTTCACTTCTGAATACCTATCTATATCATATTTCAATTCACATTTATTACTAACACTTAACGTGGTAACATCGAACATACATATCATTGTATATAATGATTCTTGTATTTCATTACTGGTCAAATTAGGATATGTGGCAACCAGTCTTTTATATTTAGATGTCTCTAAATAATTAGGGAGATATTTATAATTCTTACCAAAATTAATTTTAAAGTTAAATTTCTCGCTTTCTTCCCAAGCGAGCATTAAAAGTAACATATTTCTACATATATTCAAATGATCTATAGAATATATCAATTCATTTCTCCATATACCCTTCATAACATAGGTAGAAATCCAATAAAACTCATTAATACATTCATCAAATAATTTTTGATATGGTTTATTAATCCAATGACTAGAATCGCTAGTACTATCGATATCTAACAACAAGTTGTCTTTATCAAGAAGTACTTTCACCAAACTATCTTCGGATAAATATTCAAATATTTTATGCTTAGATATCAGTGTTAAATCTATCCTGTTGTAATCGTCAAAAAGCATTAATATTGGATAGCGTTCTTCTAATTCAGATGGATATAAATCTTGTTCTTCTGGAAACTGTGTTATTATTCTATTGCCAAAATGATTTATCCAAGTTAAATCAACAATCATACTTTCTAAGTTCTCTACAATATAGACAATATCAAAATCTTGATACTTATCTGATTCCACATTTTCATTAACTCTAGATCCATTCATACACACAGCTAGTATATTATCCTCATGTTTGGCAACGTTAAGAATTAAATTAAACATTTCATACTGAGATCTCATATTACACCTCGCTATATAGTATTAGATTACAAACAATATTTCATTGCATATAAATAGCCAATTTAGTAAATAATTCACATATCAGTTATCAATGCTTTTGTGTCCCTTGATGAAATAATAATTTCCAATCATTTTTATAGTATTTCCAAATAGAACTTCGATTGGTAATAATATTTTTGGTTGTATTAAACAAAGTATATGTACATAATACACAGTCCTCAGACAATGAATATTCTACAAAATTAGTAATTTTGTAAACGTCATTATCCAGTTGAGCTCGCTCTATATCTGATTTGTAGTAAATTTCCCCAGATTTTCCAAATTCTTTAAAAGCTGGATGCAAAATATCTAGCAATTTATTTTCGGATCTATTATCACTTTTTAAATGAAACCATTCATATTCAATCATTTCGCATCACTCTTTTCAAAGATAATTATATACACTAAATATTTTAACCTTAATTTAGCAAATTATCATCTCTGACATTCACTCTGTGTTGCATCGAGATATGATTTAAAAACGCTTTATATGTTTAATGTTATTGAAATACTTCAATAGTACTATAGAAACATTCCAAATAATGTATTTTTTATTATATAGTATTTATTGATAAGTATTTGTTATCACACAAACCTCTTGAGTAGAGTACAATTTAATTATCGTTTTAATTGATTGTTCGATTAAATTAATCAGTATTTTTTACTAAAACATTATTTGGAGAATATTTAATACAGTTTTCTCTCCTACGTGTGTTTGAATATAAAAACTTGGAGAATGGGAGTAATGTGGAATGAAAAAGATTTTAGTCTTATTATTAACAAGCTTTATAGTGTTAACAGCATGCAATAACAAAGAAGAAACTAAATCAGAAGACAAAAAAGAAACTAAAACAGTAGACAAAAAGAAAGAGTCTAAAAAGCAAGATAAGAAAAAATCAGATGAGGATAAGAAAGAGAATAATGACAGTGATAAACAAGTAGCTAACTACACGGACAATCAACAAGATAGTGCCAGCGTAAGCAATGAACAACAAGATAATGCATCACAATTTACTGAAGAGCAACAATCACAAGCACAACAACCTCAACTTACACTTAGTGAACAGCAAAGAGCAGAAGAATTGAGACAAAATGAAAACTCAAATTATAGTGCTGATTGGACAGAAGAAGATCAAGCACAAGCTGAATCAAGGACTAATGGACCTGGTATGGCAGACGATACTGGAGAATCTATTGACGATATGATGAAACGAAGTGAAGAATTCAATAAAGAAATGGGCTTAGAATAACCACACGGGCAGTGCCTACTGCCTATATATTTTTATCTTTTTTTAGGAGGAATTGATAATTATGGCAACATTTACAATTATAAAAACGTAAAAATAAAACATCAACATCATGGCAATATGATGTTAAGCACCCTAGTTTTAAATCTGGTAAAAAACGTAAATCTGGTTTCAAAACAAAAGCTGAGGCAACGAATGCAGCACAGCAATTAATTAGAGATTTAGAAGATGGAAACAACTTAGAAAACAATAAAACTTTTGAGTCATATTATAAAGATTGGATGGAAATTAAAAATAAAACCACGTCGCTTCACAACAATACTATTGGTATGAACGTTCACTAAAACTATTTAATGAATGGTTTGGTGAAAATTACTTAATCAACAATATTAAACGTACAGATTATCAAAAATTCTTAAATGATTTTGGTCAAGGGCGTACAGATGAAACAGTAAGAAAAGTAAATGGTTGTTTATCACCTTGTCTGAGAGACGCAGTATATGATGGCTATATAAAAAAGGACCCTAATTATCAAATTGATATTAAAGGGACCAAAAAAGCAAAAGATGAATCTACAAAATATATAACTATAGACAATTATCTTAAATTGCTAGAATATTTTAAATCTCGAGAAGAACAGAGTTATATTTTTCTCTATATTTTAGGGATAATAGGAGCAAGATATAGTGACGCTATTAATATGACAAGTGTCGATTTAAATAGTAAAGAAGGCATTATACATTTGAGAGGTACAAAAACAAGCAATGCTGATCGTTTTGTAGAAGTAACAACTAAAGATATTTTATTAATTAAATCAAAACTTGCTAAACAACCACAACGTGTTGATGGTAAATTATTCACATTAAGCCACAACGCTGTAATAAAATCTTTTAATTTCGCAAAGAAACAAATAGGATTAAAAGATGAATCTATTACCCCGTATGCTTTAAGGCATACTCATACATCGTATTTACTTTCTAAAGGAATTTCTGTTGAATATATAAGTAAACGTTTAGGACATTCTAGTATATCAATTACACTCGACACGTATTCGCATCTACTAGATGAACATAAAAAAGAGCAAGGTCAACGTGTCAGAGAATTATTCTCTTGACACATATTTGACACTTGCTACCTTGAAACCCTACTGTTTAAGGGCTTATGTATGGAGACGGCGGGATAATTAAAATAGCTTAAAATCAGTATTTAAAGCATTATCGTGACCGTTTTGTGACTATTATATTTTCTTAAATATTTTGTTCTTCTTATTGTAAGCAAAATTTTAAAATAGTATCAATAAACCCACCTATTCATTTAGGTGGGCTTTTATATAAAAAATAACCGCATCAATTAAGATACGGTTTAATGTCCTCCACCAAGATGACACCTTATTATAGAATAAAAACAACCGCTGTTACACGGTTGTAATTATAACTTTTAAATTAAGAAAAAAATTTGAATGAGTGTATAATTAATAGTCACCCTTTTAATTTACAGTTAAACATTAAAAACAGCCAAATTAATGGCTGCTCAGGGAAAAATCTCATGTCATGGGAGTTGAGTTATAAAATAACTCGCATAACATATACCTTTTTAAATAGCATTTAAACATAAAAAAGCAACCAAATTAATGGCTGCTAAAGGCGATCAATCACTATAAAGTATTAATCAGGGAAGAAATGGGTCTAACTTCCCTATTAGTATATAACCATTCTTATCATACTTAAACATAAAAACAGGCACATTGTATGCACCTGTATAGAAGAGTGTATTTTACAATAACAGAATTCAATTAGCTATTTTATTAATACCCACTGACATCTTTATTAAAACATAAAAAAACAGCCGAATTAACGGCTGTACTTAATATATAAATTTTAATGGAAGGCGTGGAACTACCACAATGTTATATTACCCAACGATCCTATAAATAAAACACCCACCAGTTGGGAGGGTGTTAATTAATTTCTACGAAAACTCAGCCCTATATCTTTCGACACAGGGCCTACAAACATATAGTTTATTTCCTTAAGTAAAATATTAACGCACTTTCTAAAAATTTTCAATCACTTTGTTAAAAAAATTATAAACAGCCGAATTAACGGCTGTACTTAATCTTATAACTTTTAATGGAAAACTTGAAGATATCAACTAGTATATTACTCATCATATTATTTTTAATAATTCTTTTATATTTTCTTTAGGATAAATTGTAAAATCTTCTAACTTTCTTTTATATTTTACTCTTTCAAAATTATAATCATCAGCAGTGCCACCATGCAGAATAACGTTGTTTAACGCTAAATTTTCTACTTGTATCAATCTTGCTTTAGTAAATTTAATAAAATCTATTTGAGTTTCGTCTACTCCACTAGGTCTACATTTGATTTCGCATATATATGAATTACCTTTATTCTCATAATAAATATCTGCAGTTTCTCTTTTGTTAACCTTTATCAATTGACCGTTTTCTATAGCATTAAAATCCCATACAAAAATATTTTCTTGAAAGTCATTTGTTGTACCGAAAATAGATATTCCTAAAGCCTCCATTAATATACCTCTCATTTTGTCAGCCGATCCTTTTTGATGATTAAGTATATTTTTATAATTCAATAAGGCGCTTTCAAAATATTTAAAAGCTAATTCTATATACTCTTCTTCTTCATCTGTAATGTCTCTTTCTATTTGAGCATAAAATTCGACAACTTGAACTATAGTCTTTTCCAATAGTTCTACAAGACTGTTTTTTGTCAGGTTATTAAAATTCATAAAATCATGATTTATATTCATGCATAATTCATCGTACAAAATACAATAAAGTTCATCATTGATTCGTAATATTGTATTTAGCTTTAAAATAAAGTCATCTATGTTGTGCATAAATTGCTTATACTTAGCCTTTGCAATAGGAATATATAATTTCTCATCAATATATCTGTCTTTAATTGAAGGTAGAATTCGTATATTATCTGTCATTTATTTTCTATCTTCCTTCTATCATAGATAGGAAATATAACTTTAGTACCTACTACTTCGTTAATGACTTTTTCAGAGATTTCTTTCGCATATTTATATATAGTTACAAATACAGCGGGTTCTAACATTGAATAATATTCTTTTTTAATGCTAGTTTCATTTAAATTTGAATTATATTCAGCAATATATTCAATATTAAGTTTAAAATCTTTATTATTGATAGTGAATTTAGCCAAAACCGTTATAGTATCGTTTTTTTCTTCCATTGGATATACTTTAAAATTAATTTCTTCAGATTTAATAACATAAGGATTACTAAATGATAAAAATTCTTCGTTGTATTTTTTTAATGATAAATTATTTAAACTAAAATTTGAAAGTTGAAATTCGTACTCACAATTATTTAACATAAAGCAAACCCCGTAGTATTTGTTTTATTAATAATATCATTTTCAGCACTAAAATTATGCTTTTTAGCTAAACTATTATCTTCGCTTTTATCTAATTTATTTAAAATGTCAGAGAACAGATTTAATATATCTTTAAAGTTGTAATAAGCTGATTCATGAATATTATCATTAGCTTTTAACCTTTTTATATATAATTGATAAAAAGAATTATTAACGTCAGTACCTTTATCTTGAATTAATTCTTTAATTTCATCATAAAGATACAATATTCTAAATTTATACTCGACATAATTTTTAAACTCTTCATTTTCAAATAACGTTTGAGATCTTTCCCATTCCATTTCCAATTGTTGTTTAAATTCATCAATCAATACATTTTTGTCGAGGTTACTATTTTTTTTCTTTAATTCCTTTATACTTAACATAAACCTCACCTCATTACTTTTACTATATTATAATTTATAATATATCACATTGCCGATATTAATTCACCCTGTAAAAATAGATTGTTCAGCATTTTTTATTAAAGAATTATTATTTTTAAAATAGGGCAAGCACATAAGTGCCTACCCTGTATAATATGATATCTGATTTGATTATAGCATAAAAAATACCACCCATAAGGATGGCAGTGAATAATTAAACATGATAGTAGAAGTGCTCTTACTAGAGCATATTTATATTACCAAATTAAATATCTATATTCAATATAAAAAAGAGCAGACACGGAACATGTGCCTGCTCTCACTATAAAAGTAAAGTCAATAATACGTACAATATGTCCTCATGCGGAAGGACTAAAATATATTTTAGCAAAACTTTTATTTTTTCACAATACAAAAAGGCGCCGTAGCGCCTGTTTAAGTGTCTAACGAGGTGATCGTCATACTTAGATTACAATGTCAGTCAATCTCTACTGGAAAGAGACAAAAATATATTATCAAATTTTTGATTTTTATTCAATACAGAAAGTCGCTACCTATATCATTATAAGTAGCAACTTCCTAACAAGAATTTAATATATTAGATGAAGTGGAGTGGAGATCTTTAATCATATACTCACTTCTAGTTTTTATTTATCCATAAAATTCTAAAATAAACATGAAAAAGCACCTCAAAGGAGATGCTTTCCAGGGTTTGCTCACCCTAATTGTAATGATAAATATTAACAGGACTGCTCTTTCAAAATAACGGGTATGAAAGAGACAAAAACATACTATCAAATTTTAATAAAATTTACAATAATAAAAACCACTCAGAAGAGTGGTAAGTAATTTTTACAAGTATATTTAAATGAGAAGGTATAAAACTTCTTAGTTATAAAATAAAGAGTAAGCTGTCTGAAGACTCACTCTAAAAAGATAGTTATATCTGTAAATCAATAATAATACTTTATATTAAAGTTGTCTACTTTAATTTTTATATAATTTACTTTTTATATTTCAACTAATCACTCCCCACAAATCACCTAAACCATAGCTCGAACTATTTGGACTTGCTCCGTTCCATGTTCTTATTGGTAAATAGTAACGATATCCATTCCAATTATAACCAACCCACACATGACCATCTTGTAAACATACTTCATCGTAATTCACATAACCACCTGGTTGGAAATTATAGCCAAATTGTGCACTTGTAAATGGAGAATCAACTCTTGTGATAATTGGTTGATTGCCATTTGTAAATGTCGCACTCTCTGCTTTATACCATGTACCATATTTATTTTGTTTCCAATCAGTGTTAGTGGCATTTGTAGAACCATTTGATCTTGGTTTTGAACTTCCTTTATCAGTTGAACCTTTTGGAATTTCACCGTTGTAATACGCTTTAATTTGGCTTATAAAATAATCCTTCGTTTTCTTCTTAACACTATCTGGTGCCATTTGACTAGAAGAATAACCAGCGTGCAATTTCATACTTCTATGAGGACACTGTGTACTAGATAATTGATTGTGTAAGATAACTGTATCGCTATTAACTGGAAGGTTCCATTTCTTCAACAGTCTAGCTGCTTCTTGGAATGCTGCCTGTTCATTCGCCAAAAAGTCTTTATCGCTAGCACTCATTGACTGACAAATTTCAATACCGTAGTAATTTCTATTTCCATAAGCATTTGCCGTATGCCATGCGATATAACTTTCAGGTAATGCTTGCCATACACGATTGCCACTGATATATGAATGTGCGATACCAGCTTCAAGACGTTGCTCACTCGCATTAACTAATTGATCGTGATAGTTCATAGCTGTCCCACTACCTGCATCATTGTGTAGTACTACGTTTTGTTTCACTAGGTCGTTAATCTAGCTCTAGGCCGTCCTAGCACTTCCATTACAGAACGTGACCAGACTATATGTTTCTATCTACGTGAGATAGTTCTTCTTTCGAGTTCACTTGAACCCTACGAGGACGCAATCCTCTAGTCGTTGAACATTTCCCTTATCACTATGACTTAGGGATAGTGCTGCTAAACAAACCAATCCTTAATGTTGTTAAACCTTCATAAAGTCTTTTCAGCTTTATTGTGGTATTAAGGCTCTTAGGTTCTTCAAAGCAATTTATGTTTTTAGTACATATATATCGCTATACATGCAGTGCTTATATAAACTCCCATTTGAATTTTTTTGTATGATTTCGTTTGCCATGTATTACATCACTAATATGATTTACATATCCTTGACGTTGAGCTTCTGATATAGATGGAAATTCTACTATTTCTCCAGTGACAATGTGAGTACCTCTGATTTTTTTGCTTCTTTTTCCATTAGTAGCACTATTTACATACTTTTCAATTCTTTTCCCGTAGTTATTATTTTCTTTTGAAGTTAAGTACTCTAAGTTGTCCAAATTATTATTTTCTTTGTTCTCGTCTATATGATTCACTTCATAACCTATTTTTTTAGGGCCTATAAAAGACTCCATAACTAGGTTATGTACATATCTACTTTTCCTTTTGCCGTTTTTATTCAAAGTTACTTGAAGATAACCAAAATTTACTTTGTTTGGCTTTAAAATTAATTCAGGAAAAGTTCTAGTAACGGAACCACCATGTTTAACTGTTCTTTTTAAAGACTTTACATTGCCTTTATTAGAAACCTTATAGTAGCCTTCATATCCTTCTATATCATTCCATATTTCTTCCATGACAACACTCCTACATCATTATATAGGTTTATCATACTATAATTTATGAGAATTTACACATTCATTACACCTTTAGGCTTATATCCACGTTTACCAAGTATGCTTGCTCTTGCTACTGTATCACGGTTGTATATCAGCTTCTTAGGTTTTTGTTTAGATGGTTTATTAGGTTTTGTTCCTTTGTATAATGGACGGATAAACCACATAGGGAAATCGTAATTATGGACAACTCTTGTTGCAGTTTCCCAACCTTTTCCACCTTGTTCAGGTCCAGAAGTCCATCCTCCACCTTGCCAGTTGTTATCTAATGATACAAATTGCATATAGTTACCATCATAATTCCCATTTAACACGACAGCTACATGTCCATGACCAGCACCGTAGTTACTGTTGAATACAACAATATCGCCTTCCTGTGCTTTGAAATCAACCGTATTTTCATACACAGTGGCTAAGCCATCAAAATTATTATCTGTCGGTATATTCTTAGCTTGTGCGCCCTGTAATGTTCTACCACTGATGTGTGACCAATAAAAGTTTGCTAGGTCGTAACATTGTGCTCCCCACCAACCATCATAATCTAAATATTTACCTTCTAATGACTTGAGATACGCGACTGCTTCTTTTTTAGTCTTTGTAATCGTCATTATTGTATGCCCCCATTATCTTTACTATCGTGGAAAATTTTACCATCTTTATTATCTTGTGTTGCATCTACTGTTGGTGTTGTCCCTTGCTTTTTATCGAGTTTCTTTTGTTTCATTTCAATGTTTGCTTCATGACCTTCTTTAGTCACTGGATTATCTTTATAAGCTGTATATAACGCTACGATAGTTAATAAGATTGAACTGATACTGTCTTCATCCACCGGTATAGGACTAATATTTTTAGTCGCTAACCACTGGTTAATTAATGCTAAAATTAATACGATAAATCTAACTGCTGCACCGATTGTCATTTTCATAAATTTAACCTCCAAAATAAAAAGCCGACCGAAGTCGACTTATCTAAATAATTGTGCTACTAGTCCAATGAGTGGGACGATGACAACACCAGCTGTACCAATAATTTTGATTAGTACATCTCTGTTACCTTTCGTCTCCGCGTCCAATTGTCCTTGTAAGCTTGTTATCTTTTCTCCATGTGCTTGTGTTTTATACTCTAAATCTGTCACTCGTGTACCAACCGTCGTCAAAGATTCACTAATCTTTTCTAAATGTTTCTCTGACTTTTCTTGTGATTCAAAGGATTTCTGTTGTAATAATGTTTGTTGATCTACTTTATTCAAAAGTTGGTTATAACTATCTGTATGCTTTTTATCTACATCATTAATACGTTGGTGAATCTTCCCCCGTGAGTTTTCCCATTCATGACGCAGTACATATTTATCTTCTGCCATAAATATCTACACCGCCCATAAAACCGACAAAACCTAGCCAAGCCGTCATAACAACAAATTGTGATGGAGTTAGCCAATTAATTGAGTTATATATACCTGCTGATGCCATAAGAAAATGAATAATAGCACTTCCTGTTCCACCAATTAACATAAAGTAGTTAGAAACATTATTGATTGAACGTTTCCCAAAGAATAAACTAGCTAGAATTAAAGATGCGCCAAAAACGAGTAACAAGAATCCCCATAACCATATCGGCATAACTTCATGTAGTGCTCTGTAGAATTCGCTTTCGTTCAGAACTGATTCTTGGTTAACAAACCAATAAACACCTCTTATATCTACAAACACACCTAAGCCAAATAAAGATAAAGTAGCTAGCTTTTGTGGTAACTCAAATTTACCTTCCATAGATTCACCTACTTTCTATATAATAAAAGCCACAAGCTATTCAGCCTGTGACTCTGGATATTTCTCTCCTGTAATCAATGCGTATTCTTCTTTATCTATAACTTCCATATCTACAAACCATTTTATTTGATTGTTCGTGTAACAACCCCAACCGTACATTGTTTTGATATCTTCATACTTCGGAAATAGCATCTTCATCTTTATCCACCTCTTTAATATCATCTATAGCTTGATTTAATCTTACTAACTCTTGTGATAATTGAGAGTTATGTTTAGACAATTGCATAACCATTGTATTGGCTTGCACTAACTGTACTTGCATTGTTGCGAACATTACACGTAGTTCCTCATCTGTACCAGGTGTGACAATTGTGGTTGGTAAGGTCGGCAAATTGATTTCAGTTTCTTCTTCAAAGTCACTATTTACTTCAATTGTCCCTTTATTGTACAAATAACGTTTAGGTTTGAAATAAATCATAAAGTCTTGTGGTACTATTGAATCATCAATTTCAAAATCCCCATCCAAACTACCAACTATGGCGTAATCAATAATTTCATTTTTCTTATTAATTAATATTCTCATTATTTATACACCCCTATAATTTTCTGAATGGTAAATTTGTTAGCATTAGCACCAGACCCTTCGCCAGTTAAAATGTTTACATAATTGTCTGAATTAATTTCTAATTTTTGTCTATTAATTTTCTTCAATGTACATTCATAGCTTATTGCGTCTGTCGCCTCCAAACCTACGATATTATCAGTGTTAATATTGATGTTACGTGTGCCAATTGGATTACCTAATGCAGAAAACTCACCACCAGGAAAGTCTCCAATAATATATAACATTATGAAATTGTCTAAATCTTCATCTAAATTAATGGCAGTACCGACACCACTTGCAGTACCTTCGAATAAAATTTTATTACGCTTATTATACTTTTCATCTGTATATTGTTTGGCATTATTTTCAGCTGTGTTAGCTTTCGCTTGTGAGCCTTGAGTTGTTTCAAGAGGATTTTCAGAATTTGATATACCAATTTTTTTCCAACCTCTATCCGCGCCACCACTATGGATAGTTTTTTGGTAAATATCGTTGTCATAACTCACAATTACTTGAATTTGTTTGCGTGAGTTATTTCCTTCTGTGATATTCACTTCGGCAAAGTATGACGCTTGGTTTGACATAATAGGCATATTGAAGTTGTTTGAACCAGCAGGTACAACACATTCATAATATCCTGGCGGATATGTTTCTATATTTTTCGAAAGATTGTCTAAATACGTACGTTTACCATCATTACCTGTCAACTTATACTTCTGCCAATCTTTACTTTGTCCTGTTGTAACTAATCCACTACCATTTACCGAAGATTTAAACGCTTCAAATTTTTCATCCATATATTGCTTATCTTCATCTAGCTGTTGACTATACGCTGTGCCTTTGTCGTCTAATTCCTGCATTTTAGCGACGTGGTTATCGTTGTAGGCTTTCTCTTTATCATTGATGAGTTTTGTGAGTGCCGTGATACCTTCTTGTGTTGTATCTTGTACTTGCGTAACATAGTCGTTCATATTTTCAAAGTCATTATTTAATTTCGTCATCATTTCAGCGACTTCTGCGCGCATGTCAGAAAAGTATTTAAACTCTCTAATTTTATCTTCGGCGGGTAAGTCTGCAATTAGGTCATTGGCAACGTTAAATGTAAATTGTCTTTGTACAACCACTTCTTCTTCGTCTAGAGTCGTTACATACACTTGCCCTTTAACTTCTGTCGCTAATTTCATAAAGTCGTCAGGGATTGTATAACTCACAACGCCATTTAGTTGATCTACAAAATCCAATTTCTCGTCTACTAAAAAACTATCCCCTGATTCAAGCGCGATGAAAACTTTAACGTTCTCTTCACTTAAAGCTAACGGATAGTCATTTCTAGTGATTTTAAATTGTAGTATTGCTGTCTCTCTATCTTGATTCCAAAACTGAACATTGAGCTTACTTAAACTTTGGTATTGGGCCGTTGTTTCAAGTTGTAAATTGGCTATTTTATCCATTGACATAGTTATGTCTCCTCTCATTATACTATTTTGCCCTCGAATAATGTCCAAGGTGAAATTCTTTCATTCTTTTCAGTAGAGAAATAAGCTTCATATGTTTGACCCACTGCCGTAGAATTTACACGGGACAATACAATTTTAAATCTACCTGATGTTACGCTTTCTACGTCACATGTCCATCCTGCTATACCAGGTGCAGGGTGATCCTTTAATTCACTTGAACGTTTCGTATCAATATACCATCGTTTATTAGTTATAATGCCTAATTGATTCATATCGGTAATATGACCAGGCACACTTTCGGCAGGACTATTCACGCTTGATGATTTTACTAGATTCCAATTAGTATAATTCTGACCTTGTCCGTTCATCTTATCTATAGAAACCATTCTTTGGAATATCATTAAATCACGTGAGTAACTATTTCTTGTTAATGTTTGTTTCACATCACCTGCAACGTTCGGAGCTGATACTTCTAAGAACCAACCAGCATCTCTCATTACTTTAGGTAATGGGAAATCAGTTAAATTTTGTGTATCTACCGTTGTCATATAATAATAACCAGGTTCAGTAACATCGGATAATTTAACATATTCAGAAAGTGGGAATGTTTTAGTTCTACCACCTGTTTCTGTCATTAATACTGGGGTGCTTTGTGCTGTTAATTTGTTATAAACATCTCTCATGAAAATACCGTGTATTTGATGTGCACGATAACTTACTTTCCCTACAGTAACACCAATTAATAGCGCTTTTTTACCTGTAGATTCATCGTAGTACATCTGCATGCCTTCAGCTTCTGCAAAATTACCAGGAAACTCATTCCCAATTTTCCCTACATCTGCTTGTTTTTGATATAGCTCTTTTCCCGTTTTCAAATCAAACACAGTTACAAAATTTGGAATATTAGGGTCTGAATCTCCTGTGTACCAATATAAGTTTTCGGAATCGAAAGTCACGCCTTGCATAGGTTGAGTTTTTTCTGTCAGCCTTAAAGGTATATCCATTTTATAAAGCACTTTATCTACTCTATTATCAACATCTTCTAATTTTCTAATTTCAATATAGTTGCGTGAATTTCTTGTTTCCCACTCTGATTCAGGATATTCAATTCTATATAGCATTAGCCCTTCGTGTTCATTGATAATAGGTGTAATATAAGGTAACTCTGGATGACCTGTAAATACTTCTTCCATATCATAATCTCCATACGAAAATTCTGTGTTAGGTCTGTATGAGAATCTGACTAGTTTATTAAATCCTTCGTCGTCTTTAATATGTGAGTAAATCCAAAGTTTATCGTCTATCCAACGGTAACCGTTATGGGTACCATGACCTCCATTTTTGATAAGCATTTTTGATAATGGAGCACCGTTTGATTGTAGTTTAGAAATCATATAATCTCCATCATAAGCTTGTGTCATATAAAAAACGCCTGTCTTATAATCTAAATGGAATGATTGCATAACCTTACTTACAAATGGAGATAAATTTGTAAGATATTGCCAATCTTGATTAGGTATATCGAAAGCAAATTCTTGTGCTAACACTTTTTCTTTTGCATCTTCTACTGATGCCATAATTTCATTTTTATCTGTTTCGAATCTTGTTGAATCTGATTGTAATCTATCAAAGAGCGTTGGATGCGCTGTTCCTTCATTATCGAGACGAGCGTCTTTCACCTCTTGTAAACTGTTTTTACCTTTGGATAACACTAAATTGTTGTAACGTTTGTTTATAATGTTTAATCCACGTTCTACAGTTTTAAATCGTTTATCCGTAATTTGTTCTGATCCATGCGCGTTTAATTCTTCATTTTTATGGTAACTAAATTGATTGTAGAATTGATTACTAAAATCTTCTACTCTTAAAAAGTTTGTGTGTAATTGATTTCTAAAATCTTGACCTAATGTAATTGTTAAACTTTTTTGTAGGTTTAATCTTCCCATCTGTTGTCCTCCTTATAATGTTACTGTCGTTCCTATAGGGAACCAATGTGTGTTTTCTATCGTTGATTGTGTAGCACCTTCCAAAACTATGTCGCCATTTGTTTGTATACGCCATCTAGCAAAATTAGTTGTACCACTTGTCTTTGAAGTGTTTTGTACAAAAGGTCTAGCATCAACGATATTATTAATCATATTTGCCGGTAATGTTCCTATAGTAGTTGAACCTTTTAATCCTTTGACAGCCCCTTTAAGCGATAAAAAAGAAACACCATTAACCGATACTAGACGGGCTTTTGGCGTTTCTTCTATACTATATTCAGTTATACCGCTATTCAAAGTTATATCTTGCCAATCAGTGCCTGTGACTGTCGGCATGTTTTCCACTACACTCTGTAGATTTTTAATTTGTGATTGAATTCCAACCATTTGACTATTAACGCCAGACAATTCTTCTTTTAAACTATCTATATCTAAATCACTTAAATTATCCGGCCATCCTTGTATTCCTTCTACGTGAACAAGTGGATAAAAATTTACATCATTATCATCTTTC
Source organism: Staphylococcus sp. 231237_7MaSpsaltlick (assembly GCF_043107035.1). NCBI lineage: Bacteria > Bacillati > Bacillota > Bacilli > Caryophanales > Staphylococcaceae > Staphylococcus > Staphylococcus sp. 231237_7MaSpsaltlick. The sequence continues at coordinate 121,412 of NZ_JBICNX010000003.1, forward strand.
ATAAATACTATCGGTTCATTAGCCATCAGATAACACACTCCCAACTACATCTGTAAAATAATTACTTTTCACATTGTTATTAACATTCCAATTACCATTAGCTATTGAGTTTGTGGCTCGTTTCATTCTTAAGTCGATTTGATTTTGTATATCAATAATGTCTTTTTTAGCATTACTAAATTCTACTTCTACAGGTTGTCCCATGAACGGATGAAATTTGGTTAATTTAACTATTTTTAAATCTGTATTAAATCCTAATGGTTTGTGTATAAATCGAACTAAATTATTTTCTTTTAAATCTTCATTTGTTATATACCTACGTTCAAATGTATCTCCTAAATAATTAGTAGATAATTCAATCGTTGGTTCATCATTCAATTGTTCGATTAATTTCTCTCTTAAAGCACTTTTGGTAGTTACAGTATCATCAAACAAAGTAGGTGCTGTCATCTTGCCAAATGCTTCATAAGTGTTAGGCGATTTATATTCATCATAGGCGTAGTAAACATCTTTACCTTTCAATTTAGCTGTTAAGTTTAAAACGTTACCTTTTTCAGTACCTACATACATAACTGATTTTGTTTTATATTTAACGCTAGGGTCTGGACCTTTAAACACAGCTTTAAATGTATGCTCTCCTTTTTCTAAATTGTTAGCAATTACAATTTGTGTTGTTCTTGAAGTTTTACTATAACAACTATAGGTGCCTATTTTTTTATCATCAAAATACACATCAATCATTCCACCACGAGACATTTTTTTTAGTCCCCAAGTTAATGTTTCGTTACCCCATTTACATGTAAATGTTTTTGTATAGTAACTATTAGGTGTATCTACTCTCCATGTACCTTCTTTAAAAAAATTACCATTGTATTTCAAATCGGGTGGTTTGATTGGATTATAATTATTTGTTTCGGATTTTGTTTTCTTTTTACCAAATCCTCTGATATAAGTTTTCATATCAGTAGTTGTTATATCTACGGTCATTTCATCTGAATTACCACGATATATAATAGGTATATCTGACATTTGATAAAACATTTCTGGATGATAAAAATAAATTTTCTTGTTATCCGCAAAATAAATATAATTAAAGTATTCAGAACCTGCAACGATAAACTCCATTCCATTTTGACCACCTAATTCAGATACAGGAGCAACGCCATTAAACACGCCAATGATTTCATACTCAAAACCTAGATTATTGTTTTTAAATCCAAAGTCTAGGTATTGCTTTAAAGTGTAATTTGGTGCACTCTCGTCATCCATATCAGTATTTAATTCTTCACTTTCAATATCTTTATCTATAAAATGATTTTGAAACTCCATAAATATATGTTTTGCCACTATTTCAACAAACACAGTTTGACTATCATATTTAAGTGATGTGGATTTTATAACATAATACTGATCTTCATAAACGATGTAATTTTCATTTACTAACATATCAAAAATATCTTCGCTTCCACTTGCTTTATAAGCAGTAAATGAAATTGAACGTTCGTTATTTATTTCATATTCATATTTGAATGATGATAAATCATAGTCTTTTAAAATTTCCGCATAGCTTCCTGTTCGGTTCATTAGTATTAACTCTTTCATTTACTCACCTACCTATAAATAAAATCAAATTGAAATTCGACTGATACATTACTAACTCCTATACCATCGATTTCTATGTTATTAAATCCAGGGTCTAACTCAATCCAATCCCACTCAGTGTTAATGCCGACTCTGTTATCTCCAAGTATAGGATGGACGCCATTTAAAACAAGTGTTTGATATTCTTTCAAAGCACCTGTATAAGTAAATGTTGTTCCATTCATGTGGTTAGTCATTTTAAAGCCGTTTGGCGCATTTGCTTTTATTCTTATTATTAATTTGTGTTTTAGAGGATCTATCGCATCGTAACTTCCATTCCAAATTTCGAATCGTTTATTGTTATGTTGATACTTGATATCTCTATCAGTGATTAAACCATTTTCAAACTGCCAATTATCTGAAAGGAAATCAGTATCTAATGTGTCTTTTAATGACTCTGAATAACCTTTAATCACATTAAAAGTAACTTCAAATTCCCCGGCTTTTGAATTAACATCACTTATAGCATTACTTTCACATTGAACAGCGTATTTCTTACCAGGCATAAAAGAATGAACAATATAATAAGGCTCCCTTTTGAATAGGAGCCCTCTCATTTTGTGTTTCATTAAATTATAATCGTTTATATCATGGCCTTTAAAATAGAATCTTAAAACTAATTTAAAAGGTCCAAATGTACTTAAACCTGGAATAACACCGTCTCTGCCTTTCATCTCAATATTATTCGTTTGAACTTCCACATCTTCTTCTCTGAAATCTAATAGTTTCAAATATGGTAAGTCTGTAATCATAATATCGAATTTATTATTAAACATACGAGCTGTTTGTTTCAATAACTTACACCTCCTACAGACCGTAATTATATCCTCTTATTCTTTGTTTTTTACCCATAGCTTGAGTCACATCATCTGTGTTGAAACCTTTATCTTGTTGTTCGATATTCATCGTACTTGTAACTAATTGAGCTAGATAATCAATAGCTTGATGCATTTGATTAATTTGTTCATCTTGGCGTTCTACAACCTTTTTAAGCATAGAATCGTCATTAGACGTACTAGGTGATTTTAAATTGTTAGGTCGTTTATTACCTGTGGTAGATTTTCCGCCTTGAATATCTTGCGCTGCTAAAGCAAGTAATTTCATAGCGTCATTACGTCTACTAGGATCAGTAGGAATTACCCATTCTGGATAGCCTGCTTCAGCAATATTATACCAACCAGAATTTTTTATTAATCCACCTGTAGCAAAACGTCTATGTCCTGTTGGACCCCAACCGCTTTTGCCGTAAGGTAAATCACGTTTCCAGTTAGAGTTGTTAAAGAATGCAAGTAATTGGTCATAACCACTTTTAATGTTTCCGTGACCTTTAACTGCGTAGGATTTGAAAGTACTAGGTACATATTGTAATAAACCTTGCGCTGGTGTTCCTCTCAAGTTATTTATATCGCCTATGTTACCTTGAGTTACACCAGCATCACCATTAGATTCACGTTGTATTTGAGCTATGATACCTTGTAACTCTTTGTTAGATAAATTAACTTTCATTCTTTTGGCTGCTTTTCGAATTTCTGGTGCCCATTTAGAAGCTGCTTTTTTACCTCCACCAGTCAATCCTTTCAACCAACTCATTGGGTCTTTAGCTGTATCATTTCCCGGGTGATCACCTTTCATTAATTGGAAATGTAAATGTGCTCCTCGTACGAAATTACCAGTGTCACCTGATTTACCAATTAAATCACCAGCACTAACCTTTTGCCCTTTTTTAACTAATTGCTTAGACAAATGCATATACCAATTCCACATGTTTTTTCCTAATTGAACTTCTACTGACTTACCGCCACCGTAATCAGTCCATACATTAGAAACTTTACCGCCTGCAACTGCTTTAACATTAGTGCCTATTGGCATTCCGAAGTCCATACCGTAGTGTTTACCACCGTTAAAATTTAATCCGCCGGTGTAGTTACCGAATTTTTGCCATATTGGATGTTTGAATAACCAACTAGCATCTCCTTCTCCACCTTGAGCATCCTCTAACCAGCTTTTCAACAAATCAGTAGCACTTTGTTTTAATTTGCCAAACATCGCTTTCATCATATCAAAAGGTAAGCTTGCACCTTTAGGAATACCAAAAGATTTCATGTCTACCCCGAAACCTTCTAAAATTTTATTTAGTAACTTTCCAGGTTTACTTACCCAATCCATAACGTCTCCGACTTTATCGCCGAGCCACTTAGTGCCCTTACCTACGACACTTTTTGCACCTTCTAAAAATTCTGATGTTTTATCTTTTACACCATGGAATTTTTGCCCTGCTCCTTTACCAAAATCAGATACACCTTTTGTCACTTTATCAGCAACATTTTCGTACCAATGTTTCTTTTTATTTGTACCATTATGAAACTTAGGCATTGTTCCATTTGAAAAAGCTGGACTGCTACTTAGCGCACTATAAGTTTGAGCACCATTATAAACAGTTGATCCTTGTGGTAGATAAGCCGTTGTATCTCTATTAGGTGTAATAGCTGTTTTACCGTTTGGATAACGAATCATTTCATGTCGGAAACCGCCTGGTCCGTTACCTTTACCTTTATCGCCAACAGTAGCGAATGTGTCACGAGCGATTTTACCATTTTTCACAACATTAGTTGTAGTATTAGTATGGTCAGTACCGGTATGCAACTTAATAGATGGTAACTTTTTCATTCCAAGTTTATCGCCAACCCAGTTAACGCCTTCAATAAGTTTATTCAGACCTTTTTTAACTGCATTTACCATTCCGGTGATATGACCTTTGATTTTGTCGATAATCCCTTTCAAACCATTTTTCATGTTATTAAAAGTTTTCTTAACAGAATTCCAAATACTTGATGCAATTCCAGTTAATTTATTTTTAATTGTATTCCATACTTTTATAGCATTATTTTTAACACTTCCAAAAATATTCGAAACACCTTTTCTTAAAGAATTAAAAGTGTTTCGTACACCGTTCCATAAAGATTTAGCATAATTAACTACTTTATTACGAATCCAGCTCCATGCTTTGTAAGCTATATTTTTTACACCATTAAAAATTGCGGATACGCCTTTTCTTAAAGCGTTAAAAGTGTTTCGAACACCATTCCACAATGACTTAGCTCTTGAAATAACACCATTTTTTATAGAAGTCCAAACTTTTAGTGCAAAATTCTTAACTGCATTAAAAATTACAGAATTGACTTTCCTTACAAGTTTGAAATAATTAGTCACACCTGTATATAATAATTTAGCTAATCGAACTACTCCATTTTTTAAAGATGTCCAAACTCTAATTGAAAAATTCTTAACTGCGTTGAAAACTGTAGTAACGACCGTCTTAATCAAAGTGATATATAATCTCATTGCAGCTATCCAAAGCTTAACGATTTTTATAACACCTGATTTTATTGCGTTCCAAACCCATAATGCTGCTGCTTTTATACCGTTCCATATTGCAGATAAAACAATTTTTAATGCTTGAATTGGATTTTGTATAGCAAATTTAATGCCATTCCACGTTGCAATTGCTGCAGTTTTCAAACCGTTCCAAACTGCAATGCTTACATTTTTGATACCATTCCAAATACCGATAATATAAGGTTTTAAGAAACCAAATACTGATATGGCAGTAGCTTTAATTTGATTCCAAGCATTAATCACGAAATTACGGAAAGTTTCATTGTTCTTCCATAAATAAACGATACCTGCTACTAGTGCAGTAATAGCGGTAATAACTAATCCTATAGGACCTGTCATAAATTTAATAGCTAGACCTAAACCTTTGGTTGCTATAGTTGCTGCTTTTGTAACTCCTGTCCACACCACTGTTGCTGCTGCAGCAATTTTTGACTTAACTGCTTGCCCCATTTGCGCAACAGTTAATCCTTTAGTAGCATACATATATGCTATGGCTGCGGTTTGTGCAGCACTCATAACACCACGATATACAACTGTTGCTGCTCTTGCTACACCAGTGGCTATAGTTACACTGCCCATTACCGTTCTATATACGCCCCACATAGGAATGATTGCTGCTAATGTGCCACCTACAGCAGTCAATATACCTGTCATCATCCCCATTGTGTTATTTGCCGTCGCACCCTTAGCAATAAATCCAGTAATAGCAGTTGTAATACTAAGCACTACCGAACCAACTGGAGCCATACCTTTAACTAAACCAACAATAATGTTGCCAATGTTTTTTAATAACTGCCAAACTTTAGGGCCGTTTTGATTTAAATAAGCTATAAAGTTTTTAAATCCTTCAGTAGAAGATAAATTAGCTGCCCAATCTTTAAATGTTTTAGTTACTCCTGCCATACCCTGCATTACTGTTTGAGAATGACCACTAAAAGCTTGAAAAAGACTGATTATACCGCTGAATACATTACCAAATATTTGTCCTACAACAGGTAAATTCGTTTTAGTATACTCTATAAACTGAGCAATTCCTTTATCAGTACTAGTGCTATTTGCCCATGCATTGAATTTATTAGCTAGGCTTTCAATACCTTTACCAGTCCATGTAAATAGTGGACCAAATTCTGTAAACATGTGAGTTATACCATCACCAACACGCATTGCTGCATTGAGTAAATTTTGGAATATAGGAGGTCCTATATTATTAATAAGTTTGAAGGCATTTTGCGCATTTTCTGAAGAGGTAACCCAGTTACGCATTTCTTTAGATGCATTAGCAATCTTGTTAGTAGTCTGTGTAATGAAAGGTGTTAATTGTGTTAAAGCAATTCTTGCAATATTAATACCGTTAGCCATTGTGTTGAAAATTGCAGCCTGATTTGCTTTGACTAGATCTTTCCATTGGTTTTGTAAGCCACTTAATACATTTTTGTAGTTTCTGACTTCATTAGTAACACGTATTTCTCCGTCTTCTAACATTTTTAGTGCTGTTGTCGCTTGGCCTGTGAATGCCATAACACCACCTAATGCAGTTCCATATGCGCCACCCAAGCCAATAGCGCCACCAGCAGCTGCAGTTGCAGCACCACCAATACCAGCAATGGCACTTACTGCACTACCAGCAACCGGAATAATAGCGGAAATGTTCGCAATCAATCCACCCATAGCAATCCCTCTGACAACATAACCAACATTTCTAAAACTATTACCAATTTTATTGATTTTAGCATTAACTTCTTCCCAACGTTGACCCATTGCAGCAGCTGCTACGCCAATGCCACCAATGATTGTTTGTTTGCGTTGTAACTTCGATAATTCGTCATTAGTTTCATTAATTCTGTTTTGTAAAACATTATAAGCTAATGCATTTTCATAAACTTCTTTTTCTGCTTTATCTAACTTAGCGGGTAATTGGCCGACTTCTCGATTCAAAGAAGCGTAAGATTTTTCAGCATTATTTGCTTCTTTCTTAGCTTCAGTCATTGCAGTTTTAGCACTAACCATAGCATCATTATTTGCGTCACTGAATTTTTGTAATTCATTTTTCGCATTAGATGTGGCTATTTTAGATTCATTTAAATCTTTCTTTGCACTATCAACTGCTTTAGAAAGGTTGTTATAGTTAACCTTGGCCTTAGATAATTGATTACTTAAAGACGTTAATTCTGTTTTAGATGCTTTTCCTGATTCACTCAACTCTTTGAATTCTTGTTCTAATTCATCTACAGAACTTTTAGCGTTTTTCATTTTAGCACTTAATGCTGTAACAGTGTTTTGCATCTGTTTTTGAGCATTTTGTGCAGACTTAACACTAGATTGATGTTCTTTTAATTCATTATTCATCTTTTCATATGAATTACTCAAATCATCATATCGCTTTTTCGCATTTTGAGCGTTCACAGCCGATTCTTTAAGTTTGTCAGACATGTTTTCTTGTGCGTTTCTTAATTTATCCAATTTTTTCTGTGATTCTTCACTGACACGACCTTGTTGTGTAAGCTTTTTATTTAAACCTTCAAGTTCTGTTCCGTATTTATCTACTGATTTTTCGGCTTTATCAAAAGTTGATAAATTTGCTTTCATTTGTGCGTCAGCTGTTTTTAATTTACGTTGTAAATTAGCCATTCCTCTATCAATATCCGAGGTATCAATCCCTAAATCTATAGTAAATCCTTTTATATCACCTGCCATTTACATCCTCCTTTCTATAAAAGTTCATAAAAAAAGAGCTTAACTGGATTTACGTGGATCTTTACCAGTTATCGCTCCAATTAAGCTCTCGTTTGCTCCTACAGTTTTAGATTTGCTTTCTTTTTTATTTTTCAACTTCAATATTCTTATGAGTTCAAATATTTCTGTGTTATCTATATCTGTCATCTTCCATCCAGCTTCTAATAAATCTTGATAAATAATGTCTACGTTTTTAGACATGCTTTCGAAAGTCAAATCTTCTTTTGTTAGTGAACTACCATCTATTTTTTCTTTCCCGTGTCTTCGTTAGCTCCACTAACTTCAGTGATAATTGTTTCAAAGTATTTGTCACCATCAACGCCATCTTGCAATTCATCTACTGTGAATTGATTATTATATAAATCTTCTGCAATCATTTTCTCGATTTGATCCAACGTTTCTTCAAATTTTTCTGTTTGCTCAATAGTTAAACCTTCAGGATTTGTACTTAAAGCGCTCATTCTCATAGATAAACGTGTTCCCTTACGAGCTTGTTTACCTGTGAAACCACCTTGTTTATAAAACTTTTTCTCTTCACCGTTAATGTTTAATACTAATGCGTTTGCCATAATTTTATTTCTCCTTTTTCATCGGGTTTTCTATTCGACCGATTATTTTTATTATTTTTGTATACAAAAATAGGCGACCGAAGTCGCCTAAATATTATTCTGCTGTTACGTCTGCATCTGTTTCGTTAGAGTCTACATTTACATTCTGAGGTTCTTCAGGTGTAGCTTCTGAAACTGTTAAATTACAAGTAGCTGTCTTAGAACCATCATTCGTTGTAACAGTAATGTTAGCAGTACCTGCAGCTACCGCTGTTATTACACCATTTTCATCAACAGTTGCAATTGCATTATCTGATGTTGCATAAGTTAAAGTCTTATCTGTTGCTGTTGATGGTGAGACAGTCGCTTGTAAAGTAGACGAATCTCCAACGTTAAGCGCTAATTCTGTTTTATCTAATGTAACTCCTGTTACTTTAATAGGATTAGTTTTAAACGCCGGCACATTTACTTTAGTTGATTCTCCGTTTTCGTTAGCGAATGCCACTTGGAAAGTGCCTGCTGGGTAATCGGTATTAGCTTCTAATTCATTGATGGTAACACTAGCTGTTCCATCTGAACCTCTTTCTGCACTTCCTACTAAATCGGTACCTTTATAAACTTTTAATGTATCTGCCATTTCATTTCCTCCTTATTAATAATATGAACGCCCCTATTCTGCAGAGATTACAGCTGACTTGCTATTCACTGTAACCTCAACATTTTGGGGTTCGTTAGGGTGTTACCTGTTCGTTTGTATCAGGTTGCTCTGGAGTTTGTTCATTAGATACTTTACCGAAAATAGATTTAAAAATTGCATCTCTACCTTCAGTAGATCCTTTTTGGTCGTAGGCCATCATTACTGCTAAATCTTCATCAAAACCGCCTACTTCACGTTCCATAAATTGACCTTCAATTTCATCAGAACCGAATTCTACGCCATCTTCTTTAGTTTGCCCTTCCTTATTAGGACGTGTGAACACACCTTTAGATAATCCAAACCATTCTTTAGAACCGTCTTCCATAGTTCTTGGAATAGCAACAGCAGTATAAGTGATTCCGGAAGATTGACCAAAACCATATACATTACTTGTTTCTTTATGTTCGATTAATCCTAATAAATCTTTTTGAACATCAATAGGAAGTTTGTGGAATTTAAATGTTCCTTGAGTTTCTCCTGCTGATTTAGCAATTTCAGCTACCTTATTCGAACCGTATGCTTTTTCTAATTCTTCACCGAATTCAAGTGACATTTCTTGTACATAATCCACTACTTTAATATCACCTATTGTTAAATCGCCATTTGCTGTTTCAGATAATACTGCATAATAAAATTCACCTAATCCGGTATTGGCATTATATCTACCCATTTACATTTCCTCCTTAAATTTAGGCATAAAAAATAGCCCTCCGTTTATACGAAAGGCTTGCCTATTCAATTAAATCTTTATCTATATGTCTTAAACTATCAATCGTATATGGATTACCTCTATAACGTCTGGCATCCATATAAATTTTAATTTCATGATCATATTGGTCTGTACCATCTTGTTGACGAAAACCAATATTCCATAATGTTTTTCTGATTTCCTCTTGTAACAACTTTACGACACCGTAATTAGGACCACGTACATCGATTTGATATAAATATTCAGTCGATAAATTTGTATCACTTGCATATGTCGATGGTTGAGGTGCAATTAATGGACTAATCAATATATACGGTCCTGAAGTGTCGGCAGTTTCATCATAATAATACGCTCGAATGCGACCCTTACAATATTGAGCAATTGTTGCATTATTCAATAGGTATTTTTGTATAGTTTTCAACATATCAAACATCATAATTCACCTTCTAGCGTTTCTTTAATAATTTTTTTATATGGTTTTTCTGCCATAAACATAGTTCGCGCTATTGCACCTTTACCTCTAGGATTGGGATGTTTTACAGAGCCATATTCATTAAGATGAATAATAGCGTAACGATTCATAGAACCTTCCCAATGTAATTTGACCATTCGAACTTTACCGTAAATATAATAAGGACTTGTGACACTTATTTCATTTATACTTTCACCAGTATCTTTAAAAACTTCAAAATTCTCTTTCATAACACCTACAACATATTTAGAGCCTATCTTTAACGCTTCATCTTGCACTTTTAACATTTTCACTTCTCCATATTGCTCTCTAATCTTACGTAGCATGTTATGCGTCCCTTTAATTTCTACGCTCATTAACTTATATACTCGCCAATTATTTTTATATTTGAATGAAAATCTGTGTCGTCATCAATTTGAATAATATTGAATTTCTTTCCTTTATATCTAGGTAAATCTATTTCAAAATACATATCATCTCGGATTTCATATTCCATCGAATACCAAGTAACCATAGTAATTGTTGCTTTATTATCTGTCATGTCCAAATCTTTCTGTGAAGGAGGATAAACATTAGCAAAACATTGATAATATACTTCACTAGTATTTTCTCCAGGAAAAAAATCATCGTTTGGTTTTGCTATATAAAAAATAACCGGTGTGCGCATATCGCCACCAGTTACTATTTTTCTATGTGATCGCGTCATCATCTGATACCTCCATATTCATAATTTGAAATTGAACAATGCTAGATAAAAAGTTATCGTGAAATTCTTCTAATTTATCATTTAAAACATACCTTGTACGTTCATAAACTAACTCACGACCAAGATTATACTCTTCCATATTGAAATCACCGCATTTTGCTTTGATATCATTATATGAAAGCTCCAAATCAACTCTTATTCTTTCGTTTTCCATTTCATAGAATATTCTATTACGCTTTTTAAACTCTTCTACATGAATAGAATCAATCATTTAAAAACCCCCTATTCAGCTGAAATAGATGCAGATTTACTATTTGCATTTACTTCAACGTTTTGGGGTGCTTTAGGGTGTTTCAGTTCCTGCATCTGTATCAGTTGGTGCTCCATGTGATGAAAAGTCCACATCATAAACAAATGATGTTTTATTATCATCAGGTTCAGCATATAAGAATTGTTTCGCCGTATATAAATCCATATCTTCTAAAGCAAGCGTTTGGTCAAATTCACGTACAATAACTTCGCTACCTGCATAGAAATGATAACGTGATTTATCATAAGTAACAGCTTTACCTTTTGGTACGAATTCACTTTGTTCAAACGTTACATTAAACGGAATAGGACTAACAAATGCACCATTGTGTACTTGCATGAAAGCAACACCAGTATAAATATAATCTACTGGATTTAAAGCAATCACAACATTATTTAAAACATTTGCGCCTTTTGTTCTTTTAACATTGCCATCTTTATCATAATACTCTTTGATAGATAAATTACTAATGATATTTCCAATTTCTTTAATAGCAATTTCGGGCGTTTCTAAAGTTAGTTTCCCAGCGCTTGGCTTAGCTGAAACAGCTCCATTTGTACGGTTAATTTCATTTAATAAACCGACTGGTTGGTCTTTAGCTTTACCTTCACCTTGAATCGCTGTTTTTTCAATAGCTACTGCAAAAGCTTCTTTAATTTGCGCACGTACAAAACGGTCTACCCATTGTACGCCTGCATCTTTTAAATCTTTAGGTACTACTACGAAAGCAGTTGCTTTACCTAGAGAAATGTCTTGTTCATAGAATGAAGCCTCTAATTGGCCACGGATTTCTCCAAAGATTTTACCCCAAACTACTTGTCCTTCTGTTACTGAACGAATAACGCGTGTTCTTAAACCAGTACGTTCGATATTGATATGTTTTAATAATGGGTGGTCAGTTTCGATATCTTCAAAGATACGGTCGACAACAGTTTCAGGTAATAATTCCCCATCTTTCCAATTAGTATCTGTATTAACATGATCTTCTGATACTAATGCGTTATAGAATTTCTTTTCTTCATTCGTTAAACGATTTACATTTCGAGAATTTAGAACTGCAGTATCTCCAGTTTCATTTTTAATATCTTTTCGAATCGCATTGGCAAGTTCTTCACTATATGCATTCATATATTCAGTGTATTTCGCTTTAACTTCTTCGTCTGTTGCTTGTGGATTCATATTTGAAAATTCTTGTAAAAGTTTTTGAGAATTCTCGAATCCTTCTTTTTTCTCTAAATTAATAGGCATAATTTCATTCTCCTTTATTTTGTATTCATATTAAATAGTCTTGCAAAACTATTTTGAGGTGCTTCGTTAGGGTCTTCTTTCTTACCTTCTCCGCCCCCTTGTTCATTTGCTTTTTTGACTTCAGATAAAATTTCTTCTAGTTTATCCATTACATCTTCCACAGTGATTTGTTCCCCTTGTTTTTTAGGGTCCTGCGTTTGTTGTGTTGGGTCTTCATTACGGTACTTGCTCATAAACGTTTCACCTCCTAACATTGCTGATGTTGCAGCAGCAGCTACACGCGTACTTTTAGTTATGTTATCAATTAGCCCTAATTCTTTTGCATCTTTTGCTGTAAACCATGTTTCTTCGTCCATATATTGACGTAAAAGCGCATGATCTATATCAGGGTTTTTATCAACGTAACTATTAAAGACAACAGAATTAATACGTTCTAATGAATCGGCTTGTTTTTTAAACGTGTTAGAATCTCCTGCTATTTCAGTCCAAGCATTATGAACCATCATCATTGCGTTGCCTGGCATATTCACAGTGTCACCAGCCATCGCTATAACAGAAGCAATACTAGCAGCTAATCCATCGATATTAATCGTTATATGTGCATTGTGTCGTCTCAACATGTTATAAATAGCAACGCCTGAAAATACATCTCCACCATTACTGTTTATATTCACAATGATTTCATCGACATCTCCCATAACTTTCAATTGGTCTTTTATGGTTTGTGGACTGATGGTCATTCCTTCAACAGTTACATTATCGATAAAACCATATATATCTATTTCGTTGTTACTCATTTAAATCACCTCCTTCATTATCTGTAGTCTCTTCATCTACAGTTTGATAGTTTTTAGTGATTATAAATTTCTGCATTTCTTCACTACCTATAGGTTCATAGCCTGTGAGCTCACGAATCTCATCTCTATTAAAAGAACCACTAGCAATGAGTTTGTCGACTGCTTCACTCACTTCTAATGGTCCTTTTTGGTCTATTGAAATTGCTTTAATTCGTTTACCTTCTTTATAACCGCGTTCACTGAAAAGTTTTGCGTTTAATTCATCTGTGATCTTCTCAATTATTGGTTTGATACAAAACTTCATGTAGTTATTTGTCATCGCTTCTATATCTGCAGTTTCTCCGTTAATCAATCCAACGGGTATACCAAGATTTCGCGCAACGTAACTTAATAATTGGTTTGGTACTTTAGCTAAATCATCTATTTGTGATGAAGTTTTAGCACTGTTACTAGATGTATGTTCTTCATATTTATAACCTTTTTGAACAGGTACAATAGCGATATCATTACTTTCAAAAGCTTTATAAGCCTTATTTATGAACTTTTGCATATCATCATTACTAGCATTAGTTAATGGGGTATTTGCGTCCATACTTAAAGTTGCCCGTATTTGATTATTCATTAAATTAGCTGTGATTAATCGGCCGAATATATCGCCATAGTCACTAAATAATCCGTATAACATTTCAGTTATCGATTCGTTATTGTATTCAAGATATATAACATCACTCATTTTAAAAGTACGTTCGAATTCGTATTCTCCTACAATGACATGCTCAAATATATCATCATACAGTGCGTATTCGTCTCTATAAAAATCATCAGCTATAATTAAGTCTTTAGTGTCAGTGACAACAATTAAAACTTCGTTGTCATAAATCAACTTCCTAATAACCTTTTGCCAAAATGTAGCAGCACTTTCATCGGTATTAGGACGCACATTTAACTTATAATGAGTTGTTGAATTAGAATCCTTTTTACCATTCTCGATTATTTCGAATTTTGTTTGACTAATTGTTCTAGCAATATGATTAATACATGTATCTAAAGCCCAACGCTTTATATAAGCTTTATGTGAAGTTTCTCTTAATAGTTCAAAATCATAACTAAATCCAATTGCTTCATTACGTCCCATTATCCTATCGAATATACTCAATTTATCACCTCCTAAAAGCTAATATCTGCCATGATAAACGGTTGATCATACTCCAATATTTCATCCGCCCTATACAACGCATGTAACATAGCATGAAAACCATCTGTTTTACGTCTTACTTCATCCTTTTTGATGTATTTCTTACTTCCATCTGGTTGCATTTTTACTGCTACATTATTTGTGAACCATCGCATCAAAGGATTATCCCCGAAAACAATTTGTTTTTTTGCAAACATTGTATCTATACGTGGCGCTAATAAGCCATGTATAGCAGTTGGATTCTTAATAACTTCTAAAGGTATACCAGCTTCTTCAAATGGTCTGCGTACAATGTCAGTTCTGAAATTATCTGATATAACTTTAGTTAAATTGTACTTTTGTTGTTGCTGTAGAAACCAATTAACAATGTACGAAATATCGATAACATCATCATCAACTATAGTAAGCAGTCCATCATCAGCCCATTTCTCTATAGGCGGCTCAAGATGTGTAGTTTCTAAAAATTCTCGGCGTATAAACGAATGTGTTTTCCAATAATATGTGTCATTATCTCTGAATAATAATCCTACACTCGCAAAATCACGTACTAACGCGTAATCAAGACCGCCAATGCAAGCTTTGTTATCCAATTCTGGCATTACTTTATTGGTTGCAAGTATTTCATCCCAAGGGGCAACTACTTTTTCTTCATCTACTTCAGGTAAATTCATTCGTTTAGTCATAAATTCAGGTTTATTAGAACGATTAATGTGCAAAACATTGAATTCTTCTTTAATTTTACGCTTTAGATTCCTTGCATATCCTGTTAAAGGAGGATGTAACATCGGATTAGATTTTTCCCACATTGATTCATCTTCAACTTCTTTAGGGTCATCTAATTTACAATAAAAAGGAAATATACGGTCATCAGTATTTGTACCTTTCAATACTTCTAACACTCTATCTTTCATACTATCCATAAATCCTTCACGAACATAACCGTCAGTAGAAATATAAAACGTTCTATCATGCGGTACTTTACCAAGACCACCACGTTTTACGTTCACCATATCTGCCGTTTCATATACAGCAATCTCATCAAAAATAACACATCCTTCACGTCCGCCATCTTTGGTTTTCGTATTAGATGTGTTGTATTTGATAATTGAACCTGTAGCTCGATTTTTAATCTCTGTTTTACTAACTTCATATGGTGCTTTAGGTCTTTCACCTGTTTTGTTTCGTTTGTGTTCTAATAAACAATCATATATCTCATTGAATGATGTTTTTGCTTGGTCTTCACTATTCGCAACAATTGAAATATCATATTTCTTAATGCCATGTATTGGAGTAGTCATAAAATCACTAATTGCACTGATAAATCCATTCTTACCAGCACCACGCCCCATGAATAATGCGAATTCAGTAAAATAAGGTGTTTCAAGTTCATCATCCATTAAAAATATAAAAGCTATTACAAATTTTTGATAAAGTTGAACCGGAAAATACCATTTATTAATAAACTTGATACAATTTTCTATAGTATCTTCATCAAAATGAATATGATCTTTAACTAAGACTATTTCTTCCAAATACTTTATTAAATCAATACGTTCTTGATTGAGAATTATCTTTCCATCTCTCCATAATTGGATATATTCATCAACGTACTTGTTTCTAATCATACATAATCATCAACGGGCTCATCCGTTTCCTCAATCTTTTGTTCCTTAGGTAATAAATCAGAAAGTTGTTTAATAGCTCTCTGATAAGATTGGTCACGTGTATTGTATAACCTAGCAATGGGTCTTTCACGTTCGTATGGAGGAGCTTTATCTGACTGCTGGAATAAATCATATTCGCCATTTTCCTGTATGTCTTCCCACATATAGTTAAGCATCACGCGTAACCTTGCAGCTTGCACAATTAAACCAGTGGCCACTTTTAACTTTTCACTCGGTAAGTCTTTATATATTTCAAGAAGCCTTTTCTCCTCTTTTTTCACCAGTTTCTCACGTTCACGTCTTTGTTCCTCTGTAAACTCCACTTTATCACCTCTTTCTGCACATAGGGGGAGGGGGTACGGGTTATATGTGAAGAATTGTGAAAAATTCACAAAGTCGAGCCCACTCGCCGTTCTCCCTCTTTTGAAAAAATTGATAAATCTTTTGACCCGGGGGTATCGGATTTACCAGTTTTCATCTGACCATTTATTTTCTTTAGGCTTAAATTGATTTCCTCCATACTGAAATCGTGTATGTCTTTTGTTGTGACATGCTTTACACAATACACGTAAATTATCAGTATCAAGTTTAAGGTCTGGTCTATCTTGTAATTCTTGTATATGGTCAACCTCTAAGTTATCTGTAGTCACTTTTCCTTCTAACTTACACCATTCACATTCATAATTAGCACGTTTCAATACATATGAACGAACATCTGACCATGCTTTACTATTATAGAAACGTTTACGTTCTTTATATTCATTGTAATCAATCATAAGAGTTAAGCTCCTTAATCTAGATACATATGGATCACCTATGTTTATGACATAATAAAAGACACACCACTTAATGTGATGTGCCTAGCAAATTAATCCTTACTATTTGATAATATCAATATACATTATTTCCATGCGCAATTGGAGGTTCCCGGAATTGCGATTTAATCAAAGTGAATATATCCTATTCTTTTAGCTGTCTCTTCCATCATCTTTCTTCTTAATCTTAGTACTGAATAAACGCTTATTATCTTCCCGTCATTCCTCTTTTCTGTTAATGCTTGTGCTATGTCTTCCCATTCATATATCAATATGTCTTTCTCCCAGTATCTATAATCAGCTATCTCTTTTTGTTCTGGTGTAGCGTTTCTATATATATCCTCTATAGCTGTTATAGTCTTGCTTAGATTAGTGTATAACTCATCTTCATGTAATTTAATGACTTCACGTTCTATAGGACTAGATATCAGATTACTCTTCCCGCCCCCGATATTAGTATCAGTAGGTTGGTAAAGCAGTTCATATCTTCTATATGCTAACTGCCCTTTCATATTATTTAAATTCTCCCAAAACTCTTCTACTTTCTTTAAGTCTGGTTTACTTAGTTTCATCCAATACCTCCAGTTACTTTATACGTTTATCCCATGCGTCTTTGATTTGTCTTATCTCTTCATCGGTCAAATCTCTACGTGGTATTTGTCTTTCAAATATAATATGTGTTAAGTATGCCACCTCATATTCAAGTGCATCTATCTTAGTATCTTTCACAGCGTTATATATAAGTGAAAGGATTGCGATTACTCCTAGAAGAATAGTTGCTATTATCCAGAACATTATTTATCCTCCATATTCATTTTTAGTTTGAAATTGTTTAATTCTTTTATAGCTTTTCTCAACTCTTTAGCAGCACGTTGCACTCTTTTAGTAAGCAATGTTAATTCATTTATGTTTTCTACTGTTAAAGTCTTAGTATGTTTTTTCATTATTTACTCACCCCATTTAAATGTATATGATCATATATACTGAAATCTCTAGGAGCATCCACATCATCATTTGCTTGTAATCTTATAATCACTTGCTCAGTAATATATTTACTTAGTTCATATAAAGCTATGATTGTTAATGTTTTAAGTAACCGATTAGGCGTTTCAGATTTGTATGTGCCTTTGGTGAAATTATCTTTTATAAATTTCTTATTCATAAAGTGTTGAGTATTCACTTCGATATATTTGTGTTTCTTATCACCTAATATTACTGGGTGTTTTAATTTCTTAATCTCCATTATGTCTCCAGGTCCTACTAGGTCTTCATATCCAAGTTGCATTGGTTTCTTTGCCATATATTTAGTCATTCACTCACTGTCCTTTCTATATATGCATTGAATCTGTATCCCATCTTGTATCTTTACGAAATTCAAATTCTTCTTTGCTCTTAATTATCTCCAACGCCTCTTCCTTACTCTCTGCCTCAACAACAGTAAACGTTTCATTCTCACGTGCTTTAGTTACATGAGTGAAAGGGTGACCGGTTGAATCTGTTAAGGTGCGTATTAGGTATCGGGTCATCTTCTTAACACTTCCTCAAAACAGATTTTATCTTAAGATAAATATCACTTTCTTGTTCATCTGCATATTCAAAATTATAATTTTTCACTCTATTTCGAATACCTTTCAAGTTTTTAACTATATTACTTTGCTGTGCTCCTATATACCTTGATGCTTCATGTGCACTACTAAAAGTCATTAAAAATTCACCTGTTTTATAGTCAAACATATTTACAGGTATGCTTTTAGTTAATTTTCTTTCAATGAACCCCTTATCTTTATTTTCTTTCCACGATATAAACTGCATGTTTTCATAGAAGTAGCCCAACTTAGGATTAATGCGATCTACGCTAGGTGCGTAGAGTTTATCAAAATTATTATTTTTGTAGTTTTCAAATAGTCTTACAAAATCATAATGTTTACTATACTTATCCACGAAGTCCTTTAATGTAAATGGCAACTCTCCGAAACCTTTATTTCTGTTTCTGCATCTCATAGCATGATATAGATTTCTTAAATAACCATCTGGAGTTTTTGTGTATCTTTTTCTATATTCATTGTAGTAATTTTTATCATTATAATTTAATCCCTTTGTGATACCTAAACGAGATTCCCTCATCTCTTAACCTCCAATATAAATATCTTTCTTACAAGTCTGATTCTTTGATGAACGTTCCATTGATTGTCTTTCCAGTTCTTCCTTTAATTTCGTCATACGCGTACTGTAAACACTCCTCTAATGTCATTCCATGTTGTTGTGCCAATATAATTAATGTAACGACTGTATCGCCAATACCGTCTTTTAAGTCATCTAGTTTGTTACGTGATAAAGCTGCTCCAACTTCTCCTGCCTCTTCATAGAATTTCAATGCTTGTCTATCTGGATTACCTTTGTCTAGGTTTTTATCTTTACTCCATTGTTCTACTTGTTTTACTAATTGATCTAGTGTGTTAGTCATTTTTCATTCTCCCTTTTTCATAATCTAACATTGTTTGTCTTAACACTAATCCTGTACGTTCAATTCTAGTTTCTGATACAACATCAAAACCATACTCAAGATTTTCTTTTTTACGTTCTTCAAGGACTCTTATATACTCTTTACTTAATGCAATTAATGTGTCTAATGCGTTAGTCATTTTGTTTGTCCTCCAAATATTTCTCGATTACAGATTCGACATCGTGCATATAAGATTCCGTATCATCGTAATAACCTGTAATATCTGACTGTATTTCTATTTTTCTAATTGCATCAAACGCCTTTGCTTTGCGATAGACTTCTTGTAGTTCTCTGTATGCTTTTGGTGGATTTATCAATGCACTTGCTTTATTTTCTCTCTCATACTCATACGCCATCTAATCACGCTCCTTATATAAATATGCCTACAACGATACCTATACAAATCCCAACAAGTAATCCAGCTAATGACATTTCATATACAAATCGTCTAGAAATTTTAATAAATTCATTTGTGAATTGATTGTTAATTCTTTCTAAACCATCAGAATAGCGTTCGAATATTTCGGTGTAAGTCATTTCATCAAATTCTCTAACATTTTTATTTTCCATTTAATTCTCTCCCTTTTCCAACCTATCAATATAGTTAACCAGCGCAATATATCTATCTACATTCGGATTAGCTTCTGCTTTTTGGCGAATGTGGTCGGTTAGGGTGTTGTATAGTTTTTTAACAGTTTGCCACTCGTCAAAGTAAGTGTTAGCTTGTAAACGTAATGCTTTGTTTTCTTGTTCTAGTGACTTACTTCTTTCGCCTATACGGTTATATTCCTCGCAACATGTTTCTACCGTTTTATCTAACTTCTCATTCTCCCGTTCCAACCTCTTATTATTGGCACGTAACACTTCTATATCATCAATCAGTGTGTCGCGTTCTGATTTGTAGTCTCGTTGACCTCCAAAATCTTCATCTTCGTACATCACTCGCCATCACTCCTAACAAATCAAATCTGAATGTATTTTTATCGATATAATCTTTTACTTCTTGTCCAACAACAGATACTAATGGTTTCATCTACTCCACCAGCTTTCCGTCACGCCAGATTAACACTAGTTCTCTGTCGTCGTTTTCAATGTAAAAATGAGTTGCCTCTACACTTTCGGGGTTTACAAATAAAACTTTATTAATACTCTTATCATCATGTTCTACATAACGAAATGCTTCGTTTCCCTCATCATCGTGTTTCCATCGTTCTACTAATTTAGGTAATACGGTATCCTCCGTAATTTCTTCCTCGACTTCTACAGTGAAAGTTTCAGTTAAAGAAACGTGGTCGCATAGTATATCTTCGTTTTCATCAAAATGTACTGCATCGCCATATCTATCACCGAAGAATGATCTTTCATGCATATCATTTTTCATCGCCCACTCAATCAACTGTGGTAAGTTTAGTTGTTTCTTAGTTTTGATTTTCATTCCTTAACCCCTCCAACTATTTCAAAATACTTATTGAATATTGCATCTCTTTCGAAAATGTATTGATTGTTTTTAGAACTCTTAGGATTAATACAAATCATCCACACTGGGTATTTTTGAAAACGCATAACCCCAGTAAGTAATGTGCTATTACTAAAAACCGAAAATGTTTCTGTTTGTCTTTGGATTTCCTCGACATTATCTTCTGTAATATAAATAGCTTCTAGATTTTTATTTTTAGCAATTGGATGCTCTTTTAACTTTTTTATTTTATTCCATTGTTCATTCATTCCTTAACCCCTCCATTACTTTCATGTTATGTTCTTTATCCTCTGGCAACACTGCTACAATAAAGCTGCGTGCGTTTACAGACTTTAAGAATCCTCGAAATCCATAATATTTTAATAACTGTGCCATTTCCACCGTGTTCATCCCACAAGTGTTATATTTGTATCTAATATTTATCGTGTCGGATAGGATCATGACAGTTTATATTTCTCCATTACAATGTCGTACTTCTCGACAAACTTATATCTGTCTTGATGCAATTTCTCACTCCACTGTGTATATTCGTCCATTGCTTTAAGTTGTTCAATTAATCCTTTTATTTCTCTCTGCGTCTGTTCAGTACCAGCTACTGCTTTCCAATATCTACTTGTACCAACTTCTGCGTTATAACTTGTGTTGCTATACTTTAAGAATTGCTTATATGTTCTATCAGCTCTTTGGAATAATGATTTAACAATTAAGTCTGAATTTTTTAGTAGTATGTCATTAGGTGTCATTTACTTCACATCCCAATTCTCAAACGCACGCTCGATATACCATTTAGCTTTAGCCACATCTTCTTTACCATTCTTGTGTGGACTACGTGCAAGGTACTTAATAGCATTGCCAATGTGGTAAGCTACTTTAGGGTTATAGTGCTGTGCGACCTGTTCTATAAAATCAATCACTTCTATCTCGCCATAGTTATAATGTGATGGGTGATTGACTGTGTCTTGTCGTTTACGTTGTTGTAAATCAACAGATTTACGTGCTTTTATTTTTAATTCTTCAAGACCTCTTTTTCGGGCGCTTTCTAACCACTTATTAGCAGCTGTTTGTAGTCTATATCTATTATTCGGCTCCCAATCCTCGTTATTAAAATTAAATCTCTGACCAGGTTTAGGTATACTCACACTCTCCGTTATGTCCTTCATATGCTGCTCCCAATTATCAAAATAGTTTTCATCTGTAACTGTGTATAGATTACCGACCGAATCAATCACTGCCTTATTCTTATCATCGTCATCAAACTCTAATTCAATGACTTTACCTACAACTGTTATCCCTTCGCTATATTCACTCTTACCTAAGTCATACACAATGATATATTCACCTTTGTTCAAGTCTCTGATTTTCATTTAATGCACCGCCTTTGGGAAAATGTCGTTTTCCATCAGATACACACACCACTTGTTACGTTTATGGACTTGCGGTGTTCCATCGTATAACCATGGGCGGTCTCTTCTTCTCTTTTCTTCTATGAATCTATTTCTATCTTCTTCAACTTTCTTTTTCATTTTTTCCATATATCTGAAATCAGCTACCTTCATGTCGCGAGGTACAAAGCACGCCTCTTTAAGCGTCCAGCCGTATCTAATTCTCATACGTATAAGGGCTTTAGAAATACCGTTAATTTTTGCTTGTTCGATGTATTCGTCTGGAATTTCATAAACCTTATCTTTTATTCTCATTGCATTTTCCATTAGCTATATCTCCAATCCATAATTTTCACTTTGTCGAATTCAATAAAATATCCGTCGAGATAATCGTTTTTGTGTTTCTCCATGTCCTGCTCAATATATTCAGTTAAGTCTCTATTTTCATAATGATCATACACAGGAATCTCCACTTGTCGTTCAAACGTTGCGTCATAACGGATTGTGATTGTTTCCATTTTCATCTAATCACTCCTTAGCTTTCTTTCGTTCACGTCTTACTTCTTTCAATTCTTCGTAAGTTATCCATTCTTTACCTGTATATTTAGGCGCTTTACATATCCAAGTTAATTTCACATCTTGATACTTGAATCTAAATATCTTTGCCTTTAATTTAGCTGTTTCAGTGGCCATACCTTTAACATCTATAACCTCGATTAGCTTGCCGTCATTCCACAATGCAAAGTCTGCAATATATTCAGTTTTACGTTGTTTACCAAATTTAGGTATCAGCTCATATCTCGGTTGTATCTCGATATAGTCATAACCATCTATAATTAATCGTTGTTCCAAGTACTTGTAGTAATCACATTCAACCTTGCTATCGAACGTTATACCTTTATACTCAACTTTCTTTGCGTTGTATTTACTCAAGCGCGCCACTCCTATAAGAAATCAAATATATTCGTTTGATCTGCTCTTACTAAGTTGTATTCTTGTTTAATTTCTTCTAATCTTTCGTTTGTAATTGTGTATTCATCTAAGCCAAAATACTTATTTAATCCAAATACTCTGTTGTTATTTCCGTTCAATGGGATAACATCTATCTTTTTATTTGTATTAGCTTGCTTCAATTGATATTCAGTACTTAATCCCATTTACTTCACCTCACGTATAGCAGGCCTTGTATGACGTTCATTTAACTTTTGGATAAATAGGTCGTATGCTTTCTTTTCGTCTCCATTTGCCCACTCTATGATTTTCTGAGCGTATATATATGAACACTCAAGATTTTGTTTAATAAACTCTACAGTTATCAAAATTTGATACCTCGCATTCGGTAATCTTCACCGTCCATTTTGACTAATGTTGTATTCGACATCATACGACTGAATATACGTTGAGCGTCTTTATTTTTACTTAGCTCTTGCGCATTCAAATTCGTTGTATAAATGTTGTGCTTGCCTACTCTTGATTCAATCAGCTCAAACATCTTACTTGTCGCAAATTCATTCATATTAATACCGAAGTCATCGAATACCATTAAATCAACGTCACTGATTACTTGATTTAATTCTTGTTCTGTTAAGTTACTGTCTTTGTTGTATGTGCCTTTTATTGTTGAAATAAGTTGCGGTACATTCATGTAAAGTACTGAATAACCTTTCTCTTTCACTGTCTTTACTATCGACATACTTAAATGTGATTTACCTGTTCCGAATGATCCTTGCAGCAATAGCGATTGCTTATTATCTAATGTGAAGTTATTTGCATATCTTTCACATAATGCTTTTGCTCTCGCCAAGTCTTCATTCGTTGCGTTGTAATTATCAAAAGTACAGTTAGCTAAATCATCATTTATAATTGATTTCTTAAATATACTGTTGGCTTTTTGTGATTTATGCCGTTGTTCAAACGCTGCTTTTGTTTCTTTAGCTAGCTTTATCATTTCGCAATCACAACCATCTTTAACTACATAGCCTGTATCAAATTCATAGTAGTCATAAGTACGTCCACATTTACCACACTTCAAATTGTATTCTTGTTTAACTAATTCATTTTTAAATCCTACTTTACTTGCGATGCTTTCAAAGGGATTCATTTAACCACTCCCTAAAATAAATTGGCATATGGGTTATCATCTGATTTCTTATTACTTACTTGTTGATTAAGATATCCTTCAAACTTATTACCAAATAGCGTTTCCGGTCTTAGGAACTTCTCCATGTCCGTTCCTTTCCATTCAGCTACTTTGTTATCAATCACTTTTTTGAAATCGTCTTCTGTAAATCCTTCATTCCATCTAGCTTTAATTACAGTCTGTGTTTTATTAGTAGTGTGTTTATAGTGCTTACCGGTTTTTTCATTAAGATAGTTAATGATTGGTTGGTAATGTGGTTGATGCGTAGTCGGGTTGCCCGACAATGTATTACTCTTTTCTAGTTCTAATTCTTTATCTAGTTCTAATTCTTCTTCTGTTGCGTGACTGTCACGTGACTTCACGTGACTATCTGGTAATTGTTTTTGTTTCTCTCGTTGTCTTTGTTTACGTAGTCTATTTTGTTCTCTGATTTTCTCTAACCCTTCAATGTTTTGGTGTTTATCCCAATTAGTTACTTTGATTACACCACTTACATCTTCAACCATTCCTAATTTTTGGAAAGTTTGTATTGCTAATCTCACTGAATTAAGTGGTCTATTAAACTCGTTTGCTAACATTTCTGCGTTGTATGGCAAATTCTCCGATAACATAATGTAACCCTGCTCGTTATACTTACCGGCTAAAGTTAGTAACTTAACCCAAATTGTGATGATGGTATCTCTTTCGGGTAATGCTTCGATGTACTTAATTTTGCTATCGTCGAACATCCCTACTTTAAGTTTGATCCATTGGACTTCGCTCATACTTTTCACCTTCTCCATATAAAAGCCATTCAACTGTTGTGTTATAATCTTTTGCAATCTGCTTTAATTTATTCATTTTTGGTACGTGCACGCCATGTTCCCATCTAATAACTGCAAATCTATTAACACCGTATTTCTTGCCGAATACGACCTGCGTCAGATTTGATTTCGTTCTTAGAATCGCTATTCTGTAACCCATTAAACGCATGTCTCTATAGTTTAACGGTCTTGCTTTCATTGTTTTTCACCTCGTAACATACTATTGAGTTTGTCGTCTACTGCTATCCAACTATTATGCAAATGATATAAATCATCGAATGATTGAACACCTATATTATGTTGTTGGTTATGATGTCGTCTGCATAAAGCTAATACATGTTTTCCATAATGATTCATTTTATTGCGGTTCATGCCGCGTCCTACAGTTTCATAATGCGCTAAGTCAGCATTAGGCTCACCGCATATTACGCAGTTTCTATTTATCGTCGCCCAATACAACATAGCTTTATCACCTTTTAGTAACTTGCTTGTTTCCATTCTCATAGGTATTTGGTTATGGAACATAAAAGCAATGATTAATTCTATTAACTCGCTAGCTATACATTTGCTGCAGTTACTTAAACTTATGTGACTATATCCATTCATAATTTCTAATTCAGCTTGAAATCTTTGTCTCAATGCTTCTACTGGTTCGCCCCAATGCAGTTCAATATCTCTACACAATGCGAATACCTTTTTGCGTTGGTCAATTGAAATTAATTTATTGTCTGGAACAGTTACATCTGCGTTGACTGTATAACCGTTATCTATTAACTCGGTATGGCTATTCTCCAATTCAACACCAGTGGCAACAACGGAGTATGTTCCGTCGTTGTCTTTCTGGTATCTAGTAATTCTTTGCATTTATACCAACTTCTCCACTTTAAAATAATTGCCGTCTAAATCGGTTACTGTCGTAAATCCTTTTTTTAACTTTGTACTAATGTAACTGTGACTTCTGCCTAAAAAATAACTTGCTCTAGTCATACTTATAAATTGGTATTCAATACCTAAATGATTGATTAATTTAACAGACATGTTCGTCGATTGTAGCCCTATTTCAAACGCATGATTTGTGTTTTCCTTGTGCGTACACCATTCAAGATTGTTCACGTTATTATTTTTAGGATTTCCATCAATATGATTAATACACTCTTTTCCTTCGATAGCTGGTATAAAAGCAATTGCAACTAACCTATGAACCAAAAAATCTTTAGATTTACCATTTTTCCAAAGGTTAACTCTTACATCTCGACCATTTGGCGTTTTATCTTTTAAATACCGTTGTTTCCAATTTCTAATTCCATGCTTTTTTGTGAAAGTGGTTTTATTTTTATGTGTTCTAACTCTTCCGAAGTTGCTAACTTCGTAAATGTTTTCATATCCAACAACGTCCGTCCAAATTTCTTTCATATAAACACCTCATTAGAACGGAAGGTCTTCTGACTGAATATCAATCGGACCATTAGCATTTGCGAATGGATTTGATTCATTGCTTAGCGAATCTTTAGACTGATTATTTCCTTGTTGTTCTGCACGTTTCATTTCTTCGGTTTTTGGTTCTGGTTTATTAATCACTTCGTCACCTTTATTCCAAACTTTCACAAAAGAAAGTCTCACAAAGTACTTGCCTTGATCTTCATTAAATTTATGTTTTAAAACAATTGTTCCCATTTTATTAATCAAATCATCAGTATTAAATGTTAAATCTGGTAAGTTTAATTTGATTCCTAATCTACTTAAAAACTCTACATATTGTTTTTCTTGGAAGTCTTGTTGGAATGGTGGTACAAATTGATTGTGCTTATACTGTTTACCTTCACTATTTTCAAATACGACTGTGAAATATCTGTTTTGACTGTCATTGAATTCAATATCTTTAACTTTTACTGTAAATTCTCCAGCTCCTAAGAAGTCTCCGCCTTTTAAGAAAGTCTCTTGATTAGTTTCTTTAATGTGTTGTGCTTGTCCTGAAATATTCATAATTTAATACCGTCCTTTTAATTTGTTTTAATTTCCGTTTCTTATTGCTTCTACTACGTCTGTAATACTTGGATTAATAAATTTTTTATTGCTTATAGTCACACTTGGTGAGTGTCTAATTTTCGTTTCAAATGTTTCTGATGGCTCTGCATTTAGAACGTATTGATACTTTACTTCTCCACCTTCTTCATAGTTTTCAATTAACATTCTTGCTAATACATCACTTTGAGAAAGTACAGCTTTACGTATTTGATCTTGTGCTTCTAATGTGACAATTGGATTGATTATTGCACCATCGTCATTTTTCTCTTTGTTAATACCTTCATGGCCTGACACTGCAAAATGGAATTGATATTGTTCTTGGAATTTAGCAACTAGTCTATACATACTTACTATGCGCTTAGCTGCTTCTCCCCAGTCGTTAAATGTAGGCTTTTTAGTGGAACCTTTCATTACATCTTCCATTGTCATATCACGCAGTTTCTGTAGGGTTTCAATTACTACTACATCAATTTGTTTACCTTTATCTCTTAAAGCTTGTATGACTTGTGGCAATGCTTTAATTACGTATATAAAATGTTGATAATTCTTAATTGATACAACTGCTCCATCTTCCGAAACAGTTGTCCCATCTTCATTTATGTCTAAAACAAGTGCGTTTTTATCTTTGGTTAAGAATGTTGTTTTACCAGTTCCAAACTTGCCGTATATAGCAAATTTATAATATTTATTTGCATTCTTTTCACTAATATCTTGAATGTGCAACTTACTAAGGATGTCTTGTTCTTCACTCATTCACTTCAACCCTCTCACTTCTTTGTATTCTTATATGAGTTGTTTCGCATATAATCTTGTCGTGTTTAGACCAATCAATTTGCAAAACTTCAAAATCTTCATCAAAGAATTTACGTGCTGTTTCTAAATCATCTGTATATTCAACTTTTGGTGCACGTTCGGTTGGTCTATTATCTACATAATGATCTACACTTTTATGAACGATGTAACAGTACTCCTTTTTAAACATAGACTTTTCTTTTACCATGTCATCACCGCAGTTATTATATTGTCGGCTTCGTCAGTGTTTTCTTCTAACCAGTTGAATACAGCTTGCCCTAAATAATCACGAGCATAATCAAAACCTGTCATCTCATCAATGTTGATTTCATCTATTACTTCATGTTGTAATGTTTCGATAGAAATATTAACTTCGAATTGCGTTATCTTCTTAACTCTCAATGTGAAATGGAATCCTTGTATGTTAACCACTTTCTTAGTTTCTTCGTTTATTTCGTAATACATTTGACTACCTCCGTTATTTTGGGGTATATTATCAATGTTAGTTTATTGATAAATACCTTGTATCGACTGTTAAGCGCTGCAACGCTTAGCGGTCTTTTTTTCTGCATAATATGCGTTCCAAAATGCGTAACTACCGATGTAGCTTGCAATTGCGAATATAACACTGTAATGAAAATCAAAAGTTATCATTGAGAAAATCATTGTGCTTAGTATTGCAGTTGACCATGCTAAAATATGTCTCATGTTATCCCTCCTTTAAAAATTACGTTTAGCACGTTTTTTTATTTCTTCGTCATATTCATTCAAAAACTCTTTCATTTTCTTTCGATTAAATGAATATTTACCCCCACCGTTTTTGCTAACAAAAGTACTGAATGGTTCTATTTTTCTTCTGAAATAAGGTTCTGTAATAATATGTTTCGTGATCCAAGGTATGGAATAGTTATAATAATTCGCTACTTCTGTTAACGTCATATTCATTGGTTGGTTATCGATAAGTTCTTGGTATTCTATTTTAGAGATGATTATGTGCGTTTCCGGTATTGGTACAGTCACGTTAATTGTTTGTAAATCACTCATTCCATTTCCTCCTACTCTGATAAAAATTTATTGATAAAGTATTGTTGTCCTTTACCTGTAACTTTTGTTGTTCTTGTGACTCTGATGGATCCATCTGGATTGTTTTGAGTTCTCTTTTTGATATCCATGATTTTTAAATCCATACTTCTTTGAGTAGGTAAATTATATGACTCACCTTGTTTTTTAATTAAATATCCATTATCTCTTAACCACTGGAACAATCTATTTTGTCCAATTTTCACTCCGTTCTGACTAATTAACTTAGCAAGTTCTCCTACAAGTATTGAACTTGTACTTGTATCTACTGCATCTGCAAACATTACTTTTGGTTTGTTCTTCTCAATCTGTGTTTCTAACTGGTTGATTGTACTATTCGCAATTTTCAATGCACGTTGCATTATCATTTCTGGACTATTCCATGCTTTTTCAACTTGGATGAAATAATGTCTTGCTCGTTTACCAGGTTCGCTTCGTTGAATCATTGCTATTTCTTTTGCAGTGTCTAATGTGAGTGCGTGATCTAAGTAGTTAATCGAATTACCTTGAGCTGTTACTCTTTTTTGAGTAAGAGCTGTATAATCGATATTTTCTTCGAAACCGTAATTAACCATTCTTTCAAACCAATCGTTATATCTTGTCTTCACTTCTAAAGCTTCATGTAGTTCTCGACCACTGATTGCAATTTCTCCATTTTCTTTTTCTTGAATATTGAATATTCTTGATATGTTCGATTTGTTTTGTAAATCTTGCATTTGGGCTTCCTCCTTTTTAACTTAAAGTTAATCGAGTGGTAAATTTTTTTGTCGAATATCTATGTTTTCGATTTCTACTTCATAAAGCTTAGCAAGTGCATAAATAACTAAACCTTTGGGTTCAACATCCCCTTTTTCCCACTTTATTACTGTGGGTTTGCTGACACCAAGGATGTCTGCAACATCTTGTTGGTTCATCTCTTTATTTATTCGCAAAGCTTTAATTGATAATTTTGTCATGTCATCACCTCCGATAACCAAATCTTAATTTACTTAAAGTTAAAAGTCAAGCGCAAAAGTTAAATTATTTTCTTTAAAGTTAATTTACTTATTGTAATTATTTTTAACTTATGGTAAATTAGTATTACTTTAGTAATACTAAAAAAAGAAAAGAGGGCCATAAAATGACACAAAAATCAGCTAGAAAAATTTTTTCAGAAAATCTTTTGTCACTTTTGCATCAAAAAGGAATTGACCAAAAACAGTTAGCTATGGATTTAGGGATATCTCCTGCATCAGTTACACATTGGATTAAAGAAAATAAATATCCTCGTATTGGTAAAATTGAAGAAATAGCTGAGTATTTTAATGTTCCTATGTCTAGACTTACTCAAGATCAGAGCAAAACAGAAATTAATCAACAAGACACAATTGCAGCTCACTTTGATAAAGATGGCTTAACAGAAGATGAAATAGAAGAAGTCAATAAATTTATAGAATGGGTTAAGAATAGAGATAAATAAGGGGTTTTTGGATGGGACTATACGAAGATTTGTGTATTGCAAACGACAACATAGAAATTAAAGAAACCAGTCGCTTACCTAATTTTCAACCTGGTTGTTATATGAATGGAGAAATTTTTATAAAAAATAATTTACCTGATACTCGAAAAGCAGAAGTATTATACGAAGAATTGGGTCATCATGCAAAAACTTATGGGAATATATTAGATCAAAGCAAATGGATTAATCGTAAATTTGAAAGTTATGCAGTAAGACATGGTTATGAAGCTTCCTTACCCTTTCATTTGATAATAGAAGCGTATCATTATGGAGTAAGTAATTTATATGAATTATCTCAATATGTTCAATTGAGCGAGAACTATATAACTAAAGTTTTAAAATTTTATAAACAAAAATACGGATTGGATATATATTATAAAGGTTATGTAATTAAATTCGAGCCTTTACAAGTGTTTAAACATTACGAAATAAATTAACCAACCTTTAACGTGTATCCTTGTACACGTATGTCTAATTATAGGTT
Organism: Staphylococcus sp. 231237_7MaSpsaltlick; assembly: GCF_043107035.1. Classification (NCBI taxonomy): domain Bacteria; kingdom Bacillati; phylum Bacillota; class Bacilli; order Caryophanales; family Staphylococcaceae; genus Staphylococcus; species Staphylococcus sp. 231237_7MaSpsaltlick. The sequence goes on from NZ_JBICNX010000003.1 coordinate 152,527, forward strand.
GTTTGATATAAATTAATTTTATTATTAGGGAGTGTTAATGTATGAAAAAAGTCTTGTTTTTAATTTTAGCTAGTTTTTTAGTATTAGCAGCTTGTGGGCAAGAAGAAAGCAAGTCGGAAGATAAAAAAGAAACAAAATCCTCATCAAAAGATGATAAGAAGAAAAACGAGGATAAAAAAGCTAAAGATGATAAAAAGGAAAAATCTAAAGCGAACAATAATACAGAAAATGAAACACAACAAGAAAATACAGAACAAAAAACTCAAGTTGTAAATCAACAAGAAACAACACAAGAACCTGTTCAATCACAACAAACTCAACAATATCCAAAACAACAACTAACACCCGAAGAGCAACAAAGAGCTGATGAATTAAGAGCAAATGAAAATTCTCAATATAGTGATGATTGGACCGAAGAAGACCAAGCGCAAGCAGAATCTCGTACGGACGGTTATGGTATGGCAGATGATACTGGTGACTCCGTCGATGAAATGATGAAACGTAGCGAAGAATTCAATAAAGAAATGGGATTAGAATAATTTTACGGGCAGTTCCCTACTGCCCTATATATTTTTATCTTTTTTAGGAGGTGAGGCTTATAAAAGTAGGTTTTCATATATAAAATTTAGGAGGAATAGAAATGAACGTAACAAAACGAACTAACAAATGGCAATATGATTTCAGGTATAAAAATAAGCGATATCGTAAAGGTGGATTTGGGACCAAAAGAGAAGCTACTACTGCTGGAAACGAAAAGTACAATGAATTAACTAAAGGCTTAAAAACTGACACCGAACTATCTTTCATAGAATATTATCATGATTGGTTGAGAGTGAATAAAGAAAATAGAGTAAGTAAGTCATCCTATAATCGTTATTTATATTCAATTAAGGCATTCGAAGAAAAGTTTGGCGATATTGCTATGAACGATATTACTCAATTGAAATACCGTGAGTTTCTAAAAGAATACGGTGAAGGCAAGTTTCTAGAGGATGGTGGTAGAAAAGTTAGTAAGGAAGGCAGAACTACAAACAGTGTTCAAAAATTACATTATTGTTTGAAATCTTCATTGCAAGATGCATTTAGTGATGGATATATACAACGTGACCCTACTTACAATGCAAAGCCTATCGGAACTAAAAGTAAACAATCGGAAGAAGTAAAATTTATGTCATTAACTGCTTTTAAGAAACTTAAAGCAAGAGTATCAGAAAGTAATGAATTATCACACTTAGTAATCTATATTTTGATATGTACAGGTGCAAGGTTTGGAGAAATTCAAAAACTGAAATACGATGATATTTTAAGAAAAGATAATTTAATACACATACCAGGTACAAAAACAGAAAATGCAGATCGCACAATTCCTATATCTCGTAAAGATATGAAACATATAACTAACGTTTTAAATTCCCGCGCCATTTCTTTCAATGGATATATATTTAATACCGGTGCTAATTTAATAAGTAATAATGCAGTAACTAAAGTTTTACATCGTTTTTGTTTAGAAGAAAATATTGGGAGATATAATTTACACGCTTTACGACACACACATTGTTCAATGTTAATTCATGAGGGTATGGCAACACATTATATAAGTAAACGTTTAGGTCATTCTAATATTACCGTTACTCTATCTACTTATAGTCATTTGCTTGAAGAAGAACAATTACAAGAAGATGAAAAGTTATTAAGAGTATTAGATAATTTTTGATTTGGTCACACATTATGGTCACAACTAGTCTCTTGTGTCCACGACGTGACCAAAATAAAATATAATCTATTTTTAGTATATTTGGACAAAATAAAAAGAACACCGAAACAACGGCATTCTTTGTAATAAGTGGCAAATGAAATTTTAGTATTTTTTAGTACAAGATGGAGACGGCGGGATTTGAACCCGCGTCCAGAGGTCCTGATACTAACCTTTCTACGTGTGTAGTCTATCAATCAATTTCGCATGATGATAGGAGATAGACAACCAACATCATACTAGTTTGATTCATCTCTTCTAGACAGACTTCAAACGGCAGTGTCTAGCGTATCCTACTTAAGGTTGAATCGCGTTAACTGCACATAGGAGATGCAGTTAGGCGATGCAGAGTGCTATTAGGCAGCTACTGCGAAATTATTGTTTGATTTGCCAGTTATTATTAACTGTGTGTGTTGTTGCGGAGACAACCCTCCGACACGCTTAATTAGCTCGGGGGACCCCTGTCGAATCCAAGAACGTCCCCTTAATATGAAATTAATGTACTTTCTGATGTGTTAACACTGTGTTTACATTTCAGAAAGCACATTTAATATTACCAAAGATGGAGACCTTTGGCAATATTTTCGCTTAATAACGGGCTTTCATTGCTCTATCTATATCACGTTTTACTGCTTTTTCTTTCAATGCTTGGCGTTTGTCATATTTTTTCTTACCTCTTGCAACACCAAGTAAGACTTTACAGTGGCCATGTTTTAAATAAAGTTTTAATGGGATGATTGAGTAACCCACTTCTCTTGTTTGGTCACCAAGCTTGTTAATTTCACGCTTGTGAAGAAGCAACTTACGTGAACGACGTGGATCATGGTTAAATCTATTACCTTCTTCGTATGGTGCAATATGCATATTCTGAAGGTAGATTTCACCGCGATTGACTTGTGCGTAACTATCTTTCAAGTTGGCACTGCCACGACGAATGGATTTAATCTCTGTCCCTTGTAACACAATGCCCGCTTCAATCGTGTCCTCAATAATATAATCATGTCTCGCTTTACGATTTTCAGCTAATGTTCCAGGTGATTTTTTCTTTGGCATTGAGTTTCACCTCTTTGTTGATTTATTTTTTCTTTTTACGTGCTTTTCTTTTAACTTTCTTGTCTTTGTAAAAAGGTTTGTGTTTAGTATTACCATCACTATGTTTCTCTTTGTTACGACGGTTTTTACCTTTACGTTGTTTTTGCTTTTTGCCCTTTTGATCTTTAGAGCTGTCTAGTGATTTACCACGTGTTTTTGCTTGTATTGTCTTACCGCGCGCTGGTCTTTGACTACTGCGATCGTTATTTTTAGGTAATGGCATACCTACAATTTGGAAATCTATCATGCGTTCATCTACATCAACGTTTATGACCTTGATCTTAACTGGGTCACCGATGCGGAATACTTTAGCTTGGCGTTCTCCAATCATTGCCATTTGACGTTCATCAAAGTGATAGTAGTCATCCGTCATGTTAGACACGTGGACCATACCCTCAATTGTGTTTGGCAATTCGATAAACATACCAAAATTGGCAACTGAACTGATGATGCCTTCGTATTCTTCACCTAAATGTTGAATCATATACTCTGCTTTTTTCAATTCATCTGTATCGCGTTCTGCTTCAATGGCACGACGCTCACGTTGTGAAGTATGTTCTGCAATTTCTGGCAGCATATCTTCCCATTTATTTAAAGTCTTATTGTCCATAGATTTTTCTATAAGGTATTTACGGATTAATCTATGCACGATTAAATCAGGGTAACGACGGATTGGTGAAGTGAAGTGTGTATAGTATTCAGCTGATAATCCAAAGTGACCTAAATTGATATCATCGTATTTAGCTTGTTGCATTGAGCGTAGCATCATTGTTGAGATAACCATTTGTTCGGGTTGACCTTCAACTTCTTGTTGAATTTTCTGTAATGTTGAAGGATGGATATCTTCTCCAGTACCTTTAATCATAAGTCCGAAATTAGTTATAAAATCAAAGAATTGACGTAAACGATCTGATTTTGGTTGTTCATGTACACGATATATAAACGGAACGTCTAATTTGTTAAAGTGTTCTGCAATCGTTTCATTGGCTGCAAGCATAAATGATTCAATTAATCTTTCGCCTTCTCCGCGTTGTCTTAATTGAACTTCAGTAGGAATACCATCTTTATCAACTAATACTTTTGCTTCATTAATATCAAAGTCAATTTCTCCACGACGTCTACGCATGTTAATTAATCGATTTGATAAATCTTGTGCCAGATCGAGCATTGGTGTAACTTCTGCATAATGATTGCGTGTAGCTGCATTCTGATCGGTAATAATTTCATTCACTTCATCGTAAGTCATTCGATAATTAGAGTGGATAACACTATCAAATATTTCGTGTTTCACAACTTCTCCGCGTTCATTCAATTCCATTTGACAACTTAGAGTTAATCGGTCTACATCAGGATTTAATGAACAGATTCCGTTACTTAAACGATGCGGAATCATTGGGATAACACGGTCTACAAGGTATACACTAGTTGCTCGACTATAGGCTTCTTCATCTAATGCAGAGCCTTCTTGAACGTAGTAGCTCACGTCAGCAATACTTACAGTCAATTGTGTGTGACCATTGCTTAACTTTTTAATGCTTATTGCATCATCCAGGTCCTTTGCGTCCGCGCCATCAATTGTAATTGTAAGTTCATCACGTAAATCTCTGCGACCTTCTATTTCATTTGGATTGATTTCTTCTGGTACAGCTTTTGCCTCAGCTAACACATTATCTGGAAACTCTATTTCGATACCATGTTGATAAATAATAGATAAGATATCAACGCCTGGGTCATTTTTATGTCCAAGTATTGCTGAAATATGGCCTTCAGGATTGTCTGTACCATCTGCATATTTAGTGATTTGTACTAATACTTTATGGCCATCAACTGCACCTAAATTTTGACCTTTAGGAATAAAGATATCTTGCATGATACGTTTGTCATCTGGTAATACGAATCCGAAGTGACGTGCTTCACTGTAAGTTCCAACAACTTGCTTTACAGAGTGGTCTTCAATTGATTTTACTTCGCCTTCTACTTTACCTTTATGTTCACCTTTCGAATTCTGGATTTCAACAGTTACGGTGTCGCCATCCATAGCACGATTAATCTTTGTTGGTGGGATGAAAATATCTTCCATATCCTCATCTTCAGGACGTAAGAATGCAAATCCTTTTTTATTTTGACTCAATTTTCCTCGAATCAATTTAGTTTCTTTTGACTTAGCAGATGCTTTACGTTGATATCTATCTGTCTTCGTACGTTCAATTAGACCAACTTGTTCTAGTTCAACAAGTACTTTAATTAAATCTCTAAATGAATCTGCACTGCTTAAGCCTAAGGCATCTTGAAAATCAGACACTGACATCGGTTCATAATCTGGTTGTTTGATTATTTCTTCAATGGATTGTTTTAAATTCATTATGCCCCTCCTTTCTATATTTTCTACGTTTATATTTTAATTTGACCAATCTAATGATTCTAAAAATTGATATACATCTTCAAATACTAATTCCTTTTCTTTATCTATTGTAATTACATGTCCAGAATTAGCATACCATTTAATTGCTTTGTCATCAGATTCGCTCTCGTTGTATATAATGTTTGCAGAATCTGTATTTATCATTTTATCTTGTTCAGCTTGAATCACTAATAGAGGATCCATTACTTCATCTATATGGTCACGTACATCTTGTATTTGACCTTGTAATTCTTTTAATGTGTCAGTTGGATGAAAGGCAGCCATTTCTGACTCAATTGTGTCTTGGTCCTTGCCTTCGTATTTTTTAAAATTACGTGCATAGTCTAAGACGCCTTCAAACATAGCACCTTCTGTCTTAATATACATAGGTGAACACATGGTTACAATACCCTTTACATCTCTATTTAAGCTTAATTTCAACGCAAAACAGCCGCCTAAAGATAAACCTACTACAACAATTTCTTCGTAGCCCTTTTCAACTAAAAAGTCATAGCCATCTAATGCATCTTTATACCACACATGTGGGCTAGATTCGAGAATTTCTTCAGGTGGTGCAGCATGGCCTTCATATTGTGGCGCATAGCTCGTATAGCCCTTCTTCTGTAAAAATCGACCTAATTGACGAACATCTGCAGAATTCCCAGTAAAACCATGTAACAATAACACAGCTCGAGGACCTTCTTCAAAGAAGAACGGTTTTGGTAGTTTGATTTGCATTGTGATTCAATCCTTTCGCATATGCTTGTATCAATATTACTTTAATAATTATTAATTTACTAAACCAAATCAATATAGAGTCCTACTCTATACATTATAAATAAAAAAGCCCGACTTTTACATTGTCGGACCTTATATACCCAAATAACTTATGCCTAACATTAACAAGAAGAAAATGACAGACAATACAATTGTTAATCTATGCAAGAATAAATCGATGCCGCGTTGCTTTTGTTTTCCAAATAACTGTTCGGCGCCACCACTGATTGCACCTGAAAGTCCATTACTTTTACCTTCTTGGAGTAACACAACAGTTATTAATGCAATACAATCTATAATTAAAAGTATGATGAATAATGTATGCATGAAAATTGTCCTCCATTCATTATATACGAATCGCATTATATCACACGTTCGTTGAATTTAGCAAACTTCTATCTATTAAATGTACTTTTACGCTTTACTGAAACGACAAACATATAAATTGCTAATAATAATGACATCACTAACACTATCGTTAATGGGAAAATGTTGATTGTTCCCTTAACATCTAAGATAGCACCATAAACTGAGCCTATATTAATTAAGTTGTATAATATTTGTGATGTAAATACTGCAAACATAAACCACCATAAATATGTGTGTCTATTCCAAATTGCAATCACACCAGCTAAATTAGCTAATATATACATTACGCCAGTAAATTGAAAGCTATTTCTAATTGTACCAATTGCATTCTCTGATGGCTGTTGACCACTATTAGCTAACATTTGTTTAACTACACTATCGTCTAATATCACAAATAAATGTATTGCATAAAGTATTGCGATAATTAAAGAACAGTAAGCAATCATATGAGCAGTCTTGGTTTCCCTTGATTTTGCTTTTGCCTCCATAATAAGTTCGTGCTCCTTCTTTATATTACATCTTTAATTATATCAGTTTCAGACCAAAATATGAATAAATTAAATAGCATATATAACTTCAATTGAAAGTGATATCAGTTCTATATAAATAATGAAATAAAGTGATTGATCTATAGATAAGACATAATGCATAAACACACAATAATCTATTTGTATTCGACTCGTATCACCAAAAATAAAGAGAGCCGATTGAAATCCTTAAATTTCAATCGACCCTCTATTGTCTAAGATTTAAATCTTAAATTTAAGCGCGTGAACTCTCATTTATGAAATCTTAGCTTTATTATTTAGATAAGTTATAGAAAGATTTAAGCCCGTCAAACTTGCCTGTTTCGTATAATTCATCTTCGATACGTAATAATTGGTTGTATTTTGCAATACGGTCAGTTCTTGATAATGAACCAGTTTTGATTTGTCCAGCATTTGTTGCCACTGCAATATCAGAGATTGTAGTGTCTTCTGTTTCACCTGAACGGTGTGATACAACTGCTGTGTAACCAGCTTTTTGAGCCATTTCAATAGCATCAAATGTTTCAGTTAATGTACCGATTTGGTTAACTTTGATTAAGATTGAGTTACCGATACCTTTTTCGATACCTTCAGATAATTTAACAGTGTTTGTAACGAATAAATCGTCACCTACTAATTGAACGCGATCGCCGATACGGTCAGTTAATACTTTCCAACCATCCCAGTCGTTTTCATCCATACCATCTTCGATTGTGATGATTGGATATTTGTTAACTAATTCTTCTAAATAGTCAACTTGTTCTTCGGCAGTACGTTTTGCACCATTTTCACCTTCGAATTTAGCATAGTTATATACGCCATCTTCGTAGAATTCAGATGAAGCACAGTCAAATCCTAAGAATACATCTTTACCTGGCTCTAAACCTACAGCTTTGATTGCTTCTAAGATTGTTTCAACAGCGTCTTCAGTACCTTCGAATTTAGGAGCGAATCCACCTTCGTCACCTACTGCTGTTTCTAAACCACGGTTTTTAAGGATTGATTTTAAGTTGTGGAAGATTTCAGCTCCCCAACGTAATGATTCTTTGAATGATTCAGCGCCTACTGGCAATACCATAAACTCTTGGAATGCGATAGGAGCGTCTGAGTGAGAACCACCATTAACGATGTTCATCATTGGAACTGGTAATTGTTTACCATTGAATCCACCTAAATATTTATAAAGTGGTTGTCCTAATAAATCAGCTGCTGCACGAGCTACGGCGATTGATACACCAAGGATAGCGTTAGCACCTAATTTACCTTTATTTTCTGTACCGTCTAATTGAATCATCATTTTATCAATAGAAACTTGTTCTAATACTGAGAATTCACCTTCTACGATTTCTGGTGCGATGATTTCGTTAACATTTTCAACAGCTTTAGTAACACCTTTACCTAAATAACGTGATTTGTCTCCGTCACGTAATTCAACTGCTTCATGTTCACCAGTTGAAGCACCTGATGGAACTAATGCGCGACCAAATGCGCCACTTTCAGTTAACACTTCAACTTCAACTGTTGGGTTACCACGTGAGTCTAAGACTTCGCGAGCGTAAACATCTGTAATAATTGGCATGTTTATAATCTCCTTTTTTGTAAGTAGTTTAGAAATATTAAATTTCATCTTCATTATAGCTATTAAAGCCATAAATACAAGTAATTTAATTGTCTATAAATTTAGCAAGATGTCCTCTTCCTCAATCTATTTTTTAAAATAAAATTAAAGTCACAGAACATCTTGAAATTTCTATAAGTTAGTCCTGTTAATTATTCATGGTTAATTAGTGATTCACCAGTCATATCTTCTGGTTGCTCAACATTTAATAAGTCTAATAATGTTGGAGCCAAATCTCCTAATCTTCCCGTTTCTCTCAATGTTAATCCTTCTTTAGTAACGATGACTGGTACCGGATTTGTTGTATGCGTAGTCATTGGTTGATCATCATCTGTTAGGACCATATCTGAGTTACCATGGTCTGCAGTAATAATCGCTTGTCCACCCATTTCGATAATTTTATCTACAACTTCTCCAAGACATTCATCAACAGCTTCAATCGCTTTGATTGTTGGTTCTAGCATTCCACTATGACCTACCATGTCAGGGTTAGCAAAGTTTAAAAGAATTAAATCTAAATCACCTTTAGCTAATTCTTCTAATAATGCATCTTTAACTTCATAAGCACTCATTTCTGGTTTTAAATCATAAGTTGCTACTTTTGGAGAATCGATTAAACGACGTCTCTCACCTTCAAACTCATCATTTCTACCACCACTCATAAAGTAAGTTACATGTGGGAATTTCTCTGTTTCAGCAATACGTAATTGCTTTAAGCCATTGTTTTGCGCAACTTCACCAATCGTATTTGTTAGATCAACTTTTTCAAATACAATTTCAGCGTCTACATTATCATTGTATTTAGTGAAAGTCGCATAGTATAAGTCATTTACACGGTCAACTTTGAATCCGTCAAATGCCTTATCTGTGAAAATTTCAGAAAGTTGTCCTGCTCTATCTGGTCTGAAGTTGAAGAAGATAACTGCATCTCCGTCATTCACACCATCATTTTGATCAGCTACAACGAATGGTTCAACAAATTCATCTGTTAAATCTTTAGCATAGTTTGCTTCTACACCTGCTTTAGCAGAATCGAATTTTTCACCACCAAAGTTGCGAATAGCATTGTAAGCTTTTTCTTCTCTATCCCAACGTTTATCACGGTCCATTGCGTAATAACGACCAGAGATAGAAGCGAATTGACCAACGCCAATTTCTTTGAATTTAGCTTCTGTTTCTTCAATATATTTCAAGGCAGATTTTTGATCTACGTCACGTCCATCTAAGAAACCGTGAACATAAACTTTTTCTACACCTTGTTGTTTCGCTAATTCTAAAATAGCAAATAAATGTTTATAGTGACTGTGAACTCCACCGTCAGATAATAAACCAAAGACATGTAGTCCTGAATTATTATCTTTAACATGTTGCATTGCATTATTTAATACGCCATTTTCAAAGAAATCGCCGTCTTCAATTGATTTATTGATACGAGTTAAACTTTGATAAACAACACGTCCAGCACCAATATTCATGTGTCCAACTTCTGAATTACCCATTTGTCCTTCTGGAAGACCAACATCTAAGCCACTTGCTTCGATTTGAGTTGTTGGGTAGTTACTGTAGTAACGGTCAAAATTGGGTTTGTTAGCTAGTTTTACGGCATTGCCATGCTCACTTTCTCTATTTGCAAAACCATCTAAAATAATTAATGCAGTTGGTTGTTTTGCCATATTATTTTGCACCTTCCAACAATTGTACATAATCATCTACTTTAAGAGATGCGCCTCCAACTAAAGCACCATCGATATCTGATTCAGCCATGTATTCTTTGATGTTGTTTGGTTTAACACTACCACCATATTGGATTCGAGTTGCATCTGCTACTTCTTGGCTAGCTACATCAGCAACTGTAGTTCTAACGAATGCACACATTTCGTTTGCATCTTTAGCTGTTGATGATTTACCAGTACCGATAGCCCAAATTGGTTCATATGCGATTACAACTTGTTTCAATTGTTCTTCAGATAAACCAGCTACTGCTTTCTTAACTTGTTCTCCAATAACTTCATTTGCTTTACCGCTTTCGCGTTCTTCGTCAGTTTCACCAACACAAATGATAGGTGTCATACCATGATTGAATACAGCATGTGCTTTTTTGTTGATTTCTTCATCTGTTTCATGGAAAATTTCACGACGCTCAGAGTGTCCAATAACAACATATTTAACACCTAAATCAGCTAATGCTACAGGTGATGTTTCACCAGTAAATGCACCATTATCTTCGAAATAAGTGTTTTGAGCACCGATTTGTAGTCCTTGTGCTTTACCATCATTAACTGCTGATACTAATGCATCTAATTGAATAGTTGGTGCACAAATAACAGATTCTACTTCATTTGTATCAGGTAAAGTTGGTAATGCATCGATAAAATCTTTTGCTTCTTGAACAGTTTTGTTCATTTTCCAGTTACCTGCGATAATTGGTTTTCTCATTATATTACACTCCTATTAGTTAAATTATGATTAAATCTGTAACAGACCTTTAATCAAAGTTTCTCAGTTATGAGTTGCGTGTATTATTTATCAGCGATTGCTACTACGCCAGGTAATTCTTTACCTTCTAGATATTCTAATGATGCACCGCCACCTGTTGAAATGTGACTGAAATCATCAGCATAACCTAAAGAAATCGCAGCTGCAGCTGAATCGCCACCACCAATGATTGTATTAGCATCTTTAAGTCCTGCAATTGCTTCACAAACACCAATTGTACCTTTAGCGAAATTACTTAATTCAAACACTCCCATAGGTCCATTCCATACAACTGTATGTGCGCCTTGAAGTTGTTCTTTAAATAGTTCAACTGTTTTAGGTCCAACATCCATCGCTTCTTGATCTGCTGGGATGTCATCAACTGAAACTTCTGTAATTTCAGCATCGTTTGAGAATTCTTTTGCGACTTTACAATCTACTGGTAACACAATTTGGTCTCCAGCACGTTCTAATAAGTCTTTTGCAAAGTCTACTTTGTCTTCTTCTAATAAAGATAAACCAATTTCTTTACCTTGTGCTTTGAAGAATGTATATGACATACCGCCACCAATAAGTACTTTATCTGCAATGTTTAATAGATTAGTGATGACACCAATTTTATCAGAAACTTTAGCTCCACCAAGGATAGCTACTACTGGCTTCTCAGGATTTTCGACTACGCCGCCGATATATTTAATTTCTTTCTCCATTAAGAATCCTGCAACTGTTTCTAAATTAGATGCAATACCTACGTTTGAGGCATGTTCACGGTGAGCTGTACCAAATGCATCATTTACAAAAACATCACCAAGTGAAGCCCAATATTTACCTAATTCAGGATCATTTTTAGATTCTTTTTTGCCATCAACATCTTCGAAACGTGTATTTTCTACTAATAATACATCGCCTTCTTTAAGATTATTAACAGCTTGTTCAAGTTGTTCGCCGCGTGTTTCTGGTACAAACACAACGTCTTTACCTAATTTTTCTGTTAAAGCTTCTGCAACAGGTTTTAAAGTTAATTCGGCTTTATCGCTTTCTTCTTTCACTTTTCCTAAGTGAGAGAACAATACAACTTTTCCACCTTCATCAATAATATACTTGATAGTTGATAATGCTTGAACGATACGGTTGTCGTTTGTGATTTTTCCGTCTTTCATCGGCACGTTAAAATCAGCACGGACAAGTACAGTTTTACCTTTTAATTCTAAGTCAGATACAATTTTTTTAGCCATCTAAACTTCCTCCTCTTAATGGAACAATAAAGTAAAATAAGCGGAGAAGCGTTTGTGCTCCCCGCTTACTCCTAAGCCTATTGCTAAAATTTAATACAGCACACTGGGCTTGCTAAATTAATTTGACATTAATTATTATTTAGCTTGAGTTGCTAAATGTTCTAATGTACGTACTAATTGTGAAGTGTAAGACATTTCGTTATCGTACCAAGCTGCAACTTTAACTAATTGACGATCGCCAACAGTCATTACACGAGTTTGTGTTGCATCGAATAATGAACCGTAAGTGATACCAACTACGTCAGAAGATACGATTTCGTCTTCAGTGTAACCGAATGATTCGTTTGAAGCGTTTTTCATTGCATTGTTAACGTCTTCAACGCTTACGTCTTTTTCTAATACAACTGTTAATTCAGTTAAAGAACCAGTAGCAACTGGTACACGTTGCGCACCACCGTCTAATTTGCCGTCAATTTCAGGGATAACTTTACCGATTGCTTTAGCAGCACCAGTTGAGTTAGGGATGATATTTTCAGCAGCTGCACGAGCACGGCGTTTGTCACCTTTAGCATGTGGAGCATCTTGTGTATTTTGGTCACCAGTGTAAGCGTGAATTGTAGTCATAAGACCTTCAACTAAACCAAAGTCATCATTTAATACTTTAGCTACTGGAGCTAATGAGTTAGTAGTACATGAAGCACCTGAAACAACTGTTTCTGTACCATCTAATTCGTTATGGTTAGTGTTGAAAACGATTGTTTTCAAGTCACCAGTTGCTGGAGCTGAGATTAATACTTTTTTAGCACCTGCATTGATGTGAGCTTCTGCTTTAGTTTTGTCAGCGAAGAAACCAGTACATTCTAATACTACATCGATGTCTAAGTCACCCCATGGTAATTTACTTGGGTCTGGCTCAGAGAATGATTTAACTTCTTGACCGTTAACACGGAAACCGTCTTTTTCAACTTCAACTTCTCCAGTGAAGCGACCTTGCATAGTATCATATTTTAATAAGTGAGCTAACATTTCGTCATCTGTTAAGTCATTTACTGCTACTACGTCGATTCCTTCAACGTTTTGAATTCTTCTGAATGCTAAACGACCAATTCTACCAAAACCATTAATTGCTACTTTTACTGCCATTAAAATGGCCTCCTTTAAAAATGATATTTAAAAAGTGAAATCACTTTTTAGTACTATTGTTTGCAATAACTCTAGCCGCACCTTCATCTGTAATTAATACAGTGTTTTTAGGAGCAATTGATAGGTAAGCTTTAATCGCTTCTCCTTTTGATTTACCCCCTGCTACGGCAAAAATAAACTTCTTCGACTCAAGATCTTCTAACTGTAGTCCAATCGTTTTCACTTTATGAACCACATCGCCTTGATCATCGAAATAATATCCAAATGCTTCTCCTGAGGCATTGTGATGTTGAAGTTTATTTATAACTTCACTAGGTGATTGACGTCTACGCGCCATCTTCAGCGCATCACCAATGCCGTGGATTGTAATATTGGATTCTTTAATCTTTTCAAGTGTATGGATGACTGAAGGTTCTAACATAAGTGTGTTATAAGTTGTCTCACTTACATTATCAGGCACGTATAATGTCGTATAATCCCCGCCGGTTTGTTGCGCCATACTTGCCGCAATTGTATTGGCTTGATAAACAACATTTTCTCCTAAACCCCCACGCGCTGGCACGAAAAACACATCAAATGGTTGATCATGCATCGCTTCACTTACATAAGCCATAGTTGACCCACCCGTAACGGCAACAATCGCTTGTTCATAGAGAACATCTTCAACAAGTTGACCTGCCTGTCTCGATAATTCAATCTTAACAGTCTTATCTGTATCAGAATCTCCAGGTATTACATAGACATCTTTGATATCATATGCGTCTTTGATTACTTGAGCCAGATGATGATCATCCGAATAACTATTGAAATAACTATTCAACTGTCGAATCGTTGCTTCTCCTTCGTCAGTAATCTCCATACCTGTTGGTTTCACTTTAACAAGCTCTTGCTTCTTTAATGCATCTGTTTCCGACCTTAACACACGTTCAGTTAAATCCATATATTCACTTAAACTACGTCGACCTACTGGTTGATACTTTGAGATAGTAGTGAGGATTGAAAAACGCCGATACATTTTTTCAACAATTTCAGGAACTAACTTCTGTTGAATTTTTATCAAGTCTTTCACTACTATCCTCCTCCTTATCAATTTAAAGGGTCAAGTTCTAACCATAGATTGACTTTTTACGTCCCTGGTGGGACAAAAAAATATAACCTTTTATAGTTGCAATACTACTACTATATATTCGAAATTGCAAGGGAAATACAACGTTAAAAATTAATGATAACACTTACATTTCGTTACTCATTTATTAATAGGCTTTACAATTTACAAATTACCCTTTTAAGTACAATCTTAATCATTAAATTGCACTTTATATTTATATTATTGTAATAATTCGAGTCATAAGTCAAATTTCATAACTTGTTACCTTTATTTTGCCTAGATGGAGCATAAAAGTTAAACTAAAAGCAACTATACTTATAAGGGGGTCGTGTTATGTCCAACAATGAAGAACCTAAAGTTTTAACGCCTGGTGATGGTCAATATAAAGATGATAGCTATTTTAAGCATCATCGACATAGCAGCAATAATCATGATGCCAAAGGCTACAGTCGCCATTATCATTATGGTACGAGAATTGGATGTGGTCCTTTCGGTTGTTTGGGCGGTTGTTTGACTTTAATACTATTACCTATAATTATAATTTATTTCTTACAATTATTCTTTTGATTTTTCCATTGAAAATATAAAAAGACACGCCACGTAACTATAGTATTGCTGTACCTCTATTAAGTAAGTTGAGATTATGCATACTTACTATTAGATGTACCACACTCGTCAATCGTGTCGTGCCTTAATTTAAATTAATATGTTAGTCTTCATCTGAAGATTGGCTACTCTTTTCTGAGCTGTTATTACCTTGGCTACTTGAACTAGATGATCCTTGACCTGAATTCTGAGTTGATTTTTGTTGTGTTGATGGTTGTTCTGTGGATTTTGGTTCAGTTGTCTTTTTTTGCTGTGTTGACGGTTGCTCTGTTGTTTTCTCTTCGGTTGATGGCTCTTCAGTAGTCTTTTCTTCAGTGGATGGTTCCTCAGTAGTCTTTTCTTCAGTTGATGGTTCCTCAGTAGTCTTTTCTTCAGTGGATGGTTCCTCAGTAGTCTTTTCTTCAGTTGACTTCTCTTCGGTTGAAGGTTTTTCCTTTGTTTTCTTCTCTTGTGTAGTATTACGTTCTACTGTTGCTGGTTGTTGGGTCTGTTGCTGTGTTTGTTGCGTTTGTTGCGTTTGCTGAGTTTGCTGGGTTTGCTGCATTGTTTGTTGTGTTTCTTCGGTTGATTTATCTTTTTTCTTTTTTTCTTCCTTAGTCTTCTCTTTTTTCTTTTCTTTCTCTTCTTGCTTTTGATCACTTAAGCGTTCATTCGCTCTATTAGAATGATCTACAAAAGCAAAGATTGCGAAAACAAGGCCGAATAAAAGTAGGAATACTATAACCCCACTAACGATTTTGGCAAACAAGCTCATCTTCTTTTTACCACGACCATCAAAATCATTATTTTGATTATGCTTTGGCATATGCTTCCCTCACTTTAATTTTATATCTATTTAATCGTAAGCTCTGTTAAATTACAATTTACTATTGTCAAAAATATATTTTACAACATTTCAAAGTTGATTAAAACTTATTACCACTTTTTTCACTAGTTAATATCGAAATTACATTTACAATTGTAGAATAAAAACACAAAATATCTTATTATTTATTGTAAATCCATTTTAAGTTAAAAGAAGTCACCCTTTCAATAAAACAAATGAAAACAAAAATTTTTTAATAAATTATAGCTCGAGTAAGGATGTGTCATAATAAGTGGAAAATAGTGATTTATTCAAAGATTTAAACGATCCACAACAATTTAAGCAGCATGGTATTCGACAAATGATGAGAGAAAATGATGAATACGAATCAACAGATAATGATAAGTCTAGTCACAAAATAATACCAATCACTTTGGCTTTACTAATTATTATAGCTATTACTCTAATTACCTTTTTTATATTTTTATAACCATAAATGATTATGTATTATTCTCTTAGTATGATTAATTCATTTTTCAAAGTTATCAAAATTCAAAAAGATAATTTTACAACAATAATTGAGATAACATAAAAAAGGTCTATACTATAATGTATAGACCTATACTAAAGGGAGTCAAAATTTTACCTTCATTGTATATTATGGGGTATACTCGAATAATTAAGAAAAGATTAATTATTATTGAAGGTACTTTTATTATAACTTATACACTATGAATATAAAGGCTTCTATAGGTTAGTTAATGACATATTAATGAACAATTTTTGAAAAAATTATGACCTTCTATTTTAAAGTAACGAAGAAGATGAATAATTAAAATGAAATGCAATTTATTTTAGAGGTGATACGATGAAACAGTATTTAATCACAGGTGGCACTGGTATGATTGGCAGTCAATTAATTGATGCAATCGTAGAAAGTGATGCGCATATTACTGTATTAACAAGACAAAACAAAATCAATTCCCACCCAAAAATTTCCTATGTGAATTGGACTGAACCGGATTGGGAAAGTAAAGTTCCAGATATAGATATTGTGATAAATCTAGCTGGTGCAAGTCTTAACCATAGATGGACTAAGCAACATAAACAACAAATTATGTTAAGTCGTATTCAAGCAACTCAAACATTATATGAATTGTTTAAATCAAGAACAAAACGCCCAGACGTATTTTTCAATGCAAGTGCCGTTGGGTATTATAAACCTGATTATAACCGTACCTATACAGAATTATATAAATCGTTACCTTTTGACTTTCTTTCTGAGGTCGTCTATCAATGGGAACGACGTGCAAAACAATTCGAATCATTAGGTTCACGCGTAGTCATCGGTAGATTTGGTATGGTGTTATCAGACAAAGGTGGCGCATTACCATTAATGAAGCAAAGTTACGACTATTATGTTGGTGGCAAATTAGGTTCTGGTCGCCAATGGTATTCATGGATTCATATCGATGATTTAGTTAGAGCCATTCTATATACAATTAATGACGAAAACGCTAAAGGGGCATTTAATTTCACTGCGCCAATTGTAGAACGTCAAAACTTATTTGGTTATACATTAGCTCGTATTACTCATCGCCCTCACTATACATGGGTGCCGTCACTAGCTTTGAGATTAGTACTAGGACAAATGTCCACTGTTGTTTTAGATACGCAAAAAGTAATTCCAAACAAACTTCAAGCACTAGACTTTAAATTTAAATATCCTGACTTGAAAATTGCACTTGAAGATTTGGTACATTAATTTAAATATAATGAGAGGAGATATACATGAAGCAAGATAGTGTTACTCATATCCTTTTATTAATTGCAGGCATACTTATATTTATTAATGGCATATTTGCATTTGAAAATTCTGTACCGATGATTATTGTTTCTAGTTTTTTCATTGTAATAGGAAGTATTTGCACAGTTTTTGCCAGTCTACTTATATTTAAAAAGTATAAGTCATAACCTTATTCATATAAAAAGTTTGAATCATAAATTCCATAAACATAGCACTCAGATAAATGAATTCAATTTATCTGAGTGTTTTTTGTTTTAATTACGTATTGTTGGCTCGCTTTCCTAGGGGACTGCTTCAGCCTGTAGTCTTCAGCTTGTCCTGCTCCCTCAGGAGTCTCGCCAAAATACGTTGAAATTATTTATGTCTTTTATATTACTGTACATTTAAATTCTTATATTCAATTTGTCTTGTTTATGTTGGTATATCAATCATTAAATACTTAATACCTTATCTACTAGATTTTCATTCATAGTATGTTTTGTTGACTCCCTTTCCTAGGGGACTGCTTCAGCCTGTAGTCTTCAGCTTGTCCTGCTCCCTCAGGAGTCTCGCCAAAGTTCTGTCCCAAAATTATAAAAAAAGGCAACTTCTATATGATTTCAATAGAAATTGCCTTCTAATAATTGTACTAAAACTTTATGTCTTAGGGACTTTATTTCATTGTGTCCTTTGAAAATTAATCTTCAGGATTCATAACATGGTCTACTAAACCGTATTCTTTCGCTTCTTCAGCTGATAAGAAGTTGTCACGATCAGTATCTTTTTCAATTTTTTCAATTGATTGACCAGTACGATCTGCTAAAATTTGATTTAATTTAGTACGTGTTTTTAAAATATGGTTAGCAGCAATTTCGATTTCAGTTGCTTGACCTTGCGCTCCACCTAATGGTTGGTGAATCATTACTTCTGCATTTGGTAATACATAACGTTTACCTTTCGCACCAGCAGCAAGTAAGAATGAACCCATTGAAGCTGCCATACCAATACAAATTGTTTGAACATCAGGTTTGATATGTTGGATTGTATCATAAATAGCAAAACCAGCAGTCACACTTCCACCTGGTGAGTTGATATAAAGATAAATATCTTTCTCAGCATCTTGTGCTTGTAGGAATAATAATTGTGATACGATAGAGTTTGCTACGTTATCATCGATTTGTGAACCTAACATGATAATACGATCTTTTAATAAACGTGAGTAAATGTCATAAGCGCGTTCCCCACGGTTTGTAGTTTCAATTACTGTAGGTATTAAATTCATTAATATTGCCTCCTTATTTCTAACTGATAAACTTATTTTAACCTAAAAGTCAAACATGGTCAAAAAATAAAGCTCAAAATATTTAACCATTTTTATTTCATTCTTGTTGACCCTTACAAATAACATTTGTAAACTAATATTATTGTTATATTTACCCCTCGTAGTGTAATGGATAACACATAAGATTCCGGTTCTTAGAATAGGGGTTCGATTCCCTTCGAGGGGATACCTTACGCATAATTACATACAATTTAAGATAAAGAACCCCATAACAATGGGGTTCTTTTTATGTTATCTATCAATAATATACTATATTCTACAAAATTTCAGGGACTTTTTGGGATTCAATAATTAATATTAATGTTATATAATAAAAAGTGAGGATTTCTGAATTTTCAGTCATCTACATAGGAGGAAAAACATGTCTATAGAAAAACAACTTTTTGAAGCTGCTAAGTCTTTAATCGAACTTAGATATCCGAATGGTTGGGGTGGTGCGGCAGCTATGTATTCACTAAATGGCAATATCTATACTTCAATAGCACCTGAAGTTATAAATGCATCTACGAATTTATGTATTGAAACTGGTGCCATTTTGGAAGCACATAAAAATAATGATCCAATCACACATACAATTTGTGTTGTAAGAGATGATGAACAAAGTCAGTTTAAGATTCTTACACCTTGTGGTACTTGTCAAGAGCGCTTAAAATATTGGGGTAGTGAAATTAAAGCAGCTGTTACTGACAAAAACTTTACTCTAACATTTGTTACACTTAAAGAATTACAACCTTATCATTGGTCACAAGCATATTACGATTAAATATTTAATTAATGCATTTAGATAGGAGATTTTTAAAATGAGTTTAACTGTAAATTTATATTATACTGGTAAAAATGGAAGTGCTAAACGCTTTATCGAATCTATGATTAATGAAGGAATTGTAGCAAGAATTAAAGCACAACCTGTAATTTAAAATATGATTATTTCTTATCTTATGAAAATCCTGAAACTGTGTTATTGATATATAGTTGGATAAATCAAGAAGCATTGGATAAACATCATGCTTCAGATATGATGAAAGAAATTGCTGCATTACGAGATAAATATGATTTACATATGAAAATGGAACGTTACAAAGAAGATAATAGTTCACAGAATGATGATCATTTTTTAAGAAAGTAATCGTAACTTTACGCAAAAGTGACTTACCGCAAAAAATCATAATATACATCAACTTCATTGATTGACTGCGCATTTCGCGACTCCTAATGGTATGCTTGAAAGGCGTGTTCTGAACTGCATCTTATCTTAAACATGCAAGCAACAAAAAGACAAAGTGTTAACGTAATAATTAACACTTTGTCTTTTTACAGCTTAAATTATCAACTTCATTTTCTAATGATTATGGTTATATTTCTGTGTTATGTTATAGCTCAACTTTATTATTATCACTTATTTTAATTTTCATCATAGTATGCGCATTTTTTTGAAATTCATAATCAACTTTAATCAGTTCTGTCTCATGACCTAAATCTGAAATATAGCTTAAAATCTCAGATAGATATTGGTATTGCTCACCTTTTAAATCAACTATAGGAAAAATTCTAATTTCGTTCTTTGATACTCGAAGCATTTCATTAATGCAAGCACGATGAAATTCATAATCTAACTGGTCAGCATACATAAATAAAAAATGTGCAGATAATAAAATATCAAAACTATGATCTGCAAATGGCAAAACAGGCAACTTCGCGGCTACATAATCTTCCTTATTAATGACCATATCCGAATAACAATTCTCAAGTGCTTGGATGCGCGAATTTTTTAATTCTTGAATATTCTTAAAGTATGTCCAATTATAAAGATGCTTTGCTTTCTCTATATTTTCTATCGCATGTTGAATATCTTGTTGCCCTTTCTTATATAATGATTGTTTATCAAAATAATAAGCTATGTCACATGATTTAATATTTATTGAAGAAGATTTCATTTTAGACCCAAAGGCACATGCACCTGCTGGACAATCAAGTATATTTTTCCCCTTTAATTCTGCCACATTTAAATTAAACATTTTCATATATTCATCAAACGTACGTCCAATAAATATAATTCTATCTAGACTTAATCGATCTGTATTTACGCTCAAACAAAACACATCCTTCGCAAAATTGATTTCATATATCCATCTTTTAACTTAACATTTATTAGAATATTCTGAAATAAGTGATTAAATAAAAAAGAGTTCACTTATTAATGAGTGAACTCCAAATTTATACTGTTGTTATTTTATAATAATTTCTTTAAAAGTTTCATACATATCTACTATTTCAATTCTAATGGTTCTCCGCTTCGAATTTTATCAGCCATTTCGTTTAATTTTCTTAAGCGGTGATTCACACCTGATTTTGAAATCGTACCTGTAGACATCATTTCACCTAATTCCTTTAAAGATACATCTTGATGTTCTACTCTTAATTTAGCAATCTCTCTTAATCTTTCTGGCAAATTATCCAGCCCAATTTCCTCATCAATCAGCTGTATGCTTTCAACTTGTTTCATTGCAGCACTTACAGTTTTATTTAAATTAGCTGTTTCACAGTTAACTAAACGATTTACTGAATTTCTCATATCTCTGACGATACGGACATCCTCAAATTTTAATAATGCTTGGAATCCTCCGATTAGGCTTAGGAAATCAGATATTTTTTCTGCTTCTTTTAAATAGGCAATGCTGCCCTTTTTACGTTCTAAATGTTTCGCATTCAATTCATAATTATTCATTAATTGCGTTAAGCCTTCTGAATGATCTTCATATAATGAAAAAATTTCTAAATGATATGAAGACGTTTCTGGATTATTTACAGAGCCTCCTGCTAAAAAGGCCCCTCTTAAATAACTGCGTTTCATTTCATCATCTTGAATCATAGACTCATCAATTTCTCTAGTGAATACGCCGTCCTTTAAGATACCTAAATCATTCAATATCTCTCTAGATTGTGATTTGATACGACAAATATAAATGTTATTCTTCTTAAGTTTCATTTTTTTTCTAACAAGTAGTTCTACTTCAACACCGAATACCTTTTTAATTAAGGAATAAATACGGCGTGCCGTCGTGGCATTTTCAGTTTGAACATTTATGACAAATTGCTGATTGGCAAGACTGAGCGCACCATTCATACGAATAAGTGCACTGAGCTCTGCTTTTGCATTCGCTTCATCAACTTCTATTCTCGTGAGTTCATTTTTCATATCGGATGCAAAGCTCATTGTTTATCAGTCCTTTCCTTACTAAATCACTTTAGTAAAATTTATTTAGTCTTTTCATCTCTATTAAATTCAATTGTTTCTGTTTCGTTAATTGCGATTTCATAAATCATTTTAGCTAAAATTTCATAATTATGTCGTACATAATTTTGAGTTGAAATTTCAATTAAATCTGGGTGTGTCATCACTTTGATACCTAATTTTTCCATTTCTTGAATATCGCAATGTACAGGTTTAGCATTTTCCTCCCTGTAACGTCTCAACACTTCTTCATTATAGGTTTGTGGTCCACAGATTGCATAATCAATGCATCTTTCACCAATGTGTTCATGTATCGCATTAACATGATCTTCTGCAGTGTAACCTGTTGTTTCACCAGGTTGTGTCATCACATTAGATACATATAATTTGGGTGCTTCACTTTGTAATAAAGCTTTACTAATGCCTTTGACACATAGATTGGAAATCACGCTCGTATACAGTGAACCAGGACCAAGGACAATTAAATCAGCATCTTCTAATGCCCTAACCGCCTCTTCCATAGGCTCTACGTCTTCAGGTTCTAAAAATACACGCTTAATCCTTTTATTCTTTTTTGGTATTTCTGACTCACCATAAACAACTTCACCATCATCCATCACTGCATTTAAACGTACACTGGTATTCGTAGATGGAATCACTCGACCCTTTATATTTAAAATTTCACTCAATAACTTTACCGCATGACCAAAATCATCAGTAATATTTGTCAAAGCAGCAATAATCAAATTACCCAATGCATGTCCTTCGACTTGATTCTCTTTAAAACGATATTGAAATAGTTGATTTAACGTCGTTTCTGTTTCGCTTAATGCTGAAATTACATTTCGAATATCTCCAGGCGCAGGTATATCCATTTCATTTCTAATCTTACCTGTACTACCACCATCATCAGCTACAGTTACTATCGTTGTTATATCAATTTGGTAATCTCTTAAGCCACGTGCTAGTACGGATAAACCTGTGCCACCTCCGATGAGTACAAGTTTAATTTTTCTCATTTTTATTTCTCACGCCACTTTCAACATGTGCATCACGATGGTGCACATAGACATTATAGTCAAAGCTATCTTGCAAATCTGCTCCTATCCGCTTCGCTAAAGCAACAGACCTATGTTGACCACCTGTACAACCAATTGCGATAACTAATTGTGATTTCCCTTCCTTTTTATAACCAGGGATC
Organism: Staphylococcus sp. 231237_7MaSpsaltlick; assembly: GCF_043107035.1. Lineage (NCBI taxonomy): Bacteria > Bacillati > Bacillota > Bacilli > Caryophanales > Staphylococcaceae > Staphylococcus > Staphylococcus sp. 231237_7MaSpsaltlick. The sequence continues at coordinate 175,997 of NZ_JBICNX010000003.1, forward strand.
ATAAATTTTAGTAAATCCATTAATTTCTCAAAGAAGATATTTGTCTCTTTCCATTTCATTACATAATTGTATACAGGCTCATCTTCACCAGTAAGCGGTCTGAGATCGTCAACGTAATGTGGATTAGGTAGGAAACGTACATCAAATACTAAATCTGCATCCATTTGAATACCATGTTTAAAGCCGAAACTTGTCACGCTGATATTAAAGGTATCGATGTCATTGCGATTAAAATAGTCTTCAATTCTTTTACGCAATTCTTTTGGTTTCATGTATGATGTATCAATCGTATAATTAGCTAAACTTTTTATTTCATTTAAAAGATAACGCTCTTCATCAATAGATTCTATGAGTGAACGTTGACCATTTTCATTTAAAGGATGTGCTCTACGTGTTTCTTTGTATCGAGAAATTAACTTTTCATTTGAAGCTTCCAAAAACATTAAATCGACAATCAAATTGGCGTTGCTCTTTATTTGATCCATTTCTTGAATTAATGATTTAAAAAGTTCTTTCCCTCTCAAATCAATTGCTATTGCAACCTTTTGTAATGATGGGTTTCCCTGTTCCATCAATTCAACAAATTTTGGTAACAAAATGGGTGGCAAATTATCAACACAAAAATATCCAATATCTTCTAAACTTTGTATAACGACTGATTTACCAGCACCTGATAAGCCTGTTACAACCAATAATTCACTTTTAATTGTTTCCTTTTCTCCATGTTGCATATCTTCACACCATCCGTTACATATTTTCTATTACACTTCATTATAGATGACAATCTTATCAACCATATTGTCGTTGTATAAAATCAACTAATATTAATCATGCTATCATATTATATTTTACATTAAAAACCACATAGGTAATAGTTTATTATCTTAATTATTAAACCACATTTTAACCACTTCGTCTTTATGTACTTATCATTTTTTAAATAATATGTTTTTGTGTGAAAAATCCTATGCTATTTCTTTTCCCAAATAACTTTAAAGATAACAATAATAAACTTTTTATTAACCTCTTTCATATCTCTATATACATACGTAAAAAAGCTAGAATGTTATATTCACCATTAATTCTATGTGATAAACATTCTAGCTATGACTGAATTATTATTTTATTGTTCGTGTACTGCGAGTTATATTAATTATGCTTCAATTGTATCCATTAAATGTTCGATATATGCGATGGCACTTTGTGCAGCAATACTACCGTCGCCAGTTGCAGTTACGATTTGACGTAAACCTTTATCACGAACATCTCCTGCTGCATAAACACCAGGAATGCTTGTACTCATATCTTCGTTTGTTACGATATATCCAACTTCGTTTGTAATACCTAAATTTTCAAATGGCGCAGTTAGTGGTTTCATACCGATATAAACAAACACACCGTCTGCGTCTAATGTTTGTTCAGCACCATCTTTAGTTGATTCTAATGTTACTGAACCTACTTTACCATCTTTTTCATTGATTGTTTTCAGTGTGTGACTCCAGATAAAGTCAATTTTGTCGTTTTTAAATGCACGATCTTGTAAGATTTTTTGTGCGCGTAGTTCATCTCTACGGTGAACGATTGTCACACTATCTGCAAATTTAGTTAAGAAAGTACCTTCTTCAACTGCTGAGTCACCGCCACCGATAACGAATAATTTTTTGCCTTTGAAAAATGCACCATCACATACGGCACAATAACTTACACCGCGGCCACCTAATTCTTGTTCGCCAGGAACACCGATTTTCTTATATTCTGCACCTGTTGAAATAATAACAGCATGTGCTGTAATTTCGCTATTACCTAAATTGATGACTTTATAGTCACCTTTATCTTCAATTGATTTAATATCGCCATATTGGTATTTTGCACCAAATTTTTTAGCATGTTCGAACATTTTTGTTGATAAATCTGGTCCAGTTACCATTTCGAAACCTGGGAAATTTTCAACTTCTTCCGTATTCGCCATTTGTCCACCTGGCATACCACGCTCTATCATAACAGTGCTTAAATTTGCACGAGATGCATAAACTGCTGCAGTCATACCTGCTGGTCCAGCACCAATAATTGCAACATCAAAATCCACTTGTTCAGCCATTTAAATTGCCTCCTGTTTATTAATTCATTATGCGCATTATATATGATTTCTTGATTTTATTAAACTTATATGCTCAATAAATAATCTATGGTTTTATTTAATTTATAATTAGATATTTCAAACCAGTCACAGACTTGTTGCTTTGTGACCTTTTGCTCAGAAGCTCTATAATGCATATACACATAAGCTGCAACATAAGCATTAACGTCTGTTAAATCTGATTGTTCGGCAATAATTGCTTCTGCTTGGTCAATCCAAATAATAAATAACATTTCATTATTTTTTAATGCTTCCACATTGTACATCATCAGTAGGCCTTTGTGAATGAAATCTAATTTAGTTAATTTTAAATCTTGAATTAAATAAGTTAGATATAACTTCTCATAATCATTCATTGTTTCTAATACAGACCAAATTTCTTCAGTCATAAATACTTCCTTACCCCTTAATTGATTCAATAAAAAAATACCATATAATCTATGGTGATTATCATCATTCATCAACAGTGGTAAAATTTGTTCATCAAAATATACTTTACTTTCGGCAATGACCCACGGTGCATAGCCAACGTCAACTTGTGCAATATCTTGTAATTTTGACCAAAAATATTTACTTTCTTCAATATTATTTAAATGGTAATAATTAAAACTGAGTGCATTATACATTTGAATTGAAAGAAATTTGCCTTTTTTATATAGAGGTAAGAGCACACTTTGCGAAGCTTCGTATTGCTTTAAATAACAAAGTACGATACCGAGTTTAAATGATTCATCTTCATTCATCGGTGCGACTTTATTCAATAAATTTAAATAGCGTTCATACTTTTCTACATCATTTGTATTGTACAGTAACAACGTGTAATGGCAGAGTGCGTGTACATCGGTGTTATCTTCAGCTAGTAACTGTTCAAACATTTCACGTGCCGTATCATATTTATTGAGATATAAATAGCACATTGCAAGTAAATTACGTAGTACTCGATGTGCTTGAAGTGTGTCGCTTTGCCTTAACAAATATTTCTGAGCATCTACTAAACGTCCGTGTGAAAATAAATATTGGAAAATTAATTGTATGGCAAATAATTGACTTTCAATTTCTATTTTCTCTGGAGAATGATAAGATACTTCGAACATCTCTTCTAATTCTTCTTGATAATCTTCATCCTCGGCAAGAATAACGTAATTCATTCCAAATAAGAAGGCCTTATTAGGATCATTTTTTATAATATTTAACTGACTTAATTCGTAATAACTATCAGCAACGTCTTCATCTTGTGCAATGCTTTCATAATAAAGCTGTTCTGCTTTATTACTTAATCCCAGTTTCACAAGACTTTCTGCATACTTTACTTTGCTCTCAAAATCATGAGGTGACATATCAAGCACTTTTTCGAAGTATTCTGCAGCCTTTTTATAATCTTGATGTTGAAATTTTTGTTCAGCTAATCGCTTATAAAAATGACTATCTAATTTCATTTGTATCACTTTATTGTTTTGCGCCATCTATGTTCACCTCCTAGTTACATGTTTCATTATTTAATTTGCATTGGATTGCCGTATGCGACAGCATAATCTGGAATATCCTTTGCAACGACCGTTCCAGCACCTACTTTGACATTACTACCTATCGTCACACCAGCTAAAATTGTAACATTTGCACCAATTAATGTGTTGCCACCAATCTGAACTGGTCCAGTGCGATATTCATCAACTAAAAATTCATGCGTTAAAATAGTTGTATTGTAGCCTATTACACAATTATTGCCAATAGTAATAAGTTCCGGCTTAATGATATCTGGAACAACCTTAAATGCAAAGGCTGTATTCGTACCTATCTTCATCTTTAATATATGCTGATATATCCAACGCTTAACCTTTAAGTTTGGCATATAGCGACATAGTTCTATGACTATCGTTTGCTTAAATACTTTAACGGCTTTGACATATCGATACATTTGCCAAAGGGGATTAGACCCCTTTGATGGCAACTTTGTTAACTTACGCATAAACAATCATCACTTCACCTTTTTAGTTGGCCAAGCTAAAGGTCCGACAGCTTTATACTGTGGCGCCTTATATTTCACTCTACGTATTACCATTATCACGATACCGACGATAATGAGTACTACGGACATCACTTGTGCAACTCTAATATGTTCTGTCAACATAAGACTATCCGTACGTAATCCTTCAACGAAAAATCTACCGATCGAATACCATATTAAATAGAGACACAACGTATCTCCAACACGTAAATGCTTTCTAATAAAGATTAACACAATAAAACCAATAATATCCCAAAGTGATTCGTATAAAAATGTCGGATGATAGTACTTACCATTTATATGCATATTCTCAATAATAAAATTTGGTATATGTAGGTTCTCTAAGAAACTCTTAGCAACAGGACCACCATGTGCTTCATGATTCATAAAGTTACCCCAACGACCTATACCTTGACCTAATATCATACTTGGAGCAATCACATCACCAATTTGAAATGGATTGAGATTCTTATGTCTACATACAAAGATACCGGTAATAAATCCGCCTATTAAACCACCGTGTATTGCGATGCCCCCATGCCAAATCATAGGGATTTCTATTGGATTTTGTGCATAATATGGCCATTGAAATATTACAAAGTAAATACGTGCAACGATAAATCCTACAATAGCACTCCAAAATATAATATCTACTAACGTATCTTTATCATGACCAATTCGCTTCACACTAGCCTGTGCAATAAAATAGCCAAGTAATATACCGGTAGCGATAATTATGCCATACCAACGTACTGGAATTGGTCCTAATTCAAATGCAATAGGATCAATATAATTTAAACTCATCATCAATTAGTTCTCCTCACTGTGGTGTCCATTTCTCATAATTTCAGCATTGAGACGATCATTGAATTCTTCAGCAGTGTTGATACCCATAATATTTAAACGATAATTCATCGCTGCTACTTCAATGATAACGGCCACGTTACGCCCAGGTCTGACTGGAATCGTCTTCTTCGTGATTTCATTATCTAGGATTTTTAACTTTTCCTCATTTAAACCAACACGGTCATACAATTTATCTTTGTGCCAATTTTCTAAATGAATATTTAAACGTAGTCTTTTTTCAGTTAAAATTGACCCCGCACCAAATAGCGTCATTACATTGATGATACCTAAACCTCTAATTTCAAGTAAATGCTCGATTAACTTTGGCGCTTTACCAATGAGTTCGTCTTTACTCACTTCTCGAATTTCGACATTATCATCTGCAACGAGTCGATGACCACGTTTAACAAGTTCTAATGCTGTTTCACTCTTACCGATACCAGAATCACCGGTAATTAAGACACCTACGCCATAAACGTCAACTAACACACCATGTAATGAAGTCGTTCTAGCTAATTCATGTTCTAAAAACGTTGTCAAACGACCCATTAATTGTGTTGTCGCAATCGTTGATGTAATCAATGGTGTTTCAAGCTCAGTTGCAGCTTGTATCAACTCTTCAGGTGGTTCTAAATCACGCGTTACAATGATAGCTGGTGTTTCGGGGCGACATAGCTTTCTCATTCTACCCTTTCGCTCTTCATCTGGCAACAAGTTATAAAAAGATAATTCCGTTGTTCCCAATAACTGAATACGGTCAGAGGCATAATGAGAAAAATAACCTGCCATTTCTAAACCAGGTCTTGAAATATCAGTATTTTTAATTTGCTTATTTAAACCCGCTTCACCTGCAATAATTTCAAGTTCAAAGCGTTCGACTAAGCTTTTCGTAGTTAACATAGCTTCACCTCTATCAATATTTCTCCTACATTTGCGATATGTATTTATCATATCAAAAAGCATTGATAATCCATATTAAAAAGTGTAGTAGTTAATAAAATAATTCATACAATACTATTCTACCTTACATTTCTGTTTAGCGATATTACGATATTAAGTCTCTAGAATCATGCTTTATCGCTAAATTTTAGCATAAACTTATATTGCTTTTTAGTAGTTTAATAAAATCTATTCGTTATGTATTGAACCAATAAATTAAAGCATAAAGCGCATACCTTAAAATTTAAGTTCTTCGTCGATTCGGACTGTTGCGCATAATTTCTCAGCAGTCCAATTTATTATAGAACCAAAAGTTAATGGCTCAGTATAATAAAAGGCCGATTGGATAATTATAATCCAATCGACCTCATATGAATACACGATAATTAAATATCACTGATATATGCTACTATTGTTGAACTAAGATGTGATTGTATCTCTTTCTAATACTGGCTTTAAGTATCGACCTGTATAGCTTGCTTCAACATTCGCAATCTCTTCAGGCGTACCTGTGGCAACGATTGTACCGCCACCATCTCCACCTTCAGGACCTAAATCAATAATATGATCTGCCATTTTAATCACATCCAAGTTATGTTCAATAATAACGACAGAGTCACCATTTTCTACTAGTTTATTCAATACTTTAAGCAATCTACTAATGTCATCAACATGTAAACCAGTTGTCGGTTCATCTAAAATATAAATGGATTTACCTGTTGAACGTTTGTGTAATTCTGAAGCTAATTTAACACGTTGCGCTTCTCCACCTGATAATGTCGTTGCAGGTTGCCCTAAGGTTACATATCCTAGGCCAACATCGACTAATGTTTTTAATTTACGATGTATTTTAGGTACATTTTCAAAGAAATTAGTCGCATCTTCAGCAGTCATCGCTAAGATATCCGCAATATTTTTCCCTTTATAAGTTACTTCTAATGTTTCACGATTATATCTTGTACCGCCACATACTTCACATGGAACATACACATCTGGTAAGAAATGCATTTCGATTTTGATAATTCCATCACCTTTACAAGCTTCACAACGGCCACCTTTAACATTAAAGCTAAAGCGTCCTTTAGAATAGCCACGAACCTTGGCTTCATTTGTTTGTGCAAATATATCTCGAATATTGTCAAACACACCAGTATATGTTGCTGGATTTGATCTTGGCGTTCTACCAATTGGTGATTGATCAATATCAATAATTCGTTCTAGTTGATCAATACCTGTGACCTCGTCACAATCACCAGGTTTAACTTTAGATTTATTAATTTCTTTTGCTAATGATTTATATAGTACCTCATTCACTAGTGAACTTTTACCGGAACCGGATACGCCAGTTACTACTGTCATTGTAGATAGTGGAAATGACACGTTTACACCCTTTAAGTTATTGCTACGTGCACCTTTAACTTCTATCTTTCTGTCGGTAACTTCACGACGTTGTTCTGGTACTTCAATACGTTTCTTACCGCTTAAATACTGACCTGTTAGTGATTTTTTATTATTCATAACTTGCTTTGGTGTGCCACTTGCAACAATTTGACCACCATGTTCTCCGGCACCAGGTCCTACGTCCACTAGATAATCAGCAGCTCTCATCGTATCATCATCATGTTCAACAACGATTAATGTATTACCTAAATCTCTCATTTCTTTTAACGTGTTAATCAAGCGATCATTATCACGTTGATGCAATCCAATAGATGGTTCATCGAGTACATAGAGCACTCCAGATAATCTAGAACCAATCTGCGTGGCTAAACGAATTCGTTGCGCTTCTCCACCAGATAGTGAACCTGACGCTCGATTTAAAGTTAAATATTCTAATCCAACATTATATAAAAATTCTAATCGCGAAATAATTTCCTTTAGGATTTGATCGGCAATTTTTTGATCTTGCTCTGATAAATCGATATGTTGGTATAAATGTAATGCGTTTTTAATAGAATTCTCTACTATTTCACCAATATTATGACCCGCTACATAAACTGATAGCGCTTCTCTACTCAATCGTTTACCATGACATGTTTCACATGGTAGCTCAGTCATATACTTACTCATCATTTCTCTCACTAGTTCTGATGGTGACTCATGATAGCGACGATTAATATTTGGAATTACACCCTCAAACTCCATTGTACGTTTACGTGTTTGACCATTACGTTGTTTAAAGGTAAATTCGATTTCCTTACCTTTAGAACCATATAAGATGATGTCCTTTTGTCTATCTGTTAATTTTTTATAAGGTTTATCCATATTTATTTTAAAGACTTCGCAAACACGTTTTAACAATGTTGGATAATATTCCGAACTTGTTGGTTCCCAAGGGATGATTGCACCTTCATTCAGTGTTTTGTTTGGATCAGGAACAACTAAGTCTAAGTCTACTTTTAACTTTTGACCTAAACCATCACAAGTTGGACACGCTCCAAAGGGACTGTTAAAACTAAACATACGTGGTTCTAGTTCTCCAATAGAAAACCCACAAATTGGACAGGCGTGATTTTCAGAGAACTTTAACTCCTCACCATCGATAATATCTACGACGAGGTTTCCATCTGCAAGTTGTAATCCTGTCTCAATTGAGTCTGCTAGACGTGTTTCGATACCATCTTTCACAACTAATCTGTCGACTACGACTTCGATCGTATGATTTTTATTCTTATCTAATTCTGGCACTTCATTAATATCAGTAATTTCACCATCTACTCGTACACGAACATAACCTTTCTTACCAATATCATCAATCAACTTCTCATGTGAACCCTTTCTATGAGAAACAACGGGTGCTAGCAATTGAATTTTAGTACGTTCTTCCAATTCCATAACACGATCGACCATCTGTTGCACTGTTTGTGATTCAATTTCAATACCATGATTTGGGCATATTGGTTTCCCTACACGTGCATATAATAAACGGATGTAATCATAAATCTCTGTAACTGTTGCTACCGTCGAACGTGGGTTCTTACTTGTTGTCTTTTGATCAATAGATATTGCAGGTGATAAACCTTCAATTGTATCAACATCGGGTTTATCCATTTGACCTAAGAATTGTCTTGCATATGCACTTAATGACTCTACATAGCGACGTTGTCCTTCGGCATATATAGTATCAAACGCTAGTGACGATTTACCGGACCCTGAAAGTCCTGTCATCACAATCAACTTATCTTTAGGTATTTCGATATCTACACTTTTTAAATTATGGGCACGAGCGCCTTTAACTACAATAGATGGTTGTTTCATATACTTCACCCTTCTGCTTTTAATTCAAATAACATATCTCTCAATTCTGTCGCCTTCTCGAAATCTAAATCTTTGGCGGCTTGTTTCATTTCCTTTTCTATATTGGCAATTGTTTTTTCGCGTTCTTTCTTCGTTAATTTCTTAGGTACTTCTGTTTGTTGTTTTTCATTTGTGTCATCATTTTCTACTGTCGCGCTAATAACGTCATGGATTTGTTTATTAATGGTCGTTGGTGTAATACCATGTTTTTCATTGTATGCCATTTGAATATTACGACGACGTTCTGTCTCATCAATCGCATATCTCATAGAATCCGTAATCTTATCTCCATACATGATTACTTCACCTTTACTATTACGCGCAGCACGTCCAATTGTTTGAACTAATGAACGCTCTGATCTTAAGAAACCTTCTTTATCAGCATCTAAAATTACAACAAGTGATACTTCTGGTATATCTATACCTTCTCTAAGCAAATTAATCCCGACGATTACATCATAGGTACCCATTCGTAAATCTCTAATAATTTCGATTCGTTCTAATGTCTTTATTTCCGAATGTAAGTAGTTAACCTTAATTCCTGCTTCTTTCATATATGTCGTTAAGTCTTCACTCATTTTCTTAGTCAATGTCGTAACTAGTACACGTTCATTTCGGTCTATTCGCTCTTGAATTTCGCCAAGTAAATCATCAATTTGATTTTCCGTAGGTCGGACCTCAATCTTAGGATCAAGCAAGCCAGTTGGTCGAATAATTTGTTGTACCATTTCGTCTGTGTGCTCTAGTTCATAAGGTCCTGGTGTCGCAGAAACGTAGACCAGCTGATTTGTTTTTTCTTCAAATTCTTCAAACTTAAGCGGTCTGTTATCCAGAGCACTTGGCAAACGGAATCCATGATCAACTAAGACTTGCTTTCGTGCACGGTCACCATTGTACATACCACGAATTTGTGGCAATGTCACATGAGATTCATCAATCATAACCAGCCAATCGTCACCAAAATAATCAAGCAAGGTATATGGAGTCGAACCCATTGGTCTCAATGTTAAATGAACGGAATAGTTTTCTATACCAGAACAAAAGCCCATTTCTCGCATCATTTCTAAATCATAATTCGTACGTTGCTCTAGCCGCTGCGCTTCTAGTAGTTTATTTTCCGCTCTCAATTCTTCCAAACGTTCTGCTAATTCATTTTCAATTCTTTGTATTGCAGATTTCATCTTTTCCTCACGTGTTACGAAGTGGGATGCCGGGAAGATTGCAAAATGTTCGCGCTCTCTCAATACTTCTCCAGTTAAATAATTAACTTCGCGTATACGATCAATCTCATCACCGAAAAATTCAACTCGAATACACATTTCCTCACGAGAAGCAGGAAAAATTTCAACAACATCACCGCGTACTCTAAAGGTACCTCTTCGGAAATCAATGTCGTTTCTAGTATATTGGACGTCAACTAACTTTCTCAGTAACTCACTTCTATCCATTTCCATACCTACACGTACACTTACAACTAAATCTCTATATTCTTCCGGATTACCTAAACCATAAATACAGCTCACACTGGCAATTATGATGACATCATCTCGTTCAAACAAAGCACTTGTAGCAGAATGTCGTAGTTGATCAATTTCATCATTGATTGATGCATCCTTTTCAATGAAAGTATCTGTAGATGGTACATATGCTTCCGGCTGATAATAGTCATAGTAACTTACGAAATACTCTACTCTATTTTCAGGGAAAAATGTCTTAAACTCACTATATAATTGACCTGCTAATGTCTTATTGTGTGCTATGATTAACGTCGGTTTGCCGACTTCTTTGATAACATTACTCATCGTAAATGTCTTACCAGTTCCCGTCGCACCAAGTAATGTTTGATGACGTTTCCCTTCATTTACACCTTTGACAATTTCTTTAATCGCTTCTGGTTGATCACCTTGTGGCTCGAAATTGGATTGTAGTTTAAATGGATAGTGTTCCATGTTGACACACGCCTCCTATATATTTTCTTATGTGACAAATGTAACGCAAAGTTCTATGCTTTAATATTGATTTGTCTACTAAATTGTAAATTATTGTGTATAGTGTATAACCTTATTCTATATTTTAACAGATTTATGCACAAAAAGACAAACGTTTGTTCGTTATTTTAACATGTGTAAACAACAAAAAACAAACATAGTATCTTACCATGTTTGCCTTAATTAATTGCTTTATTTATTTTAAGAAGGTAATTATTTTATAGTTTACAAGTCATTTTTACAACTAGATTGCTTGTAACTTATCATTAATCACCATCATGCTTATGAAATTCGAGTTGATCGATAATAATATATCCCGCTAATAATGACACGACATCAATAAATATGATCCATTCATTATGAAAAAAGCCTTTGGCAACAGATGCCCCAATTAAGATGAGTGTCAAAATAGTGCCGACCCATTTATTTCTCGTCAGCACACTAAATAGTACGACTAATATGCACGGAAAAAATGCCGCAAGCATATACCAAATCATCTATGTCACCCATTTCTATTATTTAGGATTGTCATCGTTGTTTCTCTCAGTTCGGCACGTGGAATAAAGTTCTCAGTTAACATCTCTGGAATAATATTATCTATAAAATCTTGCACGGAACTTAAATGATCAAATTGCATAATTGTTTCTAAAGACATCTCATAAATTTCAAAAAACAATGGTTCCGGATTACGTTTTTGTATTTCTCCAAATGTTTCATATAATAAGTCAATTTTATCTGCTACCGATAAGATTTGGCCCTCTAAGGAATCATCCTTACCTTCTTGTAGCCTTTCACGATAGATATCTTGGTATGCTTCAGGAATTTCTTCGTTAATAAAATGATCTACCATTTCTTCTTCAACCTGTGAGAATAGTTTTTTTAATTCTCCACTCGCATATTTAACTGGTGTCTTAATATCACCTGTAAACACTTCAGCAAAGTCATGGTTTAGTGCTTTCTCATATAAACTTTTCCAATTCACTTCATTGCCATGATATTCTTCGACAGTTCCAAGATATTGAGCAATTTTAGTTACTTTAAATGAATGTGCAGCAACATTATGTTCAAAGTATTTGAATTGGCCTGGTAATCGAATTAATTTTTCTAAATCAGATAAACGTTTAAAGTATTGATGTACGCCCATGATATCGCCTCCTAAGTTTATTTAATGAATGATTATACTTGCTTTTATAATATCATTCAACAATCAAAATGTCTTATCAAATAGCTGTTAAACAAATAATTAGCAATTTAGAATTTCTATCTTTTCAGTTTATTAAGCTTTCATATAAATTTTTATCGTTAAAATAAAGCCACACTGTAATATAACAGTATGGCTTTATCTCATATTAGATATTATTTTTAAATTGTTACTAGTGAATATAGTTATACGCACTAGGTTGTTGTATCGTACGATATGATTTCTGTCCGACGCCTTGCCAATTCATTTCAGAAACAACAATGGAACCATCGGTATTTTTATGTTCTACCACACCAACATGTCCATTTGGACCAGATGTACTTTGCATAATTGCCCCTACTTCTGGCGTATGATTAACTTTATAACCACTTTGTCTAGCTGCATTTGCCCATTGATTGGCATTACCCCATAAATTGCTTACTGGCTTACCTAATTGACTACGTCTATCAAATGCGTAACTTGTACACTGACCATTATCATAGTAATTAGTGCCACCACTACGGCCAATACTTTGTTGTCCACTGTAATAATGATTGGCGTCATATTGATAAGCATTGGAATAATTACTATTTACATCATTATTCCACGATTGATAGTTTGAAAATTGAGTTGGTTGAGCCACATCATTCTGAGGATAATTCGGTGTCAATATTTGCGAATCACTTTCATCTGTTGGTTGTTGTAATGTATCTGGTGTCCCCCAGATTGCTTTATCATCATTATATAAATGCTTTGAACCTGCTTCAGATATAGCAATAAGTTGCCCCGGATGAATCGTTTCTGTAATCTGTGGATTCAATTTGAATAAGTCATCTAATGATATCTCATGCTTATTGGCGATATTTGTAAGTGTGTCACCACTTAATACTTCTACGATATCTCGATCAGGCACGACCACTTTTGTTCCAGTCGCAATAGAAGTCACACTATCATCCAAATTGTTTAGCGCCTTAATTTCATCGATATTGGTAGCAAATCTTTCAGCAATTTGCGTAAGTTCCATCTCCGAAGATGTTGTATGTACTTGTTCCGCTGACGCTATATGATTCACACCTAAAAACAGTGCCGTCGTCGATGCAGTAACTATTAAACCTTTCTTCATTGTTATGTTCATTCCTTTGCTGTCTTATTATTATACAAATTTAATATAGCACAAAACCTTATGCCATATTGAACTGTTAACAGACTGTAATACAATGGTTATTTAGTCCTATATGCAGTAAAATAAAATCTCTTAAGAAAGCTATGATATTACTAGCTTTACTAGCTTAATATTACTAAAATTGCCCCCTTCATATATACGCTCATGTAATATAATTAGATGATAGAAGCATATAATTAGAACATCATATCAATTTCTGCATAAATTATTGTACTATTGCTGACAACAATAATGCCATCTCTATATAATAAAAATGCCTTATAAGCCAGTTGCAAGATGCACAACTGTATATAAGGCATAAAATGATTTATTAAACTATTGTATTATGAATGATCCATTTGACTACGTAAGTATGCTTCAATAAATGGCCCAATTTCACCATCCATTACTGCATCAGTCTTACCGGTTTCTTCATTCGTTCTATGATCTTTGACCATTGCATATGGATGGAACACATAAGATCTAATCTGGCTACCCCAGCCAATCTCTTTTTGTTCACCACGTATTTCTGCCATTTCTTGTTCTTGCTCTTCTAATTTTAATTGATAAAGTTTAGATTTCAATGTCTTCATGGCAGCTTCTCTGTTCTTAATTTGTGAGCGTTCATTTTGGTTGTTAACAACAATTCCAGACGGATGATGGGTAATTCTAATTGCAGATTCTGTTTTGTTAATATGTTGACCACCAGCACCTGATGCTCTAAATGTATCTACTGTGATATCGTCTGGATTTATATCGATTTCAATATCCGCATTGTTAAATTCAGGAATAACATCACAAGATGCAAAAGACGTATGCCTTCTTCCAGATGAGTCAAATGGCGAAATACGAACTAATCTGTGTACACCCTTTTCGGCCTTTAAATACCCATATGCATTGTGACCTTTCACAGCAAATGTCACACTTTTAACTCCAGCTTCATCACCTGGTAAATAATCCATAATCTCTACTTTAAAGCCTTGTTGTTCACAATAACGTTGGTACATACGTAATAACATGTTTGTCCAATCTTGTGATTCTGTACCACCAGCACCTGGATGTAACTCGACGATGGCATTGTTTGCATCATATGGTCCATCTAATAAGAGCTGTAATTCAAATTGGTCCAAATTATCTTTGAATTGTTGGACTGACGTTTCTAAATCAGCTTTCATCGTTGCATCTTCTTCTTCGAGTAATAATTCTCTTGTCGTTTCCATATCTTCAATTTGTGCTTCTAGATCACGATATGCATTAACAATACTTTTCAAAGCGTTATTTTTATCAATTATTTCTTGTGCTTTATCTTGATTGTCCCAAAATGTTGGATCAGCCATCATTTCTTCATATTCTTGAATATTCGTCTCTTTTTCTTCTAAGTCAAAGAGACCCCCTAAGTTGCTCTAATTTTTCATTATAACTCTCTATATTTCTTTTTATTTCCGATAATTCCATCTAAACATCGCTCCTATTATAATTGAAAATTTACTTACTATTACATAACAATTGATTGAAGAAAAGCTAACTAAAGCTACATAAATGGTTCACTCCGTTTCAATAGTATACGAGCATTATGGTTATTATATGTTAAACTCACACTCATTTTCAAAATAAAACCGGAAGTTGATAATCACAAATCAATGCTTCCGGTTCATACTGTCACGCTTAAATCACCTAAGCGCCATGACAGTTTTTATATTTTTTACCGCTGCCACAAGGACAAGGATCATTTCTACCAATATGCTCATCTTTAACGTAAGGTTGAGCCTTTACCTTTTCTTTACCATCTTCAGCATTTGCTGATACGTGTTCAGCTTTACCGAAATCAGTCGTTTTGTCACGTTCAATATCATCTTCAACAGTAATGACAGATTTCAAGATATATTTACTTACATCTTCTTCTATTGTTTCCATCATCGTATCAAATAATTGGTGACCTTCATTTTGATAATCACGTAATGGATTTTGTTGTGCATAAGAACGTAAATGAATACCTTGTCTCAACTGATCCATAGTATCGATATGGTCTGTCCAATGATCATCTATAGATCTTAATAGAATCATGCGCTCAAATTCTGCGAATTGACTGCCTATTTTTTCCTTTTGATCTTTAAATGCAACTTCGACTTTTGCCCATACAATTTCAAAGATATCATCATTATCTTTACCTTTTATTTCTGATTCTTTCAAAGCACCTTCGCTTAAGAATACATCATCCACATAGTTGATAAATGGTTCGTAATCTGGTTCGTCCTCTTCGTCATTTACATAGTAACGTACACTGCGTTCTAAAGTAGCACGCATCATTGCTTCGACTAATTCACCACTAGAATCACTATCAATAATACTATTACGCTCTGTATAGATAATTTCACGTTGTTTACGTAATACATCATCATATTCAAGTACACGTTTACGTGCATCAAAGTTGTTACCTTCAACACGTTTTTGGGCAGATTCTACAGCACGTGACACCATTTTTGATTCTATTGGTGTTGAATCATCCATGCCTAAACGGTTCATCATATTTTGTAAACGTTCAGAACCGAAACGCACCATTAATTCATCTTGTAGTGATAAGTAGAAACGACTATCACCTTTGTCACCTTGTCGACCAGAACGTCCACGTAATTGATCATCAATTCTTCGTGACTCATGACGTTCGGTACCAATAACAGCAAGACCACCAAGTTCTTCAACGCCATCGCCTAGTTTAATATCCGTACCACGACCAGCCATGTTTGTAGCGATTGTTACAGCACCCTTTTGACCTGCGCCTGCTACAATTTCTGCTTCTCGTTCATGGTTTTTAGCGTTTAATACATCGTGTCGAATACCTTTTTTCTTTAATAAGTCTGAAATATATTCACTCGTTTCAACTGCTACTGTACCTAATAGTACCGGTTGACCCTGTTTGTGCTTTTCAATGACATCTTCAACGACTGCATCGAATTTACCTTTTTGACTAATATAAATTAAATCCGGTTTATCTTGACGTTGTACAGGTTTATTGGTAGGAATTTGTGTTACCGTCATATTATAAATATTGCGGAACTCTTCTTCTTCCGTCTTAGCCGTACCTGTCATACCAGATAGTTTATTGTACATTCTGAAGTAGTTTTGGAATGTAATTGAGGCCATGGTTTTGGATTCGTTTTGAATCGTCACACCTTCTTTAGCTTCAATGGCTTGGTGCAGACCTTCTGAGAAACGTCGACCAGGCATTGTACGTCCAGTAAATTGATCGACGATTAATACTTCGCCGTTATTTACCATGTAATCTACGTCTTTTTGCAGTGTCACATGTGCGCGCAATGCTGTATTGATATGACTAATGATTTCTACGTTTTTAACATCATAGAGGTTATCGATTTTGAACATACGCTCTGCTTTATCAATACCTTGTTCTGTTAATTGAACTGCTTTTGTTTTTTCATCATAATTATAATCATCTTCATTTTTTAACATCTTAGCGAAAACATTAGCTTGTGTATATAATGACGTAGATTTTTCCGCTTCACCAGAAATAATCAATGGCGTACGTGCTTCATCGATTAAGATTGAGTCTACCTCATCAATGATGGCATAGTTTAAAGGTTTCATTACACGCTCTTCAGCATAATTCACCATGTTATCACGTAAATAATCGAAACCAAGTTCATTATTGGTACTATAAGTGATATCACTTGCATAAGCGTCACGTTTTTCTTCGGTAGACTTACTATTTAAGTTCAAACCAACCGTCAAACCAAGGAACTCATACAATTCCGCCATTTCTTGACTTTGACTACTTGCTAAATATTCATTGACAGTAATAACGTGTACACCACGACCTGTTAACGCATTGAGGTAGGTTGGCATCGTTGCTGTTAAGGTTTTACCTTCACCAGTTCTCATTTCAGAGATATCACCATTATGAATCGCGATACCACCCATAACTTGAACTTTATACGGACTCATATTAAAGACACGCTTTGCACCTTCTCTTACTAATGCAAATGCTTCCGGTAGAATTTCGTCTAATATTTTATTTTGTTTCTTAATGTCCTCTTCATCACGCAATCTTTCTTGATATGATTGCGTTTTTTGTTTAATTTCATCGTCTGTTAATATCGATATATCCTCTTCTAATGCAAGGACTTTATCGGCTAATTTGCCAAGGCGTTTTATTTCTTTTTTATTGCCATCTGCAATTTTTGATAAAAAACCCATTTTGTTCGCTCCTTTAGCTTAATAACTCTTAGCTTACAACAATTTATGATATCATTTATAAGCCTAAATTTACACTTATAGACCTCTCTATTTCCTTCTTTATTAACATATATGTGTCTATCCATTAATATCATTGTATTGCATTAATTAAATACTACCCATTGATATAACTTTGCATGTACTATTATATTTCACTTTCAAATTATTTCATAGTAACATAACAAAAATTGGGCGTCCACGATTTAACATAATCATGAACGCCCTGCGTACAAATCATTTATAGAAAGTACAAAGATTAATCAGTAGTTTCAATCAATCCATATTTCCCATCTTTTCGTTTGTATACGATGCTAGTTCCATCAGTTTCACGATCTGTGAAAATAAAGAAATCATGTCCTAAAAGATCCATTTGTAATACTGCCTCTTCTGAATCCATAGGTTTCAAACTGAAGTTCTTTGCACGGATAATTTCGATATCACCGTCACCATCATTTTCAATTGGCTCGGCTTCTAATTGTTCAGCTTCATTTTCTTCTGGTAGTGAAGCAAACACTTCTTGTTCACCGCGATTACGCTTTTTGCGATTAACACGTGTTTTATATTTTCTTACTTGTCTTTCAAGTTTATTATTGATTAAATCAATGCCAGCGTATAAATCATCGTGGCGTTCTTCAGCTCTCAAAGTAACATTTTTCAATGGAATAGTTACTTCAATCTTAGTAGCTGAATTTTGATATGTTTTTACTTTAACGTGTGCAGTTGCGTTTGGCACATCGTTAAAATAGCGTTCTAATTTACCAATTTTCTCCTCAATATAGTTGCGAATCGCATCAGTAATAGTGAGGTTCTCTCCGTGAATTTCAAATCTAATCATAGTAATCGACTCCTTTAAAACCTCTATATTGGTAATATTGCTTACTCATATAATACCACGTTTATGCTACCGTGCAAACGTAAACACATCGAATTTTCTGATTTTTCTAATAAAAAGTTTTTCCGCAGCTTGATGCACTGTTAATCCAGTCGTATAAATATCATCTACCAACAATACTTGTGCATGCGTTAAATCAATATCGTCTATGACATGGAATGGATTACGCGCATTAATTCGATTACTTTTTGGCAAATTCGCCTGTTTCTCTCTATAATCCATCGTAAGCACTGCTTTATATTGTATACGCATTTGTGACAGTACCATCCTAATAGGATTAAAGGTTCTTTGATAATCGCGTTCCTTGGGTGATGGTATCGGTATAATTAAATCATAGTGTTGCTTTGGTAAGTTCATCATTGATGCGAATTGTTCACACAAGGCAACATCTTTATCAAATTTATATCGCCTTATCAAATCCTTCATTACGCCATCATATTGAAATTGACAATATAATTGATCCATTAACGTATAATTACTTTCTAAGTATTTACAGTCTAAACATGTCGGTTCTTCTGTACTTAAATACTTTAAACATCTCGAACAACGCTTTATATTGTCTTTTATTTTCACTTTTTCCCAAAGTTTTGTGCATTGTTTACAAAATAGTGTAGCTGGTTTGAACAATGTGACTGCATTTAATGGTTCGGTAAAGTAACCTCTACAATGGAGGCATTTAATCATGAATCCACCCCTTTTTACGTGCGAGTTTATTCATCTGCACAATTGTGCTTCGTGCTTTAATCATCTTAAATGTAATACCTTGATGACAGAACATGACTAAACCAGTTGGTGATGCCACTTTTCTACCTACCCGCCCAGCTATTTGTATTAATGCACTACTTGAAAATTTATGACTGTCTACAACAATTACATCTAAGTTAGCCATCGTGAATCCACGCTCTAAAATTGTCGTTGTAAATACAACACGATATTGTCCGCTTCTTAATGCCTCAACTTTATCCAACCGATATGGATCTTGACTATGTACAGTCGTAAGCGTTTCAATATCTTTGTGATAAATTTGATACATATATTCCATTATTTCAATATTATGAAAGAATACAAGTGTATACCGTTTAGCTTGTATTTGTTGGGTTAATAAACTTAAAAACTTAAATTGCTTTTTATGAGGGATAATTCGAAAGTATTTAAAAATAGGTACTGGCAAGGGGGATTGGTGAAATCTCGCTGGCAATCTAATGATGTGTGATTTATCAAATTGTTTGATTAACCATGGTGTTGGTGTAGCAGTCATATAAACTGCACTACCATCTTCATTTTGAGCAGCAGTAATGACTGACATCAGTGTAGGGTCCATTGATAATGGAAATGCATCAACCTCATCCACAACAATAAAGTCGAAATGACCTTTAAAGCGCATTAATTGATGCACAGTAGCAATAACAAAATGTCCATCGTATATTTGCCTTTGTCCTTGATACAACACATCGATTTGTTCATCGTGAAATGCCTCTCGTATTCTGATTTGCAATTCAATTATCACATCGACACGTGGAGATACGATAGCTACATTTAAACCTTGCTTTCTTGCTTGATGAATCGCCTCAAATATCATTTCAGTTTTACCAGCACCTGTGACAGCATATAGTAATAGCGCTTGACGTTTCATTAATGCCGTCACAATTGCAACAGAGGCATAATGTTGTTGGGGAGATAACTTGAAAGGTAAATCATAAGTTGCTTTACTCTTTTTATGCCCTGTTACAGTGATATAAACTTGATGATGACTATCCATTTTTCCAAGAGAAATACAGTTTCGACAATAAACAATTGCTTTATTTAGACAATCCGACCAATACGTATAAAAGTGTTGCTGAACTGTTGTTTCACATTGTTTACAATGCCACTGACCTCCAATGTCACATACACCTGTAGTTACTTCATGAATCGTTTCTGTCGTTAATAACTTGCGATCTGTTACTAACCTTCCATAATAATGTATATTAAATCTACCTCCTTTAATTAAAAAAAGACATCACATTACCGAAGCATGTCATGTCTTTCTCTCTATATGTTCTTAATCTAAGCGAATATTTCTACCAACGTACCCTACTGCTATGCCACCAGAACCTAAATGTGCAGCGACAACAGGTCCAAAATATGATTTGTGAATTTTATGTTGTGGGAATGTCTTTTGCACTTCATTGTACAACCACTCACCATCTTCTTCGATGTCACCCACGACAACATGTAAGGTCACTTCATCAAAGCCTTGAATATGTTCATTTACTTTTTCAATAATTTTTTTCAATGCACGCTTTTTAGTTCTTACCTTTTCATCTGGAACAATTAAACCGTCATCGAATTTTAGAACAGGCTTCATTTTTAACATTGTACCAATCCATGCTTGCGCACCTGTAATTCGTCCACTCTTTTGTAAATTTTTCAGATCATCTACCATCAGAATGGCACCCGTAACATCAATCATGCGATTTAATTCTTCGAGAATCTGATCAGGTTTATTTCCCTGTTCAACCATTTCGATAGCACGCAAGACGTAACTGCCTTCAATCATGGCTGCTAACTTCGAATCAAAGGTATGTACGTTGATGCCTTCAATCATTTCACCAGCTTGTGTAGCAGTTTGATAACAACCACTAATACCAGATGATAAGAAGATACAGATGACGTCGGTATACCCTTCTCCACGTAAAGCTTCAAAATGCTCTATAAAAGTACCAATAGCAGGTTGACTTGTTGTTGGTATAGTTTTAGATGTCTTCATCTTGTTATAAAATTCTAATCTAGAAATAGATTCATTTTCAACGAAATTTTCCCCAGTATCAAACGTAACACTTAAAGGGGCAACTCTTATATTATATTTATCAATTAATGTTTGTGATAGATAGCTTGTAGAATCTGTCAAAACAGCAATCTTCATCATAATCCTCCTTCATTATACTCACAACAATAATACATTATTTTTAGTTAAAAGAAAATTTATTTTTAAACATTTAATACAGGCTTCATTTCAGTGTATACTATATATAAATTGACTAACACGTATAATAAATAACATATATAATTTACGTCGTTTTTATTGGAGGGCAAAATATTGGGAGAATCAATTATTACAATTAAACGTGCACATACAATAGAGAATGTAATTAATAAATCACGTTTTATTGCACATATTCAACCTGTTGCTTCCGAACAAGAAGCAAAGGACTTTATTGAACATATAAAGAAAGAACATAAAGAAGCGACACACAACTGTTCAGCTTATACCGTTGGTGATCAGATGAATATACAAAAGGCCAACGATGATGGTGAACCAAGTGGTACAGCAGGTGTACCAATGTTAGAAATCTTAAAAAAATTAGATATACACAATGCCTGTGTTGTGGTTACACGCTATTTTGGTGGTATAAAACTCGGTGGTGGCGGTTTAATCCGCGCATATAGTGGTGCCGTTAGAGATGTGATTTATGATGTAGGACGTGTACAATTAAGGCCAGCCATCCCAACTACGGTCAGTATTGGTTACGATTTAACTGGTAAATTTGAGTATGAACTTGAAACGACTCCCTTCTTCTTGAGAGATACTGTCTATACAGACAAGGTGAGTTATCAAATCGATGTAGTAGCTACCGATTATGATGACTTTATCGCCTTTTTAAACCGTAATACATCTGGTAATTATGATTTAACACAGGATGATGTCGTACTTTTACCATTTGATATCGAAACTGCGTAGCCTCAATACTTTACTAGACATACAATCAATATCAGCAAATTCGTCTGTTTGTATACAAATAGACGAATTTTAATATTTATATTGTCCTTAGTCATGTAGTCTATTAAAGTGAAAACATTTCAAAGAGTAGCGTCATATGGCATTGCTCGTTTTCAACCAGTCTTATAGTTATATTAGCTCGATTACAAACACTTAATAATTTATTTCTTATTAAAAACTCAAAGATATTCATTCTATTTTAACTTGCTACAGTGCTAAAAATAAGACCTATTCGACTTAGCCGAATAGGTCTTATTTGATTAGCAATTAATCATGCTTTTCCTTATTTTCTATTAATTTCAATAATGGTCTATAATCATCGTCTATCAATCCCGTAAACTCTACAATTAATTCTATTGTTATCAGTATCAAGATTAACATCATCAAGACACCCCATGGTTGAGATAGATACAAGATGATACTCGACAAACTGAACAATAATGCTATCGAATAAATTAACATGACAGTTTGTCGATGCGTGTATCCTAAATTCAATAATTTGTGATGTAAGTGCGATTTATCAGCTTGCATAATATGTTGACCCTTTTTCACACGTCTAATCATCGCAAATAATGTATCGATAAATGGTACTGCTAATATAACAATTGGGAAGAATAGCGATACAAATGTAATATTTTTAAAACCAAGTAGTGACAAGAACCCAACTATAAATCCAATTAACAAGGCACCACTATCTCCTAAGAATATTTTTGCAGGATGGAAATTAAAACATAAAAATCCGAGCAGTGAACCAATTAAGACACTACAAATCATAATAATAAAAACATTTGCCTGCAAAATTGCTATAAATCCTATTGTAATTAATGCAATCATCGAAACACCTGATGCCAAACCATCAAGACCATCAATTAAATTAATCGCATTTGTAATTGCGACTATCCAAATAACTGTAATTGGAATAGCTAATATTCCGAAATGAATGGTCGGACCAATTGGCAATGAAATAAAATCAATTGTCACACCATAATATACTACTACTAATGCTGCAATAATTTGACCTAACAATTTCAATACCGGTTTCAAATCGTAGATGTCGTCTATCAATCCTACTAAATACATTAACACTGCACCAATAACCAAAGGTTTAACTTCCGTTTCAATTGGGTGCCCTAACCATATTCCTAATAAAAAAGATAACAAGATTGTAGTTCCGCCAAGAACAGAAACAGGTTTTGTATGAATCTTTCTGAAATTAGGTTTATCTACAATACCTAATTTATGGGACACCTTTATGATAATTGGTGTGAGTATTAAACTGACAATCATTGAAAAAATGATTAATAATAACGTATACATCAGTTCACCTTCAATAAAATAATTCAAAATTATTTAGATTTAAATTTTAGTAAATGAGTTATTCTTTATAATAATAAATTCACTAGTTCATTATGTATTCAACGTATAATATATTTATAACAGCATAATGTATTGAGTAAATTATATTCTCTATAAATCACTTAACTCTATCATACATGATTCGCTTTTACATATACAAATGGTAATGAGATAATGACTACTAAATGTAGAAAATAGTTAATATTTTTATATAATAAGCGAATTATTATTTAGTTATTTCCTCAAACAAATATTTTAACATGAAATTATAGTGATTGTTATAACTTTCTGTTTACATATTGATGACAAAATGTAAGTTTTCACTTACAATAACTAAGGGTTATTCAAAAGGAGCGTAAAATAAAATGTTCGAAGCAATTATTTACAATATTTCAGTTATTGTAGCAGGAATCTATTTGTTCCATCGATTACAATATTCCGAAAATCGAAACATGGTGTTTTCTAAAGAATATGTAACTGTATTAATGACAATTGTTGCATTATTATTATCGGCCTATCCAGTAACGATCTTTAATGAATATTCGTTGTACTTAACATTTGTTCCTATTTTATTTCTAGGACGCTTTACGAACACTTTCTACACTGTGTTATCAGCAATTATCGTGGCATTGATTAATGTCTTATTAGGCAATGATACGGTGATAGCTGCAGTTATACTTGTAGTCATAGCTATTATTGTAGGCGCAGTTGGTCCATTTTTAAAGCAAAATGATATTATATCCATTCAAATTTTGAATGCGATTGCTTTAATTATTTTTGCAATATTGTCGTTAATAAGTCCATATTATGAATTTAAAGAAGTGCTTTATCTTATTCCGCTATCTTATGTGTTATCAATTGCCTCTTCATTTACTTTTGTAGATATGTGGCATTTCTTCTCGTTAGTTAATCGCTATGAGAATGAAGATAAGCTAGATTACTTAACTGGCTTAGGCAATGTAAAGGAATTTGATAGACATTTAAACGAAGTGACACGTATTGCTGAAACAAATAACGAAAGCCTAGGATTATTGTTAATCGATATTGATGGCTTTAAAGATGTTAATGATACTTATTCACATCAATCTGGTGATGCTGTCCTTAGACAAATAGCACAGCTATTGAAAAACTATGTCCCTCAACAATTTAATATTTTTCGTAATGGTGGCGAAGAATTTTCAATTGTCTTAAACGACTATACCTTGGATCAATGTGTAAAGTTAGGTGAAAGTATACGTGCAGGCGTAGAACAATCCACATTCCATTTACCAAATAAAGAAGTTATTAAATTGTCTGTCTCAATTGGTGTTGGTTATTTAACACAAGAAGATTATAAGTCACAACGAAAGGTCTTTAAAGTTGCAGACGATATGTTACACATGGCTAAGAATGAAGGCAGAAATCAAGTCATGTTTAACCCTATTGTAAAACTTTAATACAACCTATTTAATCATGTAGTACTGTTCATACTATTCAAATTTAATTGCAACAAGTTTTATTACTTTTATTCAATAACATTAGGACACATCTATATAAGATGATTACTGACGTATTAAACGCAGTGATCATCTTTTTTATTGCGCGTCGTTGACTTTATAATATGATATAAGACACAGCTGTCATCATTTTAAAAATAGCCAGCTAATAAATGACACTAACATTATTACTTAAAATAGAGCATCACCTATTTTAGTAACATTACAGCAAATAGTTTACGGCGATTGCACAATTATTTATATTTTAGCCTATTTATTACGTTCTTAATAAATAAGAAATATTAAAAAATGATGACGGAATAATCATTGCTATTGAAAGTTCTAATTGTACACTGTAAACTTTCAATTGTTCTATATACTACAATTATGGGGGTGAATCATCTATGTCAGAGTCGATTACAATCATTGATGAAGATAAAGTTATCGATGTCGTACTCATAGCTGGGAGAATATTATTGGAGAGTGGCGCTGAAACTTATCGCGTAGAAGATACGATGAATCGTATTGCTGCAAGTTATGGATTAGATGATACATATAGTTTTGTCACTTCCACAGCTATTATATTTTCACTAAACAATCGTACTAATACGCGACTCATACGTATTCGTGAGCGTACGACTGATTTGGAGAAAATTGCATTAACCAATAGTCTCTCACGTAAAATTGCTAGCAAACAACTGGATATCGATGAAGCAAAGTCAGAACTCATTCACTTACACCATGCTTCGTTACAATTTTCATCTATAACAAAATTCTTTGCTGCAGCAATTGCTTGTGGATTCTTTCTCTTTATGTTTGGAGGCGTTATGCATGATTTTATTTATGCAATATTGGCAGGAGCCGGTGCTTTCTTGACCTTTGACTTCGTGCAACGCTTTATTCAAATCAAGTTCTTTTCAGAATTTATTAGTGCCGCAGTAGTTATAACAATTGCAGCATTTTTTACACATATAGGGTGGGCACAAAACCAAGATATTATCACTATTGCTGGTGTTATGCCATTAGTACCAGGAATATTAATTACGAATGCCATTCGTGACTTAATGGCTGGTGAGTTACTTGCCGGGATGTCTCGTGGCGTCGAAGCTGCCCTCACATCTTTTGCAATTGGTGCAGGCGTTGCAATTGTCCTATTACTATTTTAAGAAAGGAGCAGTAAAATGATCTTGATATATTATCTTCTGCAATTTGTTATTAGTTATTTAGCGACAATGCTTTTTTCTATTATATTTAATGCACCACGACGCTTATTGTTAGCATGTGGTTTTGTTGGCGCTATGGGATGGTTTATTTACAAATTAACGGTTGATTTAGATTTAGGTAAAGTTATGGCATCATTTTTAGGTAGCTTTATCTTAGCCTTAATGAGTCATGTGATGAGTCGACGTTATAAGAGACCTGTCATTATCTTTATTGTTCCAGGTATCATCCCACTTGTGCCTGGTGGATTAGCATATGAAGCGACACGCTTTTTAGTCAGTAATCAATACACACACGCAGTTAACACATTCCTAGAAGTGACATTAATTTCAGGTGCCATTGCCTTTGGAATATTATGTGCTGAAATAATTTATTATCTCTATACACGCATCAAACAATATTTTGGTAAAATGAATGGTAAGATATATAAAAAATCTTATAATATGAACAACAGAGCTTAAGAGGTGTTAACTATGAAAAAAGATATAATCGATCGTTTAACAAAATACGTCATTATTGATACACAATCTGATCCTGAATCAAATACAACACCATCTACTGAAAAGCAGTGGAATCTATTAAATTTATTACAACAAGAGTTAACAGATTTAGGTTTAGAAACTGAATTAGATGACAATGGTTATTTATTTGCAACCTTAGCAAGTAATGTTGAAGCGGATTTACCGACCGTAGGCTTTTTAGCACATGTTGATACGTCACCGGATTTTAATGCTACAAATGTAAATCCACAAATAATCGAAAATTATGATGGCAATACTATTAAATTGGGCGATACAACACGTGAATTATCACAAGATGTCTTCCCTGGCTTAAAGCAAGTCGAAGGACATACATTGATGATAACTGACGGTACATCTTTATTAGGTGCAGATGATAAAGCTGGTGTTGTGGAAATTATGGAAGCAGTAAAATACCTTACTGAACATCCAGAAATCAAACACGGTGATATTCGTATCGCCTTTACTCCTGATGAAGAAATCGGTAAGGGACCTCACGCATTTGATGTGGAACGTTTCAATGCTGATTTCGCTTATACGATGGATGGTAGTGAGTATGGAGAATTACAATATGAAAGTTTTAATGCAGCAGAAGCAAAGATCACATGTCATGGTGTGAACGTACACCCTGGTTCTGCCAAAAACACTCTTATTAATGCTATATTACTCGGCCAACAATTCAATGCCTTATTACCACAACAAGAAGTCCCTGAACGTACAGAAGGTTATGAAGGATTTTATCATTTGATGAAATTTAATGGTGATGTAGAGAAAACAACGTTACAATATATTATTCGAGATCATGATCGCGAACAATTTGAATTACGTAAAAAACGTCTGATCGAAATTAAAGAAGATATCAACACACATTATCAAGATGATCCAATCGAAATAGAAATCAATGATCAATATTATAATATGGGTGAAAAAATTGCCGAAAACCCACACGTTATCGATATTCCAAAACGTGTTTTCGCAAATCTTGGTATCGAGCCTAATACAGAACCTATACGTGGCGGTACAGATGGATCACAACTCTCGTATATGGGCTTACCAACACCTAATATTTTTACTGGTTGTGCTAACTTCCATGGCCCATATGAATATGCCTCAATTGATGTTATGGAAAAGGCAATCGATGTAATAATTGGTATTGTACAAGAAGTCGTTAACACATACGAACAATAATTTATCTAGGAGTATTCAGGTCAATCGTTAGGTTATTATGATTATCACTTAACACATTCGATATTTTAAATAAGAATCTAGGACAGAAATACCTAACATTAAGCCCATCAAGGATCAAAAATCTTTGATGGGCTTGTTATTTATATCAATACTCCCTATTATTATCGCTCACTTACCTAAGGGGATTGGCTCGAGCCTTGGTCTCGACACTCACCCTACGCCCTCACGTGTCTCGCAAACAATACGAAGTTCATATATGTTATTACTACAAAAAATAAGACACTCTCGTATAATTTAATAAACATCACTAAACTAAATTAACAAGGTGTCTTATGTATAAAAATTGTTACATCTTTCAATTAACTCTACCAATAGAATCTGAAACACTTATACCTGAAATTGATATCGTACAAATTGTAAATCATTTAGGAGAAACAATTCCATAAAATGAATTCAACCATTCCTATGGCGCTTCTTCTTATCATTCTAAAATGATGTTAAACATCACTCTTTATGCTTATACTCAATCGATTTTATTTTTTAGTCTGAAAGACTAAAGTCCCAGACTCTTATACTATTTATTAATAATATGCTGAATTAATCGCATTCTACGAACATAACATAAACTTTATTCTAATTTATTTTGTCGAATCAAAATCTGTTTTTAATAGTTTAATAGCTTGAACAGCATAATGTCTGATTTGAATTCCCATTTTAAAATCAGTAAAATACTTTGGCATTTGAATAAACGTATTAAACATAGATGTAACACCCATTGATTCAAATAAATCAAACTTATCGTCAGTCGCACATATCGCAATTGATGGTTTATGATGCTTCGTCGCTAATTCCGCAATACGAATCGTCGTCGTTTCTAATAAACGGTCTTCTTCACTTACACCCTCGCCAAATATTACTAAATCAGCTTGTGCTATCAGCGATTCCAAGTGCGTAATTTGGTCAACCAACTCATGACTAGTCATAATCTCGGCATCATATAAAGCATGAAGTACAGCTGCAATACCACCACCTGCACCACCTTTAGCAATTGGACCAAGCGCGAGTTTCATTTCACTTTTAAATATTTCACTTAAATACCAAATCAAGTTATCAATTTCTGCCGCATCGTTTCGCTCAAGACCTAATTGCTCGTGTAGTTGAATAATTTCACTTTCCTTACCATACAATTTACTGTCAAAATCTGACATCAATTGTAACCTGACATCTTTAAGTTGTGGATGTAACCCAGAAGCGTCTATTTTTCGAATATATTTCAATACACGCGTTCCTTCAGTGACATCGACTTCATTTGCTTCATCATCGTAAAACTTCATACCTAGTGCTTGCAACATACCCGCACCACCATCAAAACTATCAATACCACCTAATGAAATAATGATATGTTTAGCATGATTTTCTAAAGCATCTACGATGAGCTCTCCTAAACCATAACTCGTACGTTGATTGATTGGTTTAGTCCCTTTTAAAAATAAATTCCCTTCAATGACAGTTACATCATTATCCGTAATACCATAAACAGCTTCTACTTTATTCATATCTGCATCATGTGTCATAATTCTGTATTTCGTTCCCGATTGCCATAAAAATACAGAATCCATTAACTCATGACGACCATTAAATAATGGTACTTGAACGATATCTGCACGTTCAATCTGGCTCGCTACCGCTTCTTCCACATATCTATTCGCTTGGTAACTTGAAATAATACCATTAAATTCATCCATCGCCACTAATACTTTCATCTTGTCACCTCAAAATATTTATATTAACAACAATTACTATATATTAATTTAAGCGTTATTTATTTCAATACATAGTACAATTCAAAAATAGTTAGTGAGTCACAAACGACTTAATGTCGTCACTACATGCTGATTTTATACACATGTGGCACGCTTCCCACTCACGAAATGATATAGCTACAAAATTTAAGTGCTATAATTTGGCGCACTATCATATCGCAAGCTATAATTTCCCATTCATTTTTACATTATACATGTCATTATCATTTTTTTCACATTAAAAGATAAAATAAGCGCTTGTGATAGGTTTCCATATTAGAAACATACTACAAGCGCTTGTGCTAATTTTTAAGTTTATTATTCTTCAGCATTTGCTAAAGAACTTACATTGATATTTTCGTGATCTGCATTCCAAACCGCTTGTCCCTTCACAAAATAAAATGCTTGTGGCGATTCGTGCTTTACATTTGTCTTCTCTTCAATATAGTTAGATAATTCACGTTCTTGTTGAACGACTAAATAGTATCCATCCATATCTCGTTCATATAAAAATTTGTTAAATTGATCAAATGCATCTGCTGAAATAGGACAAGTTTCACTATGTTTCAGTACAAATACATAACTATTTTCTTCAATAACTTGTTCAAACTGGTCAATCGAACTCAGCTTTATAGCCATTCTATTCACCTCTAAAAATATTTAACACACAATAAGTTCCAAATTGTGTGAAAGTGCCACGATATTAACATATCATCGTTTCCAATTATACACAATTACCTTTTTGTTGTTAACCGTTTATTTAAATTCTTATAACTAATCAAAAATATTATCTCGTTTTAACTATCTTTAATTTTTTTATACTTCTTGTTAAACGCTTTATCATAACGTTCTAGGTCTTTCCCCTCTTTAGGTAATGCATCGATATCCATTTTCTCTATTTTTTCACTTATTTCTATCGTTTCTTCTCTTGTTTCATAATAATTTTGTAAACTATAGTACATTTCTATTGCATTTTTACGCGCATCATTGACGTAGCCACTCGTGATTTCTGTTTTATTTAAATCTCTAATTTCCTTAGTAATCAGCGGCATAATATCATCGTTAATTAATTTTTTTACCTTTTGAGGATCCGAAGAATCAAAACCATCATCTACAGTTGATTTTAATGCTTTATTATTTTCTTCTAATTTTTCCTCAAAATATTTCACATCTGATGTTGCGCCAGCTTTTTTAGCTTTTTTCATATTTGCCTCAACCTGCGAACGATTCTTCTCAAATAATTTCGTATAATCTAATATGTCTTCATTAGCCTTTATAGATTGATTATATAAATCGACAAACTTTTTTGTTTGATTTAGTGCTTTTTTCTTATCTTGAACTACCTCTAGATATTCAGATTTAAGCGCTTTGGTTTCAGCAGATTTGGCAGGTAAATGTTTCGCTGCCTTTTCATATGCATCCATTTTAGGAATAACCTTACTATTTATTTTATTTTGTAAATCATTAAACTCTTGCTTATTCTTATCAGTGGTGTCTGTTTTGCTTAAATCATCCAAACGTTTAAGTTGGATACTGTCCATTGCCTCTTCTACATTCTTCCCTTTATTTTTAACATCATTCAATGATTTGTTAAAATCTCTAAATTCAGAAGACCATTTATTACTACATGACGTCAATATGATTGATATACTAAGTAAAAAAACGATGCAAAGTATTCTTTTCATTTCTGCACTCCTTATTATTCCGTATTATACAGAAACTTATTTAACTTGAAAATGATATGTGATATATTATTTCAGAATTTACAGTTTAACAAGAATAAAATCAGAATAAAAGGAGCGCTCAACTTAATGTATTCTCAAGTACAAAATTTTATCATTGAGCATAAAAACATTGATTTTGCACAGCAGTATGAAACGCTTAGTACAACTTTATTTAACCTTTTAGATACGCCCGTAAAATCAACGCACCATATTGGTGGTACAAAACATTTCACTTATCCTACCGAACCTATCTTAGACATTCTTGTAGGAGTAGATAATTTACATGACATAACATCTTTAGATGAAAAACGACTGAATTATGCTGGCTTCTATCGTTTACATCATCCATATAAAAAGAAAGTAGTCATGGCTCAATTTAATAACCTTATTGATTTAAAGCAAATCGCCCGTCTACATATTATCCAAAAGGATTCTACGCTATATAATGATTACTTATTAAGTACAAAGTATTTAGAAAATAATCCATCAGCAGCGCAAACTTTTGGAAATGCTAAACAAAATATTGCTCAACATGCACCTACAATTCGTGCATATGAGAATCAAAAGCAACAGTTATTCTCTAAATTATTAAAGCAAATACATACAGATTAATTTGAATCGGTTTTTACGTTCACTTTTCATACAGACATGGTATAATCAACTCAAATTTTAATAGATGTATAAGTTTTGTGATTAACTAGCATACTATTTAGCAAATACCCACAAATATTGCTATAATGTATAAATGAATTCACTAGGAAAGGACGTACAATACATTGCATAAAGATGACATCTTAAAGGAATTAGAAGCAATTGTACCTAAAGATATAATAAAGATTGATGAACCTTTAAAGCGCTATACATATACAGAAACTGGTGGTCAAGCAGATTACTACTTATCACCAACCACACATCAACAAGTGCAAGCGATTGTGCACTTTGCTTATTCCAATGATATTCCTGTTACTTATTTAGGTAATGGATCAAATATTATTATTCGTGAAGGCGGCATAAGAGGTATTGTTATCAGCTTACTTTCACTCGATTATATTGAAGTTTCAGATGATGCTATTATTTCTGGAAGTGGTGCTGCAATCATTGATGTTTCACGCACTGCAAGGGATTATAGTTTAACTGGTTTAGAGTTTGCATGTGGCATTCCGGGCTCTATTGGTGGCGCTGTATTTATGAATGCGGGCGCCTATGGAGGCGAAGTAAAGGATTGTATTGATTATGCTCTTTGTGTAAACGAAAAGGGAGAATTAATCACCTTAACTAAGCATGAATTAGAATTAGATTATCGAAATAGTATTGTTCAGAAACAACACCTTGTAGTTTTGGAAGCTGCTTTTACACTTGAACCGGGTCATAAAGAAGACATTCAATCGAAGATGGATGATTTAACTGAACGCCGAGAAACAAAGCAACCATTAGAATATCCTTCATGTGGTAGTGTATTCCAACGCCCACCTGGACACTTTGCAGGAAAACTAATACAAGATTCAGACTTACAAGGTCATCGCATTGGTGGAGTTGAGGTTTCAACAAAGCATGCTGGCTTTATGGTTAATGTTGATAAAGGTACAGCCACAGACTACGAAGATTTAATACATTATGTACAAAAGGTCGTTAAAGAAAAATTCGATGTGGAGTTACATCCAGAAGTACGAATTATCGGAGAGCATCCCCAAGACTAGTTAGGAGACAGATACAATGGTTAATATTTATGGTCCAACGGTAGATAGCGAAGGCAGATGCACACATTATCAAACGCCTTTAGACATTATTTCAATTAAATTTAAATGTTGCGATAAATACTATCCATGCTATAAATGCCATAACGAAAGCGAATCACATCCTATAAAGCGATGGGAATCAGACGAATTTAATGAATGCGCAATTTTGTGTGGTGTTTGTAAACACGAAATGACAATTAACGAATATATGATGATTGAGGCTTGTCCAGAATGTAATGCGCATTTTAACAATCGTTGTAAATATCACTATCATCTTTACTTTGCTATTTAATGCATAATAAAAACCAGACCTTTTCAAATCCCGGAAAGGTCTGGTTTTTTAATATGAATATTTCATTTCTTCTTAATTATTTATGAAGGCATTTGTGACTTAACATAATCCACAAAAGTTTGGATATCACCCTTTTGTAGTTCTTTCATTGGCATTGGTCCCACATTAAAGACAAATTGAATACTATCGTCGTGTGCTTCAATCTGTTCAATTTCATTATAAGCAATACTTCTATAATAAAATTCACCATTCATATCTACATTTAAAATCAATCGCTCATTTGTCGCAATAAAGGCACCTTCGAATTCTGAAGTACCATGCATATTATACTCAATCGTCCCTAATACAGTAGGACCTTGCTCTTCTGTTGGATATAAATCATTAGGATTCACTTTATCTAATATCATCATTGCACCTCTGTTCAAATGTAATTACTCAGTTTCCTTTTAACATTAAAGCTAGAAACGTCACCTTAATTTAGTGTTTATAAACCATTTACCCTTTCCATTTCTAAAATAACACAATTCTACTTTAATCCCAGGTTATTTAAAAGACACTATATTTACGTATGTTTGTTGCAAAATACCTAAATAAACATTGTCATTCTCATTTCTAGTTTCAGATGATCTTATCAATAATACAAAGTACAGTAACGAATCTAGAACATAAACACCTAGCATTAAGCTCATCAAAGATTTTTGATGGGCTTTGTTATTGTTATCGATACTCAGTATTGTTATTGCTCGCTTACCTAGGGGGCTGGGTCGAGCCTTGGTCTCGACACTCACCCTACTCCCTCAGGTGTCTCGCAAACAATACTGTAAAATTATAAGCAGTAAATATCAAGACAACGATTTTAATATAATTCAATTTCCTTACACACACGCTAGCATACTAGGTAAAAGGAGATATTCTATCTATCTTTCTGATTCGTATTGCTCACTTACCTAGGGGGGATGGCTCAATCCTTGATGTCGACACTCACCCTACTCACTCAAGTGTCTCGCAAACAATACGAAGTTCTTATATGTAATTACTACAAAAATAATGACTATGATTTTAAAAGAGGTTTCAAATTAGACGAATGTGATGATTGTTCAGGGTGTCCACACTCCAACCGATATAGCAAACATAATTCGGAGACTAATAAAAAAGTTTTGAGGAATTATAATTGGGAATCTTTCAAAACTAAAATAAATCAACAGCTTTCAGAACCAGAAATACAAAGATTCTATAATCAAAATAAAATTGAGATAGAAGCTGTTTTTGTATTATTAAAGGCTATTTGTGGATTTACTCGCATGTCACTTCGAGGAATAACAAGGATAAAACATGAACTCGGATTAGCATTATTAGCTATCAATATAAGTAAAATAATAACACTAAGTGATAATCAATTTGATAATAATAGAAAAATCGATAATTTTTACATTTTCACAGTAAAAATTATCGATTTCATTTTAGTCTGAAGACTAATGTTCCAGACTCTTTCATTCTAGGATTTAAATCCCAATCTTTTAGGTCTTATGATTATCTACAATCAAATTCGATACGTATAAAATAAATTCACTTGCTGTATTAACAGTATGAATTTAATATCTAGACAATGCATTTACATCATTTTAACTAACATTTCCCCACTCTAGATGTTAATTATTTTTTGTCTAATGCTTTTTCAACTTCATCCATTTGTTTAATGGCAGTTGTAGTAGAACCACTTGCAAAGTACCATAATTTAGGATCTAGTTCATAGACTTTATTATGTTTTACTGCATCTACATTTTTAATTACATCATTGCCTAAAGCTTGTTTCGCTGTTGATTTACCACCGATTGCTTGTCCGCGGTCCATTGCAAAGATAATTGCTGGATTTTTCTCAGCAATATATTCATTTGTTACGTTTTGTCCGTGTGTACTTCCTTTAATATTATCATCAGCAGCAGTGAAGCCCATTGTATTGAAGATTAATGAACCAAAACGATCACCAGCACCATAAGTAGATAATTCACCTTCATTAACTAGTAAGAACATCGCTTTTTCGTCTTTCATGTCTTTTGTTTTATCTTTTACTTCAGCGATTTTATCATCTAATTTTTTATTTAAAGATTTAACTTCGCTTTCTTTATCGTAAATTTTACCAAGTTTTTCAGCATTTTCTTTTAATGAATTAACTTCATTTTTGTTATCTACACCTACATAAACCACTTTTGCATCTGGTGCTGCTTTCTTAAATTCATCTAAGTTTTTCTGATTAGCCGTACGACCAGATATGTATATAACGTCAGGTTTAGCAGCAGCTACTTTATCATAATTAACTTCTTTCAGACTACCAGTATTTAAGTATTTTTCATCTTTAAAATCACTTAAGAAATCTGGTAATGATTTACCACCTTCACCTTTAGGCACAGCTTTAACTTTGTCTGCTAAGCCAAGTTCTTTCATTGTGTCTAAAGTTCCATAGTCAAAAACTACAGCCTTTTTAGGATTCTTCGGTACTTCTACAGTTTCTTTTACCGTTTTAGCATCGCTACCATCTCGTTTTTCGCCACTTGCTTGATAATTATTTTCAATTTTCACTGTATCTTTAGTGTCCTTGCTTTCTGATTTTTTATCATCAGATCCAGATCCACTATTACCACATGCTGCTAATAAAAACATTAAACCTATAACTAAGACTAAAGCATATTTTTTCATGGTGTTTCATTCCTCCAATTTTTGTTTAATACCCAATCTATCCCACGTTTTAAAAGTAACGCTACGTTTGCATCACTCCCTTCAATGTTTAGGACAAAGACATCTTAGATTTAAATGGACTCTACTAAAGACAGTGCTTCTTCCTCTGTAGACTCATCGAAGTAAACACAGATCCGTTGTCCACGTATTTCTTCGATTTTCACATCCATATCATAAAGTTGTCGTAACACATCCGTTTGAATGACTTCGTCCTTATCACTCGCTTTCACTAATTCACCATGTTTTAACGCGATGATGTCATCTGAGTAACAAGATGCAAAATTAATATCATGTATCACAATGACGATGGTCTTATTCAACTTTTTAGCAAGTTGACGTAACGTTTGCATGATTTGAACAGAGTGCTTCATATCGAGGTTGTTTAATGGTTCATCCAACAAGATATAATCTGTATCTTGTGCAATTGTCATTGCGACATATGCACGTTGTCGTTGTCCACCTGAAAGCGTCTTAAGATAACGATGTCTAATTTCCTGTAATTGAAGTAATTCTAATGCATATTCAACTTGATCCTTATCTTCCTTTTTCAAATGGCCCTTACAATGCGGAAATCTACCAAAGTTAACTAACTGCTCAACAGTAATATTCAACTCTGTATGATTACTTTGCTTTAAAATAGATAGTTTCTTGGCAAGTTCATTACTTTTAAAATCATTAATCGAACGCCCTTCTATCTCAATCTGTCCTTCTTCAAAGTCCATCAATCGTGTAATCGCACCTAATAAAGTACTCTTACCAGCACCATTTGGTCCAATCATCGATGTGAGCTTCCCTTTTTGGATATCTACATTGATATTCTTTAAAATAGGCTTATCTTGAATTGTTTTATTAAGTCCTGACACACGTATCAATTTGCATTCCTCCTTTTAATTAATAAGTAAATAAAGTAACTACCACCAATTAAATCGATAATAATACTTACTTGTGTTGTCGCTTCAAAGAGATTTTCGACTACTGCTTGCGCAATAAATAAACTCAACCAACTAATACAGATTGTTGCCGGTAAAATATATTTATGTTCATACGTTCTCATCATTTCATGTGCTAAGTTGACTGTTAACAAACCAAGAAATGTAATTGGTCCTACAAGTGCTGTTGAAATTGATACGAGAATAGCAACAAGGATTAACAGTAATCGTGTTAATGTTTTATAAGATACACCAAGATTAATGGCTTGATCTCTACCTAATAACAATACGTCTAGATATGGAATTAATAGTACAGTGACAATAATTAAGACAATAAGTATAATGCCACAAAGGGTGACAAGCTTACTATTTGATGCGTCAAAATTAGCAAACATCGCACTTTGAACCGCTAAATAGTCCTCTGGATTAATAATTAATTCAAGAAATCCTGTGATACTTTTGAAAAATGTCCCTAAAATCACACCTACTAATAATATAAAGTAAACTGAAACGTCTCCAATTTTAAATATACCTTGGAAAAGTAGTAACGAAAATACCACCATGACGACCAAAGTAATTATAAAATTGAGATACAGATTCGTAACTAATACAGATTGCACACCAAAAGCAAAAACTAACAGCACCTTAACAAACATATAAACCGCATCTAACCCCATAATCGAGGGTGTTAACAACCGATTGGTCGTAATCGCTTGAAAGATGACTACTGAAGCAGCAATTGCTCCTCCGACGAGTATCATCAAGATTAACTTCCTTAATCTACTTGAGAATTGATATTGAAAAATTTCAAAATCAATGCCTACGATTGAATAGATGACGCCCATAATCACAGTTAAAGCAATAAGTATCAATAATTTATTCTTTGCACTAATTTGCATGTTGGTGTCTTCCTTTCATTAGCAAGATTAAGAATATAACAGTGCCGAATACACCAATCGTTAAACCAATATTGATTTCATACGGATAGACGACAATTCTGCCAATAATATCTGAAAACATCACAAATATTGCTCCTAACATTGCTGTATGTGGAAGTGCATTTTTCAAATGATCCCCTCTAAAGATAGAGACGATATTAGGAACGATAAGTCCCAAAAATGGTAATGTACCAACCGTCACAACAACTAATGCAGTAATAGTCGCAGTAATAAATAAACCGATGTTGATTATTTTTTCATAATTCACACCTAAATTATTACTAAAATCCTTCCCCATGCCTGCAATCGTAAAATGATTTGCAAAGATATATGTAAGTAATAGTAGCGGAATACTTAAGTATAATATTTCATACCTTCCTGTTGTTATAATTGCAAAATTGCCGTTTAACCAATTGCCAATACTTTGAACAGCATTCGTTCTAAGCGCAATAAAAGTTGAAAAACTTGATACTATACCACCGAGCATAATACCTAACAACGGAATAAAAATGACATCCTTAAATTGTATAAATTGAACTAATTTAACAAACATAAAAGTACCTAAAATACTAAGTACGACAGCAAAAGATAATTTAATTAAAATATTCTCTTGCGGGAAAAAAATCAATGATATCAAAATTCCTAACTTCGCCCACTCCATCGTTCCTGCAGTTGTAGGAGAAACAAATTTATTTTGCATCATTTGTTGCATAATTAAACCTGCAAGCGCTAATGTACTTCCAGATATTAAAATACTCACTGTCCTAGGTATTCTACTTGAAACAATGATATTTTTTTGCTCATTTGTTAGATGAAAAATATCAGTTATCGAAACTTTGCTGACACCTATAAACAAAGAAAGGATGGTTAAAATAACTAAAACAGTAAACAACACTGTACCTTTAAGTAAAAATTTCATAATGCCTTCCCTAAATCCCTTCTATTTAATTGCTCCCAATTCTTGTTGGTTATGATAATCATTATCACTATATATAAAAAATTTTACCACGTTCTTAGTTAAATTCAATAGCAATCGGAAATTTTACTTATTTGTTAAAATAATTTATAGAGCTAAACATATTAATTTATTATTTTCATTTGATTTCATTTAAATTAAGTGGCTAAATTTATTTATACATGAGTTGTTGCAAGCGTAGATAATAACTGTCACTATCTTTAGCAAATGAATACAGTAATTCCACGGTGATAAGCGAATTCAAAAAATTAGATAACCTATTTCCTGTACAATACAGAATACGTGTAGCCTAATCGAGTGTTTTTATATAGTTTACAATTAAAGGGTTTAGCATCTTTGTTTACTGATTTTTATAGAGTATTTCTCTAGATTATCCTTTATAGTTTTTGTGACAGTGTTTTCGCGAGACTCTTGAGGGAACAGGAGAAACTGAAGACCACAGGCTGAAGCTGTCCCCTAGGAAAGCAAGCCAACAATACGAAGTAATAACTAAAAAAGCTTCACTCTTAAGTAGAGCGAAGCTTTTTCTTAATATTTTACTATAATAATAATTATCTTAAACACATCGCCACTTCAATGACAATATGCATCGATAATCGCTGATATATTTGATTACTTAACAAAAAAAGATTAATCCTCAAAGATAAAATCTTCATCTGTCAATGCTTCAACATTCAATGCAAGTGTATAACCGTCACCTTTAACAGAGAAGAAATCATGGTTTTTAGTTGATGTATCTAAAGCATTCTCGATAATTGGATTGAACTCTCTTTCTTCAAAGTATGGTTCAAATCCAAGGTTTGATAATGCTTTATTACCATTGTATCGAACATAATTCAATACATCTTCAGATAAACCAATTTCATCATATAGTGAATGTGTATAAGACACTTCATTTTTATATAAATCATCTAATAATTTATACATTTCTTGATCAGCTTGTTGCTTTTCACTTTCTGATAACTCGTTTCTTAAACTTTGTGCATCCATTCCAGTAAACACACCATGTATTGATTCATCAAGTAAGATTTTACGAATAATTTCACCAGACGTTGTCATTCTACCTTGCCCAGCAAGATATAGAGGATAATAGAAACCTGAGTAGAATAAGAATGTTTCTAAGAATACACTTGATACACGTGCAATATATTGATCATAGATTGAAGCTTCTTTGCCCCATAATTTATGGTAGTTTTCGATAATTTTATCTGATTTATATTTTAAATGAGGTTCTTCAATCACCCATTTATCTAATAAGTAGTTAGTTTCGCTTGAGGGAAGTAATGTCGTAAAAATATGAGAATAACTTTTAGCATGAATTTGTTCCATCATTGCCATGAAAGAATATACAGCTTTTTTACGTAAATCTGTTGTATGTAACATGATAAGTGGCATACCATCATCTGCTTGATGTGTATCCAAACCAGTTAAACCAGCTAACGCTTTTTTAAAAGCATTTTTTTCTGCATCTGTTAACGTCTTCCAACTTGCTATATCCTTAGAAACTTTGAATTCCGTTTCTACCCACATTTGTGAAATATTTTGTCGCCAAAACATATTTGTCATGTCTTCTTGAGTATTCCAATTGACTGCTTTCATTTAGATAATGTCTCCTATTCCAGTATAAATTTATTTAAATAGCGATTATTTACAGTTACAACATAAGCACACAAAGTTAACAGCTAAATCGTTAATATATTAAGACCCTCTTACCGCCCTAATATTAAAGTTACGATTCGCTGTTAACGATGGGTTTCTTATTCATTGATGTAAATATTAAACTGTTGTGTTCACTTACGTTAATAATCACTTTCGTCGTGTTTCACTAAAACTAGATTGAGCAACTTGTACATTCTTCAACACTTAATAATTTATTTCTAGTGTAGTATAAAGACTTTAATCCTTTATGATGTGCATAGACATAGAGTCTAGACAATTCACGTGTAGATATTTCTGAATTCACATATAGAATTGTTGAGATACCTTGATCCACATGTGTTTGAATTGTAGAAATTAAATCGATTAATTTCATTTGGTCAGTATTAAATGCTGATTTATAGTACCACATTGTTTCTGGTGATAAGAATGGCATTGGATAAAATGTTTCCGCATTACCATAAGTACGTCTCTCAATTTGATCAACAATTGGCATAACAGAGCTTGTAGCATTTTGGACATAAGAAATACTTTGTGTTGGTGCAATTGCTAAGCGATACGCATGGAATAAACCATGTGTTTCAACTTGTTGTTGCAATGCTTTCCAATCCTCAGGTGTTGGAATTTCTAAACCATCAAACAATTTACGTACTTTTTCGTATTGTGGTGCAAATGTTTGTGACGTATAGAAGTCAAAATATTTTCCATTAGCATAGTCCGACTTTTCGAAACCTACATATGTTTCTTGACGCTCTTTAGCTATTTCCATTGAACGTTCTATTGAATAATAATTCATCATCATGAAGAAGATATTAGCAAAATCTTTCGCTTCTTCAGATTCATATCCAATTTTGTTTTTAGCTAGATAACCGTGCAAGTTCATAACACCAAGTCCAACTGAATGCAGTTCACTGTTAGCTTTTTTAACACCAGGTGCATTCTGAATATCTGCTTCGTCACTTACCACTGTCAATGCATCCATACCTGTGTGAACAGAATCTTTAAATTTACCTGATTCCATTACATTCACAATATTTAATGAACCTAAGTTACATGAAATATCACGTTTAATTTCATCTTCTGTACCATAGTCATTGATGATTGATGTTTCTTGTAATTGGAAGATTTCCGTACACAAGTTACTCATTTTAATTTGGCCGATATCTGAGTTAGCATGTACTTTATTCGCATTATCCTTAAACATTAAATATGGATAACCTGATTGTAATTGTGTTTGAGCAATCATATTCAACATTTCACGTGCATCTTTTTTCTTCTTATCAATGTTTGGATTAGCTACTAATTCATCATAATAAGCTTCTAAATCAATATCATCCAAAGTAACCCCATACTCTTTATATACTGTATGTGGTGCAAACATGTGGAAATCCTTGCCTTCCTTAGCTAAATCAAAGAACTTTGAAGGTACGATTAAACCAGTAGAAATCGTAGATAAACGTAAATCTTCATCAGCATTAACCTTCTTAGTATCTAAAAACTCTTCAACATCATAGTGGAAGATATTTAAATATACAGCACCAGCGCCTGGGCGTTGTCCTAATTGGTCTGCGTAGCTAAATCCACCTTCTAATGACTTAGCAACTGGTAGTACACCCTTTGCAACACCTTTAATGCCTTTAATCGCTTCACCACGTGCACGTAATTTAGATAAATTAATCGCTACACCGCCACCAATTTTACTTAATTGTTTAGCTGTTGCATCGATAAAGTTAATTGAATTTAAACTATCATCTACTTCTAATAAGAAACATGATACTAATTCACCACGACGAGCACGTCCTGCATTTAAGAATGTAGGTGTCGCCGGTTGGTAACGTTGTTCAATCATAGCTGAGATAAATTGCTTAGCTGTTGCCTTATGACCATTAGCAAGATAAAGTGCAACAATTACAACGTGCTGTTTATAATCTTCTAGATATTGACTCTTGTCATTTGTTTTTAATGCATAATCTTTAAAGAATTTACTAGCTGACATGTAACTTGCAAAATTGAATTCAATTTGCTTAGCAAAATCAGTAATTTCTTGAAGATCTGCTTCTGAATAAACTTCAAAAACATCAAAATAGAAGTCGTTGTCGACGAGGTAGTGTAGGCGTTCTAGCTCACTATCAAAGTAAATTGTCTTGTCTTGGATTTCTTCTAAATATACTGTTAACGCCTCTTGGTCCTTTTCTAAATTGAAAAAACCATTGTCTTTACGCTTGGTAACTTCGTTATTTAATTCAATATGATTGTATTTCTTCTCGTCTATTATCTTCATTAAAATGCCCCACCTTATCTTTAAATTCGCTAATGTCTTCCTTTGTGCCTTGAACTTCAAACTTCATTAATAATGGAACGTTATATTGTTCCGAAATAGCGCGTCCAGCTTTGGCGAAATTTTGTCCCCAATTTCGATTACCACTTGCTGCTACTGCTCTAATCAAATCATGATTAACCTCTAAAAATGCTTGTACAGGTTGTGGAATTTCACCAAAACCAATTGTACCAGTGACCATAATGAACGGTTCATCCAATCTTTCCGTGCAATTATTCTGCGTAATTTCCATCGTATTCTTCAATTCTGCTCTGGTAATAAAGCGTCGCACATTACCGGAAAATGAAAAATAAACAACCTTCATCGGCACACCTACTTTCTATCTTTGATCTATCCATTAAATATGGAAAATCATATTATTCCACTAATCTATTCACCTAATTTCAATCGTGTAATGCCCCATAGAAAATCATATTATTTAAAAACACAATATATAGTGATCATGTCATCTACATATAGTGATGTAAAAATGCATTTTGAAAGTATTACTACTATATTTGTCATGATTAAGTGGCTAAACCAGTGTGATTTTACTTGAAATTTGGTTTATTATATATAAAGTGACTTGAAACCGAAACACAATATATAGTGTTTCGGTTCTGTCGTTAATACTATATTATGTGTTTCATTATACATAAGTC
The DNA here is from genome assembly GCF_043107035.1 of Staphylococcus sp. 231237_7MaSpsaltlick. Classification (NCBI taxonomy): domain Bacteria; kingdom Bacillati; phylum Bacillota; class Bacilli; order Caryophanales; family Staphylococcaceae; genus Staphylococcus; species Staphylococcus sp. 231237_7MaSpsaltlick. Next base: position 219,977 of record NZ_JBICNX010000003.1, read on the forward strand.
CGAAGACGATTAAAAGCCTTTTTATTTTAGGAAACTGTGGACAAATTTTGAAAACGGAATGAAAATGGCACCAATTCAACTTTAAATTGAACTCTTAACTTTAAAAAAATTTTTTTACTAAAATTCCGTTCATTTTATTTGATTTTTCTAAAAGTTATACAAAGCGCTATATACCGTTGTTTTGCACATTGTACCAATTACGTTGTATAAAATATTCAAAAAATTTGCTTTACTTTTTCTAGAATTTAATTTGAACAAAGTCCAAGATAAAAGGGAACGTTTGTTCGTATTTATATGATATTATATTACTTCCCTAATTTCAACCATATATACATGTTTTAAATATTTATGCTAATATAGATACGTCAAATTTTTAAAATTGAGGCGATACTATTGAATCCTAAAGTTAAAGGTATCATCGCTATTTTAATTTCTGCTATTGGCTTTAGCTTTATGTCAGTATTCTTTCGCTTAGCAGGCGATTTACCTGTATTTCAAAAGTCATTAGCCAGAAACTTAGTAGCTATGTTTATACCTCTCTATTTCATATTTAAATACAAGCAACCTCTATTTGGTAAACTAAGTAGTCAGCCATTACTTATCTCTAGATCAACCTTTGGTTTAATTGGTGTATTACTTAATATTTATGCCATTGATCATATGATATTAAGTGACGCAGATACATTGATGAAATTAAATCCATTTTGGACTATTTTACTTAGCTTATTATTCTTAAATGAAAAAGTACGCAACTATCAATTTATAGCTATGATTGTGGCGATCTTCGGTATGCTCTTTGTAGTTAAACCTGAGTTCTCTTCGTCAGTGATTCCTGCTATCGGTGGTTTGTTCTCTGGCATTTTTGCCGCAGCAGCTTATACATGTGTACGCGCCCTAAGTTCTAGAGAAGCACCATATACAATTGTATTTTACTTTTCATTCTTTTCAATCATCGTGTTAATTCCATTCACGATTTTTACATTTGAACCTATGTCGTGGTTACAGTGTCTCTATTTATTAGGCGCCGGATTAGCTGCAGCCATTGGTCAGATTGGTATCACACTTGCCTATAGCTTTGCACCAGCAAAAGACATTTCGATATTCACCTATGCATCCATTGTATTTACTGCATTATTTGGCTTTATTCTCTTTGGAGAGTCACCAGATCTATATGCAATTTTAGGTTATATCATTATTATAGGATCTAGTTACTACATGTTTGAAAAAGCACGCCGACAACCCATTGACATACAGAAATAAATGTTAAAAATATATCTTAAAAGGAGCGATTTATATGGCTGAAGGCCGCAACAAAGATGAATTACAAGATATTACACTATTAGGTAACCAAAATAATCAATATGATTTTGATTACCGCCCAGACGTACTCGAGTCATTCGATAATAAACACCAAGGTAGAGATTATTTCGTTAAATTCAACTGTCCTGAATTTACATCTTTATGTCCGATCACAGGTCAACCTGATTTTGCGACGATTTATATCTCTTATATCCCTAATGTTAAAATGGTAGAATCTAAATCATTAAAACTCTACTTATTCAGCTTTAGAAATCATGGAGATTTCCATGAAGACTGTATGAATATAATAATGAATGATCTTATCGAGTTAATGGATCCACATTATATAGAAGTATGGGGCAAATTCACGCCACGTGGTGGAATTTCAATTGATCCATATACCAATTATGGTCGTCCTAATTCTAAATATGAAAAAATGGCAGAGCACAGATTAATGAATCATGACCTCTACCCTGAAAAAATAGACAACCGTTAAACGATTCTTACAAATAAAGAGCTTCATCAGTGACGAAAACATCTGTTTTCGTCACTTTTTTTAATAAATTAACAGTACAAAAGGTAAAACAAATCATTTACCATTTAATATTGTACAAATAATACATACACTTGTCATTTTTATAAAAACAGTATAGAATTAATCCAACTATAATTGGGGAGGGAATTTATGAGAAAGGTTAATTATACACACGAAGAAATTATGGAAAGTACACCACGTACAGGTTTCTTCGGACATCCAAAAGGACTAAGCACGTTATTCTTCACTGAATTTTGGGAGAGATTCAGTTACTATGGTATGAAAGCCATATTAATCTATTATTTATACTATACCGTTGCTAAAGGTGGTTTCGGTTTAGATGAAGCAGTCGCACTCCAAATTGTTTCCATCTACGGAACATTGATTTATATGTCGGGCGTAATTGGTGGTTGGATTGCTGATAGAATTACCGGCACTCAAAATGCTGTTTTCTATGGTGGATTCTTAATTATGATCGGACATATCTTATTATCACTACCAAACAATCTAACTTTAGTAATGATTGCATTGGCCGTAATCATAGCTGGTACTGGCTTATTAAAACCAAACATTTCCACAACTGTTGGTGAACTTTACGATCGTAATGATGTACGTCGTGATGCTGCCTTTACATTATTCTATATGGGGATTAACTTAGGTAGTTTATTGGCACCTTTAATCACTGGTTATTTACAAACAAGAGTGAGTTTTCATGCTGGATTTTTAGCTGCAGCTATTGGGATGTTCTGTGGCTTAGTTGTCTATGCTATCAAACGCAAAAAGAACTTAGGTTTAGCGGGGCGCAATGTACCGAATCCATTAACTAAACCGGAAATTAAAAAGTTTGTATTGATTACACTTGTCGTAATCGTATTATTTTTACTATATTTATTTGTACTACATTTAAATAATGCATTATCATTAGAAAACTTTAGTTTACTAGTAACAATATTAGGTATCGTATTACCAATTTACATTTTCTTGAATATGATATTAAGTAAGGATGTTACCAAAGAAGAACGTTCCAGAATCTACAGTTACATACCACTTTATATTACGTCAGTTGCATTTTGGATGATTCAAGAACAAGGTTCTACAGTTTTGGCAAGTTTTGCTGACAAAAAAACACAACTTGAAATGTCTGTCTTAACAGGCGGTTTAATTGATTTCTCTATCCCAGCATCTTGGGCACAATCATTAAACCCTATCTTTATCGTTTTATTAGCACCTGTCTTTGCTACATTATGGTTGAAACTAGGTAAGCATAATCCTCCAACTGTGCATAAATTTGCATACGGTGTAATTGTTGCTGGTTTATCGTATCTTGTAATGATTATTCCGCTAGCATCTGGACAATCACTAGTTAATCCATTATGGCTCGTATTAAGTTTCTTCTTAATCACGATTGGCGAATTATGTATCTCACCTGTTGGATTATCAACAACGACTAAATTAGCACCAATTGCGTTTACAGCTAGAATGATGAGCTTATGGATGCTAAGTAACGCTACTGCACAAGGACTAAATTCACAACTCGTAGTGGTATATACAAAGATAAATCAAAGTGATTATTTCATGTATTCAGGACTTGTAGCAGTCGTTATCGGTATTGTATTGTTAGTTATCTCACCTATTGTTAAACGTGCTATGAAAGGCGTCTATTAACATTAGTCAACTGAATCATATTAATGCAGTGGTGTATTTATGCACCACTGCTTTTTTATGCCTTTTTTATAAGTGTTTTTTACAATAATTATATTTTATACACCTTTCTGTTATCCTATTATATGAATAAATTATGTGAAAATTCGGAATATTGTTATTTTGAGAATATTATTGAAATTCAATAATATTAGGAGTAAAATCTTTTTTATACATTTTTTTATTGGGAGCAAGAAAGGACGGGGAATGTTTTATGCAAAATCAAACAACAACCCATGAGCAAGACGTGCAGTCTATCCCTCAAAAAGGCTTTTTCGGTCATCCAAAAGGACTTGGCGTATTATTTTTCGTAGAATTTTGGGAACGATTTAGCTATTATGGTATGCGCGCACTACTCATTTTTTATATGTATTTCGCTATTAAAGATGGCGGTCTCGGTATGGATAAAGCCACTGCACAGTCTGTAATGGCAGTTTATGGTGCATTGATTTATATGACTTCAGTACTTGGTGGTTGGATTGCTGATAGAGTTACGGGGACACGTTCAGCAACACTAATCGGTGGTATATTAATCATAATTGGTCATATCTTCTTAAGTTTACCACTTGATATTATAGGATTATTTATCTCTATGTTCTTCATCATTGTAGGTTCTGGTCTAATGAAACCAAATATTTCAAATATTGTTGGTAGACTTTACCCTGAAAATGACGTAAGACTAGATGCGGGCTTTGTAATCTTCTATATGTCAGTTAATATGGGCGGATTAATCTCACCATTAATTTTAAATCATTTCGTTGGTACAGGTAATTTCCATGGTGGATTCTTAATCGCAGCAATTGGTATGGCATTAGGATTAGTATGGTATGTATTATTTAACAAGAAGAATCTAGGTACAATTGGAACGAAAGCATCAAACCCACTAAGCGCTAGTGAGAAAAAGAAATACGGTATATTATTCACTATTGCGATCATAATTATTGCTGCTGTATTCATTATCACTGGCTTGACTGGTACCCTATCATTCAACATTATCAGTACTGCAGTACTCGTGTTAGGTGTAGCATTACCAATCATTTACTTCACGATTATGATTCGAAGTAAAGATGTGACAGATGATGAACGCTCAAGAGTTATAGCATTTATTCCATTGTTTATTCTTGGTGTCCTCTTCTGGTCAATCCAAGAACAAGGTGCCAACGTACTTAATTTATATGCATTTGAAAGCAGTGATATGAAGTTAAATCTCTTCGGATGGAAATCAGATTTTGGTCCAGCATTATTCCAATCAATTAACCCATTGTTCATTGTGCTATTAGCACCAGTGATTTCAATGATTTGGGCTAAAATGGCACGACGCCAACCAAGTCTACCAACTAAATTTGTCTTGGGAGCATTTTTAGCAGGGGCATCATATATTATGATTGGTTTAATTGGTCATTCTGCAGGCGCTTCACAAATTAGTGTTAACTGGGTCATCTTATCGTATATTATCTGTGTTATTGGTGAATTATGTCTGTCACCTACTGGTAATAGTGCTGCTGTTAAGTTAGCTCCAAAAGCATTTAACGCACAAATGATGAGTTTATGGTTATTAACAAATGCCTGTGCACAAGCAATCAACGGATCACTCGTCCACTTAATTGAGCCACTTGGTTATAAGAACTATTTCTTATTCTTAGGTGCTGTAGCAATTATTGTCAGTGTGATTATTTTAGCTTTTGTACCGAAGATTGTTAAAGGTATGCGAGGAATTAAATAATTGTTAAACTTAACTATGGTGAACTGAATGGTTCATCATAGTTTTTTTATTGTTATAAAAGGTATAATAAATAAGTAGGTATTGCTAAACATAAATAAAGAGAAGTATGGTGAATATATTGACTAACAAAAAATACAATCATGGTGTCTTATTTTACCATGAACATTCTGGTATCAAAGATATTTATCGAGGATTAGGTGACGTTACTGCTGCATTGACAACATTTTGTAAACACCTATCTATTCAACTAAGTGAAAATGAAGGCGATATTATTGAATATTGTAAGAAAATCAAATCAAAGTCATATAGTGATGATGTAGATATTGTCTTTATATTGGGGGGAGACGGAACGGTCAATGAATTAATCAATGGAATCATGCACAGTGAACTCGATATCCCTATCGGTATTATTCCCGGTGGAACCTTTAATGACTTTGTCAAAACGCTTAACCTAAGTCCACGTCATAAAGCAGCTAGCCAACAATTAATAGAGGCCGAGTTGCAACCCTATGATGTAATGAAGATTAATAACCAGTACGCATTAAACTTTGTCGGATTAGGTTTAATTGTACAAAATGCCGAAAACGTTCAAAACGGTAACAAAGATGTATTTGGTAAATTGAGTTATGTTGGTTCGACCGTTAAGACCTTGCTAAATCCTGAATACTTTAACTATAAAGTCACTGTAGACGATAAAGAAATAAATGGTAAGACGTCTATGCTTGTCGTTGCAAATGGACCTTTCATTGGTGGTAGTCGTATCCCATTAACTGATTTATCTCCAAGTGACGGTTATTTGAATTCATTTATATTTAAAGAACAAAATACTCGAGTTTTAAATGATATTTTCAAACAACGTGATAGTATGAATTGGAATCATATGACTGAAGGTATTCAACACATTTTAGCCAAAAAGATTTCGATAACAACTGACCCCGTAGTCAAAGTAGATATCGATGGTGAAATTGCATTAGAAACACCATTAGAGATAGAAATCATTCCAAACGCTGTTCAAATCCTAACACTAAATAATACAGTATCAAATAACAATACAACAGCGGATGAAGAAATCGAATCGTAGTTAATATCGCTATTATTATTACTAAATAGTCATACGCTGATATCACGCTTTAACCATCGAAAAAATAATGACTTTGTTCAATTGTTTATTGTTATAGAAGTAAACTATTTACTTGCGTATGTGCGGGCGAGACGCCTGAGGGAACAGGACAAGCTGAAGACTACAGGCTGAAGCTGTCCCCTAGGAAAGCGTTGCCCTTTTCATACGCTAAAAAAACAACATCGTGAATTATTGTAGATTTAATCTACTTTGTATAAAAAGATATCAAGTCACAAATCAAATTGTTTTTATCATTAAATTTTGCTATTTACTTGCGTATGTGTGGGCGAGACTCCTGAGGGAACAGGACGAGCTGAAGACTACAGGCTGAAGCTGTCCCCTAGGAAAGCGTAGCCCTTTTCATACGCTTAAAAAACAAAAAAAATTAGCCATTAAATGAATCAATAATAACTTCATTTAATGGCTATTTCTATTTATAGTACAGATTATTTACTCTATATTTTCAACAATAGAATAAATCTACCTAAATTTGATATGATTTATCTCCTAAGAAATAAGCTTCCACATCTTGCCAATTATTAACACGTGTGAAACGATCATCATTAATATTATGAGACGCTGTATACATAATAGGCTTACCTGTAAAAATACTCAACTGCCTTGGATTATCATCAATTAAATAATCCGCATGTACAATATTTTTTCTACCACAAAAAACAAACTGTTGTGGATCTAAAAATGGAAAATACTCCCTTAACCATTCATATTTATCGTGAAAAGAAGTTGGTACATCCATTGCAGCTGTCGCAATATACACATCATAATGCTCAGTTAGTTTCTTCACAACTGCTTGCGCATCAGCCATAACCTCTAATTTCCTAAAGAAACCTGGTTCACGAAGGATTTCAGTCAGTAGTCCATCATGTTCTGGCATTGCATGTCGCAATTTCATACCATCCAACATATCATATGAAATACCTAAATCCGTTCGTTTATTAACGTCTTCAATTAATGCACCTACTGTATCTGCTAATACTTCATCCATATCAATTGCAATAGATTGTCGTGTCATTTAATACTCTACTCCCTTTTTAATAACATCATTCATTTCAAACATCACTAAGCTATCTTTCCCTTGCTACTATCCCTACTACATCTTGTAAAATGGAACGTTTCCTACATCATCATAAATGTATCAACCATAAAGCATAATTGGACTATTTTTTATTTATATTTTATAACTCAAAGTCCTTTAGTACCTCAATCATTTTATCATTTTGTTCTGGGAAGCCAATCGTAATTCTTACACCATTTGGAAATTCTCGCGTTATACAACCAACATTTAACAACGCTTCATATAACTCATGTGGTTTGGAAGTATTTACAAAGACGAAATTGGTTTGGCTATCAAAGAATGCATCACGTTTATCAATTGCGAAGAATTTTTCTCGTTCTTCCGCATTACGTTCACGAATAAACGTTAAATAGTCTTGATCTTCTAACGCCGCTAGTGCAGCGTATTCGGATAAGCGTCCCACATTAAATGGTGGGCGAATAATATTCCATTGTTCTATCGCTTCTTGTGCAGCAACGACATAGCCTATACGCATGCCTGCTAAGCCATATGCTTTTGAAAATGTACGTAATAAAAATGCATTGCTAAATTGTTGCTGTAATGCTAAAGTATCAGGAAAATCTTGTGCAGTGACAAATTCTACATATGCTTCATCTACAATTACTGGAATATGACTTGGTACTTGTTCTAAGAAACCTTTAAGTTCTTCATGCGTAAAATATGTCCCAGTCGGATTATTCGGATTACATAGCCATACTAACTTTGTTTCGTCGTCAATTTCATTAAGTATTCCATTTAAATCAAAGTAGCCATCTTTCAATGGTACTTGTACTACTGTTGCCGCTTCAACTACTGCGTTGTGATAATACTGGCCAAATGTCATTTCACTTGTCACTATTTTATCACCAGCAGTCAACACCGCACGAGAAATCATCAGGATGACTTCATCTAAACCCGCTCCAAACAGGATACGTGATGGTTCGACATTTAGATGTTTACTAATTGCTTCTTTAATCATTGGAGAACCCGTTTCCGGATAAAAATTCAACTCTTCTAAATGACTTTGAATTGCTTCTTTAACCTTTGGTGATGGTCCATATAAATTTTCATTTGATGCTAATTTATATAATTCACCTTCAATGCCGTAAGTCTCTTTTAATGCACGAGGCGATAACCCCGGTTCATATGCTGATAATTGTTCTATTTGTTTTTTCATGGTTGCTTCGGTCCTCCTTAATTTTACAGAAATTTCAAAACTTAGTAACTATTATAAACCTTATATGATGGGAAAATCAATGTGTCCCCTAGACAGAAGAAATACTCTGATATACAAAAAGAGAGTTTTAAATGTAAAATACATAAAAACTCTCTTATTATTCCAATTTATTTTAAAATGTGTTCGCGTTCCAAATAATCCTTTGCAACTTGATATGGGTCCTTTTTCTTCACGGTTACATCATAATTCATTTGTTGCATGTCTTCATCAGAAATTTTATTAGCTAATTGATTTAATGTTTTTTTAATTTCAGGATGTTCTTTAAGGTACTTTTCTTTAAACATCGGTGCACCTTGATATGGTGGGAATACATGTTTATCATCTTTTAATACAACCATATCATATTGCTTTAATTCCGCGTCCGTTGAATAGGCATCTATTAAATTAATGTCACCACTTTTGATTGCTTGATAACGTAATTTAGGCTCCATTGTCTTCGGCTTAGATATGTTTAAATGATATGCTTTTTTTACTGCAGGGTAACCATCTGAACGATCATTAAATTCCAATGTAAAACCTGGCTTAATTTGATCACTTACTTTATTTAAATCACCAATTGTTTTAATATTATGCTTTTTAGCAAAGTCTCGTTTAACCGCTAAGGCATAAGTATTATTGTATTTCATAGGTTTCAGCATGGTCATATCGTATTTTTTCTCTAAGCTATCTTTAGCTTGTTGATAAACTTTATCTTCTTGTTTTGATTTTAAGTCTTCTTTCGTTAATTCTCCAAGCACAGTGCCAGTAAATTCTAAATAACCATCGATATCGTCAGACTTTAAGGCATTAAATAAGAATGATGTCTTACCCATGCCATCTTTAACTTCTACCGTATCGTCAGTCTCTTTTTCTATCAATATCTTATACATATTCGTAATAACTGATGGTTCTGATCCTAATTTACCAGCTAACGTTACTTTTTCACCCTTCTGAGCTAATAAAGGTGCGATAATAACTAATAATAATACAATTACGATAATTGTTAATGAAATAATCAATTTTTTGTATGATAAACCTTGCATATAACGTAAGGCTAAATCAAATAATATCGCTAACAACGCAGCAGGTATTGCACCAATAAGAATAAGTGAACTATCATTTCTATCAATACCTAATAGAATTAAATCCCCTAATCCCCCTGCTCCAATAAGTGCAGCAAGCGTAGCGGTACCAATAATCAATACCATAGCAGTTCTAATACCAGCCATTATTACTGGCATTGCAATAGGTAACTCGACCTTTGTTAGTCTACGTCCTGGTTTCATACCAATACCCTTTGCCGCTTCTACAAGAGAAGGGTCTACTTCTGCTATACCTGTATATGTATTTCTTAGAATAGGTAGTAAGGCATAAACTACAAGTGCGATAACGGCTGGCACTTTACCAATACCAAACAATGGAATCATTAATCCTAATAGTGCTAATGATGGAATAGTCTGGAGTATCGCAGCGATATTCATAACAATTTCAGATAGTTTTTTAGTTTTTGTTAATAAAATACCTAAGGGTACTCCAATTAACGCCGCAATAAGTAATGCAATAAATGAAATTTGTATATGTTCAAATATCGTCGTCAGTAGTTGACCGCGTCTATCTGAAAGTGTCTGTAATATTTCAGTCATCTAAGACACTCCTTTCGCTTCAGCGAACAATTTAAACACATCTTGTCTGTACATCAAATAGCGTTGGGCATTAGCTTTATCATCTATGATTACTGCATCATGTGTAACAAAATGCGAATATACATCCTTGACCAATTGGCCACTGTCTACTAATGGATACGTCTGCACTTCCTGTGACTCATTAATTAATGTTAACTGTTCTGTTAACTCTGATAATTTCACATCATTTAATGAGCGTTGTACCTTATTGCCTAAAAATTGTTCTACAAATGCATTATTAGGTCTTGTAGCAAATCCCTCTGGTGTATCAATTTGTTCAATATGACCTTCATTCAATAAACATATTCTGTCACCTAATTTCATTGCTTCTTCAATATCATGTGTGACAAAAATGATCGTCTTCTTAATTTGTTGTTGGAGTTGAATTAAATCATCTTGTAGTTTTTCTCTGCTAATCGGATCTAATGCACTAAATGGCTCATCCATGAGTATAACGGGTGGATCTGCAGCAAGTGCCCTTACTACCCCAACACGTTGTCGTTGCCCACCAGATAACTCATCAGGTTTACGTTCTTTGTATACAGCGGAATCTAAACCAACCATATTTAATAATTCATCGATTCGCGTTTCAATATCTTGCTCTTTCCACTTCTTCATCTGTGGTACTTGGGCAATATTTTCTTTAATTGTCATATGTGGAAACAGTGCAATCTGCTGTAACACATAACCAATATCCCAGCGCATCTCATATACAGGATAGTCACTTATTGGTTTGTCTTTAAAGTAAATATAACCTTCAGTTAGAGAAATCAATCGATTAATCATTTTCAGAGTAGTCGTTTTGCCACAACCTGATGGACCAATTAAGACAAAAAACTCTCCTTCTTTAATATTAAAACTTACATGATCGACCGCCGTCTTATCCCCATATTTCTTTACAACATCTTTAAATTCTATCACATTGTCACCTTCAGTCTTTTATATACACTAATATACAATTATTTGTAGTGTCCGTATTCCCTTTTAATTATATGTATATGTAAATATCATTAATTTATCCCAAAAAAATACACACTTACAAAATTAAATACCACAAAATCTATTTAATACTCAAAAAATAAAGTTAATTTTAATAACCAATCAAAATAATGCCTATACAAGACTTATTTCGACATGTTGTTAAAATTAACTTTGAGATAATTTATAAATTGCCCATTGTTGTACAATGGTTATCAACACTACATATGCATTTTCCGCATAGTCAATTTAAATTTGTGCTTTATAAGATTGAATAGTCTCTAAGAACATTGGACAGTAATGCTTTAATTTATAACTTCCTACACCATCAATAGAGATCATATCTTGTTTAGATTCTGGCTTTCTTTTTGCAAATTCTTCTAAGGTATAATCTGAGAAAATACTTACCGGCGCAATATCCAAATCTTCACTCAATTTCTTACGGACTGCAATCAATTCATCAAATAATGCACGATCAACACCTTCGACGGTATTGATATTCACAATTTCTTTCGATTTACGTTTAAATGGAGTTGTAAAGATTGTCACTTCATCCGTCAACAATTGTTTGACTGAATTATCACACGTCAAAATTTCATCGTGTTCGTTTAAATATCCCTTAAATCTAAGTTCATCGATTAAATGACTAAGATCTGAGGTTGTATATTGCTTCATTATGCCGTGTGTAGATAATTTATTATATTCACAATAACGGATATAATCAGTATCTTCACCTCGTAGAACTTGAATAATAACACTATAGCTTTCTTTTTGTTTCATTCTCGCGATACAACTTACAATCATTTTTGCTTCATTAGTCATGTCATACGTCTTGTTCTCTCGGGTACAATTACTACATTGCTCACACTCTTCTAGCTTTTCATTTGGTTCAAAGTAATGGACTAACGTTGCTTCCAAACACTTCTTCGTTTTTGTATAAAGAATTATCTTTGTTAGTTTTTCACCCATTTTATCTTTGTAATCATCATCTGCTTTTGAAGCAGAAATAAAGTACTGATGCAAACCGATATCGCGTTCACTAAAGAGTAAGATACAATCACTTTTCAGACCATCACGGCCAGCACGACCTGCCTCTTGATAATATGACTCTAAATCACCTGGCATATTATAATGTATCACAAAACGCACATTTGACTTATCAATCCCCATACCAAATGCATTCGTTGCAATTACTACACGCACACGATCAAAGACGAAATCATTTTGCGCAGCTTCTCTGTCTTTGTTAGATAACCCTGCATGATAAATCGTACTGCTGATTTCATGATCTTCTAATGCTTCTTGCAACTCTTCAACCTGTTTACGCGTAGAACAATAAACAATGCCAGCTTCATTTGCATGTGATTTCACATATTCAAGTACAAATTTTTGGCGTTGATAAGTTGGGTTGACTTGAAAGACTAAATTACGACGTTTCGTACTTGTTTTAACTTCATCGTGTTTATTGATATTTAGTCTTTCCATGATATCTTTTTGCACTTCAGTCGTGGCAGTTGCAGTCAAAGCTACAATTGTAAAGTCTTGTGGTAAAGCAAATACCTTATGAATCACTTCTTGATAACTTGGTCTAAAATCATGCCCCCATTTAGAAATACAGTGTGCTTCATCAAATGCTACTAAATGGATAGGTAGACGTTGTAATAACGCCATAAAATAATCATTATTAAAACGTTCTGGAGCAACATAAAGAAACTGTATGTCACCATTTTTCAATTGCGCTTCAATCGCCTTTTGTTCTTTCTGCGTTAAACTACTGTTTAAATATGCTGCGCGTATACCAGCAGCCTTCAATTGATCGACTTGGTCCTTCATTAATGAAATTAATGGACTAATGACAATTGTCGTACCACCTAGCATTAAACCTGGTACTTGATAACAAATCGATTTACCACCACCAGTTGGTAACACCCCTAATACATTACGTTGATCCATTACTTTTGAAATTATTTCCTTTTGGCCAGGACGAAACGTGTCATAACCAAAATAATGCGATAAAGTTGATTCCATGTTATAAGATCCCTCATTGTTCTTTTAGTTCTTCAAGTTCACTCCATCTAGCAATATCATCTTCATAAGTTTGATTTAGTTCTTGTTGCTCTTCACTTAATGCTTTAATCTTTGCGTAGTCTGAACTTGCATTTATCATTTCTTCTTCTATCTCTTCTAGCCTTTGTTCAGTCGTTTCTATGCGCTCGATAATTAATTCATATTCTTGTTTTTCTTTATAGCTCAAACCTTTTTTCCTTTTTTGAGTAGGCTGAGGTTTCACTTTTTGTTGTTGTTTTTCTATTTCCCGTTGTTTATCTTGTTCTTTTTTATAAGCTTCATAATCGTCAAATGAACCAATAATACGCTCCATTATACCATCATGAATATACCAAAACTCTTTAGCAACTTTATTTAAGAAATATCTATCGTGACTGACGGTAATTACTGTACCACCAAATGTATCGATATATGATTCTAATATCGTTAACGTCTCAGTATCTAAATCATTCGTTGGTTCGTCGAGTAATAGGACGTTCGGTTGATGTACTAATAATTTCAATAAATACAAACGTTTCTGTTCTCCTCCAGAAAGTTTATAGACTTTCTTTCCATGTGTTGCACTCGGGAATAAAAATCGCTCTAATAGTTGCGTAATTGACACTGATGTTCCATCTTTTTCCTTTGCAACTTCACTTTCTTCTCTAAGATAGTCAATCATACGAATATCTCTGTCTAAACGCTCTTCTGTCTGTTTAAAGTATGCGACTTTGACAGTTTGTCCAACCTTTAAGGTCCCTTCAAATGCACTATCTTCACCACTTAAAATATTCAATAACGTTGTTTTACCGACACCGTTAGGTCCGACAATACCGATTTGTTGACCATTTTGTATAATTTGCGTAATATCTGCAAACAATGTTCTATCTGGAATACGTTTTGTTAATTGTTCTAATTCAAATACTTGCTTGCCTAAACGTGAATACGCTAAGTTGAGCGAAGCTTGATCTTGTTGCTGTTGTTGCTTTACTTCTTGTTCTAAATCACTAAATCTATTCTTCCTTGCTTGTTGTTTGGTAGTTCGTGCCTTAACTCCTGCACGCATCCATGCTAATTCTTGTTTATACAGTGAGCGTTGCTTAGCTTGTTGCTTTTGCTCAATGATTTCGTTCTCAGCTCTTTGCTCAATATATGCCTCATAATTTCCTGGATACGTTTTTAATTTTCCTTGTGTTAATTCAATGATTCTGGACGAAACTTCATTTAGAAAATAACGATCATGCGTTACAAACAAAACAGTATGAGGATATTGTTTCACATAGTTTATTAACCAATTTATAGATTCAAAATCTAAATGGTTGGTAGGTTCATCTAATAATAGTAAATCAGGTTGCTCGATTAATGTTTTAGCGAGGCCGACACGCTTTTGTTGGCCTCCTGATAATTGATTTACAGGCTTCGTCGTATCATTAATGCCTAGCTTAGATAATATTGTCTTGATTTCAGAACTGTAATCCCAAGCTTGATTGGCATCCATTGCTTCTTGAGCTTGCATCATTTTCTGAAAATGTGCATCAGTTTGTTCTGCACTATATTGATTCACAGCAAACTCATAATCACGTATGACTTGTAGTGTCTTTGTCTCCGAAGTTAATACTGCCTCAAAAACAGTTAAATCTTCATCAAATTCTTGCTTTTGAGAAGAATAACGGATGCGATAGGAGTTGGGATGCGTGATTTCTGCATCGTAATCTTCGTCTATACCTGCTATTACCTTTAATAAAGTACTCTTTCCAGTACCATTAATACCTACGAGACCAATTTTTTCACCATTGGATATCGAGAGTTGTAAATCATCAAAGATAACTTTATCGGCATAGGATTTATGTAAATGTTCTATTTTGTAAGCTTCCATAATCCAACATCCTTTTTAAATATCGATAAATATAGTTAATTCTGTTAAAATTAATTTCAGTTCCATACATTATACACCTTTTTGGGTTCAAATGATACAAAGGAGACAAGCTTATGACGGAATTTTTCCAAGCATTACCTCCTTATATCCAAGCACTAATAGCTGGAATTATCACTTGGCTATTAACAGCACTAGGAGCTGCAGCAGTATTCATATTTAAACGTGTAAATGATAAGATTTTAAACTCAATGCAGGGTTTCGCCGCAGGGATTATGATTGCTGCAAGTTTTTGGTCTTTATTACAACCTGCCATCGATTATGGTAAGGACTCCTCATTTGCATGGTTACCAGCTGCTATCGGATTTTTATTGGGTGGGCTATTTATTCGTGCCTTAGATTTAGTTATACCTCATATCCATCCCAATACATCCGATGAGAATCAGTTCCATGAAGGTGTTGGCACTAAGAAACTCAACAAGAATACTTTACTAGTCTTAGCAATCACGTTACACAATATACCCGAAGGTCTCTCAATTGGTGTTGCTTTCGGTGGTATTGTTTCGGGTAATGGTCAAGCGACATTATTAGGGGCATTAAGTTTAGCTATAGGTATAGGTATACAGAATATACCTGAAGGGGCAGCACTATCTATGCCTATTCGAGCAGCGGGGGCATCTCGATGGAAGGCCTTCAACTATGGACAAGCATCAGCAATTGTAGAGCCAATATTTGCTACAATTGGTGCAGCTGCAGTATTAGTCATTACACCTATGTTACCGTATGCATTGGCATTTGCTGCAGGTGCGATGATATTTGTTGTTGTTGAAGAATTAATCCCAGATTCACAAGCTAGTAATAACACCGACCTTGCCACACTCAGTCTAATGTTAGGATTCACCATAATGATGATTCTTGACGTTGCACTTGGATAAGGACGATAACATTACTTATTAATATCTGATTTACAACAAAGCGTTTAGCATATGATTTATAAATGATGACACTACGGTAATATTGTTTGCGATAACTAAGCATCAATCTCATATCATACCTAGTGAATTATTGTTCGTTTATATCATATCGTCATTAAACGCTTTTTTGTTATATATAGATTCCTCATGTATGCACTAATAAGGCAACATAACGCTTGTGAAGTAGCGTATTTGCACTAGATATACAATTTTTTAATACAGCGGTAAAACCACACTGTACCATGCGCATAGCGTAAGGTTTTTTTAATACAAAAAAGAAGGTAACGCTCTGTTTCATCGAGCGTTACCTTCTTGCTTTTGATCATTATTTTTACATTAAATTTAAAGTCTCTTCTAATTTTTTTCTTGTCCTTTTGGACCTGTTTTATATTCATATTTAGAAGGATTTATTTTATCGAAATCAGGGTTCTTATAGAATCTGAATAAGTCACCGTTTAAGACATTGTCACTCATTTCTAAGTCTTTTTCAGCTTGTTGTTTACGTTTTTCAAAGTCTTTCGGTGTTTTTGTTACAGGTTCATTTGTCTTATTATCATAAATTCTACCATTAACATATTTATAGTCTTTAGTAATAAAGTCACCATTTCTGAATGGTACTGTATCATTATGATCTTTAGATAATAAGTCTGTACCCATCATCAAGTAGTTCTTAGTATCAATACCCATTAAGTGTAAGATTGTAGGCATTACATCGACTTGACCAGCATATGTCTTATCGACTGTACCTTCTTTACCAGGAATCTTCAACCATAAACCTGTACGGTTTAAGTCTGTAAATTTAGCTGGAGTAATGTCTTCACCTAATAGTTTTTCCATGGCTTTATTATGGTTTTCTGAGATACCGTAATGGTCACCATAAATCATGATAACTGAATCGTCATATAGACCTTTTTTCTTCAATTCATTAACAAATTGTTCTAATGATTCATCTAAGTATCTCGCAGTTTGAATATAACCATCAACTGTAGAATCACCTGTATTTGGTCTATCTATTGTTGCATCTTCAGATGACAACGTAAATGGATAGTGGTTTGTTAATGTAATTAAATGTGTATAGAATGGTTCTTTTTCTTTTGCTAAGTAATCAGTTGATTCTTTAAAGAACTCTTTATCTTTAAGTCCAAGGTTTTCGATATTATCTGGTGACATATCGAAGTATGTTGCATCATAGAACTTATCGATACCAAAGTGTTTGTACACTTGATCACGGTTCCAGAAAGTTTTGTAGTCACCATGCATAACGCTTGATGTATAACCTTGTTGTTGATCAAGTATAGCTGGTAATGATTGGAAGGTATTATCACCTTTCAATGAATAAGCTGACCCTTGTGGTAGACCATATAAACTGTTATCCATTGTAAACTCAGCGTCAGATGTTTTACCTTGGCCAGTTTGATGGAAGAAGTTTGGATAATATCTATATCCTTCTTTACCAGTTGACAGTTTATTTAAGAATGGTGTTACCTCTTGACCGTTAACCTTTTTATTAATTAAGAAAGTTTGGAAACTTTCTAAGTGAATTTTGATAATGTTTTTCTTCTTAGCTGCACCAAAATATTCTTTATTTGGTTCAACTTGCTTTTGCTTTGTATAATTTAACACTTTTGTTAAATCATCTTCGTTTGCAAGCGCTTTTTGCTGTTTGTTTTGAATTGTTTTTACGCCATCATACACTGTGAAGTTATATGGTCCTAAATATTTAACTAAATATTTATGGTCAAATGTACGTGTTAACAATTGTGGACGATCAGATTCTGCAAATGCTAAGTTTAAGAAGAATAACGCGACTGATGCTGCCATGATGAATGGAATAAATTTTTTGCTAAATACGCGTTTATCAATCCATTTTTGTTTAAAGATTAAAATAAATAAGTAAATAATCGTATCAAGGAAATAAATGAAATCGTACCATTTAAATGAAGCTGTTACTGCTCCACCCATCGAATCGACGTTACCCACTTGATTTAACGTACTGAACGTTAAGAAGTCAGAGAAGAATCTGAAATACACAACGTTAGCATACAATAGGAAACTTAAGATAAAGCCTCCAATAAAGATAAACCAAAAAGCTTTCTTACCTTTAAAGAATAAGAAGACACTTAAAATTAAAGCCACTAAACTGTATGGATTCATTAATAAGATTAAGTTTTGAACTAATCCTTTAACACCTAAAGAAAAATCAACATAATATGAAAAATACGTCTTTAACGTGACAGTAATCACCGTCAGTATAAAAAACGCAAAAAGAGTCAATTTCTTTTTGTGTAAACTCATGTTTGTTTCCCCCGTTATAAATTAATATAGGCTGGTTATTATCCATACCTAGAAAAAATTGGCAAAGTTACTGTAATGATGTCCTGTTTGCGATAATCATATTGCTTAGTAATTCATTAAATCGTTATTTGCAAAAATACAATCCTTCAGGCTTTAAAGTCATTAAGAAACACATCAGTTATGTTGGCGATTTTACTTCTTTTTAATTTAAAATTTGAGTTCAATTCATTGTTTTTAATATCAATATGCATATCATAGTTATCAATTGTATCAACACATAATATTAATAGTTTGCTATCAAATTTAATTATGTAAAGGCAAGATTTACATTCTGCCTATTTTTGTAATACAAATGTAACAAAACGCATACAGTTCAATTAATTAATATAAAGCAATTCAAGTCAAATTTCAAGTAAAAACACACTTTTTGAGGTGAATAAACTTATAAAAATCCTTTTATTAAGGACTTATTAACGACATATTAACAATCTATTAAGGAACAAGGTACGTATTAATTATACGCACTATCTCTGATATATTAATCAGACTATAGTCCTATATATAAAATAAGAAACAATTATAATATGTATGAATTTCTTATATTTTTTTAATAATATCAAACAATTATCCGTCAATTCAAACTAAAAACGAAAGAAATCACGTTAAAGCAAACGTGATTTCTTTCCGTATTATCTCAATTATTATTAATGAGTACAAACTATATCTGCACGCAACATGATAAGAATATCATATTGTTATATAATTCCACTTTTTTTTGCTATTTCAGCATTTCTAATTGCATTCTATACTCAATGCCATGAAATAATTGGTTTAGCCAGTTAGAATATTTCACAAGATTTTTCTCAGCAGTTTCAACATCTATAAATTGGAATTTTAATTTAGTACCTTGATGTTTTTGTCCTAATTTAGTTAAATGATAGCTCGCAATTGTTCCTAGTTGGGGGTAACTACCTAACGTATAATGATCATTGAGTAAGATGATCGGTGTACCGTCACGCTTTACTTGAATTGTACCTCGTTGGACAGATTGATGTGCTGGCATATCCTCATAATATGCTTTTACAGACGGTCCTTCAACGAGCATGCCAACTCTATTTGCCTTACTTGAGACCTTATATTCACCAAGTGTGAAACGATTCAGTGCATTCTTTTTAAAGTCTTCTGTACCTTTATTTTTGATGACATGAATTACATCTGACATATAGTTAAATGATAATGCATAGCCATCTATACCCCAGTCTGTTTCTCGGCGTTCTTCAAGATTTTCAAATAGTTTATGATGACGTTCTGTATAATCACGTTTCATATTTATCTCGTCGCCTTTTTTTAATTTGCGACCATGAAAACCACCAATTTGAGATTTAAAGTCTGTAGACGTAGAACCAAGCCATTCGTCTAATTCAAAACCGCCACCGATTGCTAAATAGACACGAGACGTTCGCTTTGTTTCCGTAAAAGCAAGTACATCCCCTTTTTCCATTAAATATAATTTATTAGGCAATACCTTCATTTGCTCTGTTGCAGCTTTAAAATTCCCACCACTTAAAGCAATAAGTGTTGGTTCGGTAAAGCGGATACGTGCCATATTATTAGTCATTTCTAATGTTGCTTCACGTTTATCATTTGCGACGAGCCTATTTGCAATTTCATGTGCTAATGGATCTAATGCGCCACCAGGTATAACACCATTATGTTCATATCCTTGACGTCCAAAATCTTGAAAGCTTGAAAATAGCCCCGCATCTTCAATTATAATTGACATGGTTTAAAGCCTCCTAAGTCAAGTTCTTGTTCTGTAACAGGTTTGAATTGCACATTATCTCCTAACTTTAATTTAGCAAAATCAACTTTGTTAGGATTAAATAGCTCAACCGGAGTATAACCAACAACCAACCAGTCACCATAAGTATCCGTTGTTGTTATTCCACACTTTTTACCTTCAATAATAACTGACCCTGCAGGAATAAAGGTCTTTTCATCACCGGTATGATTGACAAACAAACGTTTTTCCATACCTGTTAAATAAGGAAAACCAGGCGTGTAGCCCATCATTGAGACAAAGTAATTAGGCTTCGTATGTAATTTAACAAATTTATCCATTGTTAATTTATAGTATTTTAATAAAGCTTCTAAGTCTGGACCATATTGTCCACCATAAATGACAGGGATTTCTATAGCTGGTGCCGCTTCATCGACATGTGTAATTTCTAGTTGTATGGATTGTAACAATGCTTTCATATACAAAAATGGCGAGCGAATATTATGATGTTTAATCATGTCTCTTGCATCATAACAAATCATCATGTCTGATTCTGTTGGAACAATTTCTGTAATAAAAGAAAAGTTTTTGCTTGATAAATAAGACTTTAACGCCAATAAATCTTCTGTTAAATCTCTTGAGACTTCTTTTTCTATAGAGACCACAATTGCCTGATCTCCCTGGCTATAAATCTTCATAAATTCACCTCATAAATAGTTACCTTGCTTAATGGTAGAATACACGCAACCCTTGAACTAAGTGATGTATAAGTTCAATCATAAAAAAGTAAATAAAGATAATTTGGACAATACAAGATATAGTAACTATGATTTGTGCACGTATAACCACGTGTTGCTTTAATAATTGATTCGTCCATAACTTTGTTAACATCGCTAAAATGATAATCGCTACTGCCCAAATCCATATCATCCATCTTGCCTCACTAACTCATTATTTTTATTTAAACTGTACCTACTCAACGACATATTAATCTAAGTTATTACTTAAAGTTCATTGTGGAAACGATTATTTTATCGTCATTTACTTTGTAATAAAGTATCACTGTTGTACTTAAGCTTTATTTTAAAGATAAAACCTAACCTCGGCAACCTCTCTTAAACTATTTATCAGAAAAACCTCAATCTCTCCACGAATCAATTTATCCTTGAACACGTCTATCGAATAATCTCGCTCTATTAATTTACCTTCTTCTATGAGTTCCTCTCGCATACAACCTTTCAAGAAATCCCCATTATACTCCGGTGTATAATATTGATCATCTTCCTTTATCATGACATTACCGATATCAAATTCTAATAACTTGCCAGATGCATCATATAATAATATCAAATCTGTCGAATGATCGTGTGCCAAATGGTTGCGATGCGTTGTCTTATAAATGACTTGATCTTTGTTAGTTGGCCATTTCAATTGTACTAGTCGTGCCGTAAAATAACTTTTACTTGGTAAATCAGCTACGACATGTTCCATCTGTCCTTGCTCATCAACCAAGACCTTTAAGCGGAACGTCCCATAATGATAAGTTGAACTAACTTCTTTGATAATATCCTCAAATGTTTGTTGTTGAAATTTAATATCGAGATTTTCACATGCACTACGCATTCTTTTAATATGATAATTCAACCTGTTTACTGTTCCATTCTCTAACTTCATTGTTTCAAATAATTGCATTATAATCTCTCCAATATACGCGTCTTATCTTTAAATTCTTGAATTTCTAATTCTGGATTTGAATCAATTGTAATCCCAGCACCAACGCCATATACCGCTTTATCATTGATATATTGAATGGTTCTAATAGGTACATTAAAGATAGACTTGCCATTCGGTAAGAGTAAACCTATTGAGCCACAATAAATATAACGCGGTGTTTGTTCTAATGCTTTGATATATTTCATCGTATTTAGCTTGGGCGCTCCAGTTATAGAGCCACATGGAAATAGTGCCTTTAATACATTGACTAGTGACATTGTGTGATTGACTTTACCCGTCACCATTGTCGTCATCTGATAAACGGTCGTGTATGCTTCTATATTAAAAAGTTGATAGACATAGACTGATCCTGATTGTGCAATTCTACCTATATCATTACGTAATAAATCTACTATCATTACATTTTCAGCTTTATCCTTTGCTGAATGACGCAATGTTTCTAAATTTCGACGATCTTCTTCAGGCGTCCGACCTCTCGCTATGGTCCCCTTCATCGGTTTACTGACGATAACATCCTCATCGTCTTTAAATGGCCCCCTCTGAAAGAATAATTCAGGTGATATTGATGCCACTTTCAGTTCTGATGTATCGATTAAAGCAGAATAAAAGCCATTATTTCCTTTTAATAATATTTCATATAATGCCGCAATCGGATAATGAATATCATCTATTAAACGTGTTGTGTAATTTACTTGATACGTATTCCCCTCAATTATTGCCTGTTGAACTGACTTTATATGATCCATCATCGTCGTATGACTAAATTGAAATTGAAAATTGCATCGTTGACTATGCCCTTCATATTTCGGAAGTGCTGCCATATCATAGCTTTCAAAAACATAGGCCGCAGCATAAAGGTTACGTTCAGAAATTGAAACGGTTGCCATTTCTGGATTAAAATAGCTTGCCGCTTCATATGATAAATATAATGCGACATAATACCCCATTTTTTGCTTAGTCTCTGCAAAGTTAACCACGTCACCTACATCTTGCAATTGATAGGCAAGCCTTTGCTCAATACTATTTGTAAAGTTATACTGATGTGTTTCATGTTCTATTTCATCCTTTAAATAGCGATAATTAAACTGGATTTGCATGTTTTGTCACCATAATTTCTATAAATAATTTCAATTGTTCAATGCCATATTCACTTAATATGGATTCCGGATGGTATTGTACGCCGTATATAGGGAGGCTTTGATGTTCAAATGCCATAATAATTGCTTCATCATTACGTGCAGTAACCTTTAAATGCGATGGCATTGTATCTTGTTGTGCCATCAATGAATGATATCGCATTACTTTAAATGACTGTGGTAAGTCCTTAAATATACCTTCGCCAGTATGCTCAATAACTGTCGTATGACCATGAATTGGGCGATAACTTTTAACAATGTCGCCACCATAGTATGTAATAATATGTTGAAATCCCAAACACACTCCTAAAATTGGCACTTGTTGTGCAAATTCGTCCATTACTTCCGTTAGTATTGGATAATCCTTAGGTGTTCCCGGCCCCGGAGAAATCACAATGCCTTTTGGTTGAATTTGTTGTATCTTCGCAATCGACAACGCTGTAACATCAATAACACAAACACCATCTTTGTAGATTTGCTTAATATAATCTACAATGTTGTATGTGAATGAATCTTTATTATCAATCATTAGTATCATGCGTTCACCTCTTTTTAATAGATATTCTATAATATGATATTAACCCTATTATCACAAATATCACCTTGATTTTACAACGTAAATATATTATTCTATATCACGGCATAAATGAATACAAAGAGGTTCCTAGCTGATACCCTCTATAAAAAACTAGACACTCAAAAACGTCTGTCTTTTTATAGAGACAGACGTTTTTTTGCGTCATTTTTAATTTAAAAAGCTAGTATGAAATTAATAAGGAGTGTACAATACTATGACGCAACAAACATTAAATAATGATAAAGCCATTGTCGTCTTTAGCGGTGGTCAAGACAGTACAACCTGTTTATTCTGGGCTAAGAAACATTTCTCAGAAGTTGAACTCGTAACCTTTCAATACGGACAGCGTCACGACACAGAAATAAAAGTAGCTCAACAAATAGCTGAAGAACAAAACGTCAAACATCACTTGTTAGATATGTCATTATTATCACAGCTAACTCCAAATGCATTAACACAACATGACATGGATATCGAAGAGACAGAAGATGGTGTACCTAATACATTTGTCCCTGCAAGAAACTTATTGTTTCTTTCATTTGCAGGTGCATTAGCTTATCAAACAAATGCTAAACATATTATAACGGGTGTTTGTGAAACGGATTTTTCAGGGTATCCAGATTGTAGAGATAGTTTCATAAAATCTATGAATGTAACACTGTCACTTTCAATGGATAAAGACTTTGTCATTCACACGCCTTTGATGTGGCTAGACAAAAAAGCAACATGGGCCCTAAGCGATGACTTAGGCGTACTTGATTATATAAGAACAAAAACACTTACTTGCTATAACGGCATCATTGGCGAAGGTTGTGGGAAGTGTCCGGCTTGTCATTTACGTGCACGCGGTTTAAATGCATATTTAGAAGAAAAAGGAGCGCGATAATATGTTCCAACAAAATTATCCAAGTGTACAACACGATTATCAATTTGAATTAAATAAAGATTTTAATTTTTCTGCAGCACATTACATTCCTAGTGAAGATGCTGGAAAATGTATGAGAACACACGGTCATACTTATTTCGTCAACCTAACGATTGCTGGGGATACATTAGATCATAATGGATTTCTTGTGAATTTTAGTGAATTAAAAAAAATAGTGCATGGTCAATTTGATCATCAATTACTAAATGAACTACCACAATTTACAGGTAAGAGTCCATCTACTGAAGTTGTAGCACAAACAATTTATGAAATGGTGCAAAGTGCATTAGATGAACGCCAGAATAAGCCACAGTGCTTACAAGTATATGTAAGAGAAACGCCAACAAGTTATGTTGTCTTTAGACCTAAGGAGACTTCACATGAGTAAGATACCTGTTCTAGAAATTTTTGGACCAACCATTCAAGGTGAAGGTCGTGTTATCGGCCGTAAGACGATGTTTGTCAGAACAGCTGGATGTGATTATAGATGTAGTTGGTGTGATTCGAGCTTTACTTGGGACGGAAGTGCAAAGGAAGATATTCAGTTAATGACTGCTGAAGAAATATACGATAAATTATATGAAATCGCCGGTGATTCCTTTAATCATGTAACTATTTCAGGAGGTAATCCTGCGTTGATTAAAGGGATTCAATCTTTAGTTGATTTATTCGACAGTAAAAATATCCAAAGCGCTTTAGAAACACAAGGAAGTAAATTCCAACCTTGGATGACACAAATTGATGACTTAACTATTAGTCCCAAACCACCAAGTTCTAAAATGAAACCTAATCTACCTATACTTGATGACGTAATAGCGAAATGTGTTCCAGAAACACTTAACCTTAAGGTTGTTATATTCGATGATGAAGACTATCAATTTGCTAAAATGATTCATCATCGTTATCCAGAAATACCATTTTATTTGCAAGTTGGTAATCCATACTTAGATGGAGAATATGTTGAATCACATACTGAAAGATTATTAACATTATATGAAACCTTGGTTGATCGTGTTATGGCGAGTCCCGATATGAATAATGTTTATGTTTTACCTCAATTACACACACTACTTTGGAGTAATAAAAAAGGTGTTTAAATTGAGATTTTACTGTGATGCGTTGTATAATGCTCTTTGTCCTAACAACGCATCACTTTTTTATGATAAAATTTAGCATTATTAAATAAAATCATAAATTACTGTTAAGCCAATTATTAAATTGAATTTGAAACCCTGTCATTCAAGCTTAACAACCCTTACGTTTATTGACTGATTAACAAGTATTTAATAAATGCTATAATAAATAAAACTTACTTAATCACTTAATAGGACAGTTACACTGCTTATTATTAAATATAATTTATTTGAAAAATAATACTAAAATAAAACATTTGAATAAATGATTTTAAACACGTGACATTGCATGTTTTCGTATGAATAAATTTATCTTAATTGATATAATATTGCAGTGAAGTATCTAGGTTAGGAGAGCACCATGCTAATTAATATAATCATAAATATAGCTGCGGTATTAGTCATCCTCGGCATTGATTTATATCGTCAGAATTATAAACAACTCAAGTTTAGCTCTATACTCATTGCATTAACCATTTCTAGCTTTATCAATTTAATTATCGTCGGCAAGTATGACTTCATTTCACTTTATACCAATATACAATTGCTATTATGGACAATCTTACAGCTTTACTTAAATAGAAAGGTACATACGTATGTAATTTCACAACAAAAATTCATTGCCTTTATTATTACAAGTATATTGAGCACTTCGTTAATCCTAACGTATAGTACAAGTAATGATTCATATTATATGTCAGTACCTTATTTAGCACCAACAGTATTTATGTTCGGGGCAATCATCGTATTTTATACTACCTTTTCTCCAAGTGAAAAAGAAAAATTCGGATTTATACATCGTATTAAACATCCGATTCTTGTTGGACAAATACTAATGATTATTGCTACTACATTAATGACATTACTCACACCTTATTGGTACATGTTTATTATAATCCACGCCATTTTTATTGCTTTTATTATTTGGCAAAATATATTTTTACATAAACGTGATTAATCCAATTCAAATTGTGGTAACTATTAATATCGTAGAAATTAATTATAAGGAGGTTATATTATGGGATTTATATTAATGCTTATCGTCGGCGGTTTAATCGGTTGGATTGCTGGTGGCATCGTCGGTAAAGATATTCCAGGCGGTATCTTAGGTAATATTATTGCCGGTATCGTTGGTTCTGCTCTAGGTAGTTGGCTACTTGGAGATTGGGGTTGGCATTTAGGTGGCATCGCCATTTTCCCTGCGTTAATCGGTACAATTATATTAGTAGCAGTTGTATCATTTGTAGTAGGTAGACTACGTAAGAAAAATTCAAAATAATATAACCAATAAAAGTTGTTTGCAGTCAAAATGTTATCAAATGAAACATTTTGACTGTTTTTTTATAATAAAAAGCTTCGTAATCTCAGTATATTTACTGCACATTACGAAGCTTTTATTGAAATGATTCAAAGCAATCGACTTAGTATAATTAGCACTATCTCTGGATAATCATTGTGGAACTATTTACTTTGAATTTGTATAAATTAACGATGATTAACTAACTCTTTATCTTTTCTATAGTGTCTCTTATATTTGAAATGATTGCTATTCAAATCTTCTGTAGTTACATTTGAATCTAAATCATGACTTAAATTCGACTTCACTTTATCATTACTTAAATTAGAGGCTTGTACTATATATTTAGGTCGCGCTTTAACTTCATAATAGATACGTCCAATATATTCACCGACAACACCTATAGAAATGAGTTGAATACCACCTAGTAGTAATATAGCTGCTATAGTTGAAAAGTATCCTGGCGTATTAACTCCATTTAATATAATACCTGCAAAAATAAATGTAATGTAAAGTATACTAACAAAGAATACAAATAATCCAAGATAAATCATTGCACGCAGTGGTTTTGTATTAAATGATAACAATCCATCAATACCATAATTTAATAATTTACCAAATGACCATTTGGACTCGCCATCTTCTCTTTCAACATTTTCATAGGTAAACACTTTAGTATTATAACCAATCCACTCGTATAAACCTTTAGAGAAACGATTGCATTCATCCAACTCTGTAAGTGAATTAACTGCACGTTGACTTAACAATCTAAAATCACCAACGCCATCTTCCAATTCAATGTCTTCGACAAAGCGATTGATTACTTTATAATAAATGCGCGTCATAATTTTACGTGATTGTTTTTCACCTGTTCTATCTCTTTTTGCTACAACTTGATCATAACCATCCATGTAGCCTTCAATCATTTTAGGGATTAATTCTGGTGGATGTTGCAAGTCAGCATCTATCATAATTACTGCATCACAGTCTTTACTATGCTGATAACCAGCTATCATAGCTGATTCTTTACCGAAGTTTCTACTAAATGAGATAAATTTTACGTGTTGATCTTTAGTAGCTGCTTCTTGAATATAGTTAATTGTTTTATCTTTACTTCCATCATCGACAAATAATAAATCATATTCATATTGATGATGCGCACTATCTTTTGATAATATCTCCGATAAACGTTGATAAGTTTTTAATATTACTTCACCTTCATTAAAGCAAGGCACAATTACTCTTATTTGCATACCTTAACACCTTCATTTCAGTTACTTCTATTCCTACTTTATCAATATTAATCATCTTTATGCTAACTTAATCCTTTAGATTTACACAATCTTTATACTCTGTTAATATTCACGCGTAAAACTTAATCTTTTTAAAATTAAAATTGCTTTTTTGGTTAGATTTCATTATAAATCTATTAACGGATGGACGTCATTTGTTTGATATATTCAATAATATAATAGTCTAAAACTAATACGCATAAAAATTATAATTAGTTTCAAGTCTTTAAATTATTCCCCTTTTTTAATAATAAAAACAAATTCACTTTATATTTAATACATAAAAGCACTTATTCTAATCGCTCATTAACTCATTTTATTATTTACAGTATTTTGTATTACTGGCTCGCTTTCCTTGGGGACAGCTTCAGCCTGTAGTCTTCAGCTTGTCCTGTTCCCTCAGGAGTCTCGCCTGAATACTAAGCAATGTATTATAGTTCCACATTAGTTTTAGGCATTGATGACTTAGTATTAAACTTAATTTGAAAGTATTTTATTACAAGATAATGCTTATTTTTTCTATAATAATCAGTCATTTGCAACGATTCATACACAAAATGACACAAAAGGTAAAAATGATGCATTTGAAATTATAAACTCAAATCTATTTATCTTAAGCTATGACAAAGATATACGTTCATAATTATAGCGTTTAAATATAAAAGAGAGTTAATCCTTTACGGAATAACTCTCTTATTTTGCAAATGGAGATTTAGCCCCTATTCCATTTGTTATATCTTATATTTGCCAATCTGTTATTTTAAAGTGCCTATCGCTACTTTATCAGGATCTTTACCTTGTCTTTCATTCACATTTAAATTATCAATTTGAGCAATATCTGTTAATTCCAAATTAAAATCAAAAATATCAATATTTTCTCTAATGCGGTCTGGTGTTTTAGATTTAGGAATAATGAGTCTATTATGTGCAAGGTGCCAACGTAACACAATTTGTGCTGGTGTCTTATCATATCGTTTCGCAATATCAGTAATTATTGGATTATCTAGTAGCCCTTGATTTCTCATCAACGGCATCCATGCGGTTACTGCTATATCATGCTTGTCACAAAAATCTTGCAACTCTTGTTGGTTAAAGTAAGGATGTACTTCAATTTGATTAACTGCTGGTACCACATCTGTCTCTTCCATCAACCTTTCCAAATGGTGTTGTTTGAAGTTGCAAACACCAATCGCACGTACCCAACCTTCTTCATACAATTTTTCCATTGCTTTATAGCTTTCAATAAATAAATCATTTTCTTCACATGGCCAATGAATAAGGAATAAATCTAAGTAATCTGTGCCAAGGTTTTCAATAGACTTGGTAAAATATTCGATTGTTTTATCATAACCTTGATAATCATTCCATAATTTTGAAGTAATAAATAAATCTTCGCGAGGTATATCTGAATGTTTGAGTGCATTACCAAGTGCAATTTCATTTTTATAAAAATATGCAGTATCAAATGCTCTATAACCAGCTGCTAATGCCGCTTCAATAGATGTCTCCATTTCTTCTTCTGTAATTTTATATACACCGAGACCAACCTTAGGCATTGGGTAACTATTATTTAAATAATAAACGTCTTCAATCATGATGCAAATCCCCTTTCGATAACTTAAATCATTGTTCATTACATTTTAATATACACTGCCATAAAAATATACTAACAGCGCTTATAATTGATTTTAAACCTAATATCAACTCATAAAAAAACCAGCTAAGCCTTTACATAGGCTCAACTGGTTAATTAATTATGACAAGTTCAGAATCAAAAATTAATCTTTTTCTTCTTCGTCTTCTTCATCCTCTGGTGTTGGACGTGTTTCATTAAATTCATATTTTAATATAACACTAATGATTTGATGATTATCAATTTCTGAAATAACCCAACGATCATATTCAGTATCGACATAATCATTCTGTTGTAAATTGGTATTGTGTGCTTGTAACCATCCACCAATTGTATCAATATCATCCGAATCAACAAATTCAATACCAAATTGATCATTTAAATCATCAAGTAATACTCGACCATTAATTTGATATTTATTGTCGGCTAATTTAACTACATCGTTCACTTCATCATCATCAAATTCGTCTCGGATCTCACCAACAATTTCTTCTAATATATCTTCCATTGTTAAAATACCTGCTGTACCACCATATTCATCAATAATAAGACTCATATGTACATGCTCACGTTGCATACGAATTAAAGCATCACTGATACGTGTTGTTTCAGAAATCATTGGTAAATCATGGATATAATTACTTACTTTAATTGGCTTACCAGATGCATATTCTGTTAAAAATTCTTTAACATTAACGAAGCCTTTCACATGGTCTTTATCGCCATCTTCAGTAATAGGATAACGTGTAAATTGATGTTCTTTAATCGTCTCTAATAATTCATCGACATTAAACGGTTCATTTAACGTTATCATTTGTGTACGTGGTACCATGATATCCTTTGCGTGGCGTTCATCAAATGAGAAGATATTTTGCATATAAGCTAACTCAGTTTGATTAATTTCTCCGCCATTATAACTGTTGTTTATTATGATTTTAATTTCTTCTTCAGACATTGCATCGTTATTAGCGTCTGGATCAACTCCAAACAATCGAATAATCATTCTCGCTGATCCATTCATTAACCAAATTAATGGTTTCATTACTGTTCCAAAGTAATACAATGGTCTAGCATAGATTAAAGCTAGTTTCTCCGTATATTGAATGGCCAAAGTCTTAGGCGCCAATTCACCAAGTACCACATGTAAATATGTCACTACAATAAATGCTACGATAAATGAAATGGTTGTAGTCAAAGCCTCTGGTAAGTGAATCAATTCAAACAATGGATGCAATAATTTATCAAATGTCGGCTCACCAAGCCACCCAAGTCCTAAAGATGTAACAGTTATACCTAACTGACATGCTGATAAATAATAGTCTAAATTCTTAATCATCTTCTTCACGACTCGAGCGCTACCATTGCCCTCTGACGCAAGTTGTTCTATTCTTGTCGTTCTTACTTTAACAAGTGCAAACTCCGATCCGACGAAT
Source organism: Staphylococcus sp. 231237_7MaSpsaltlick (assembly GCF_043107035.1). Taxonomy (NCBI): domain Bacteria; kingdom Bacillati; phylum Bacillota; class Bacilli; order Caryophanales; family Staphylococcaceae; genus Staphylococcus; species Staphylococcus sp. 231237_7MaSpsaltlick. Next base: position 251,434 of record NZ_JBICNX010000003.1, read on the forward strand.
ACCGTCGTCAATGCTATTAAAAGAAAAAATATAACTAAGTTCATTATGGTCACAGTTTCCAATTAGTTCCCTATTTCTAGGGATTCACCTCCAAAATTTCGTGTCACAATAGGTGACCGTTCATAAAATTGTTTATCTGGTACTACTATTAAATTAATTACTAAATCCTTCCCATTGTAACACCTCCCTAAAAATACGCATTTCCTTTATTTTATCATAATGTAATCTTGCAATCTAATTTATACTACAAAATTTTATTTGTTCAACTAGACATTTAAACGCAAAAATTTGTTTGAGTCAACTTTCTAATTTTTCTTTTTATTTTATCTTTTAAAATAATCTTTTAACAAATTGGTGTATTTCACCTTCTTTAATCGTTGCACAAACTTGTTGATCGTCATCTAAAATAACTATATCTGCATCTTTTCCCACAGATAAGCTACCTTTTTGATGATCAATATTTAATGCTATTGCTTGATTGAGACTTGTGACACGCCAAACTTTCTCAAGTGGTTCGCCTGTATATTTCAATAAATTATTTAGGCCTTCATTCATTTTTAAAATACTGCCAGCTAAAGCTCCTGAGGCTAATCTTGCCTCAGCACCTTGTACATGCACATTTTGACCACCTAAATCATATTCACCATCTGGCATTCCTTTAGCTCTCATAGCATCAGTAATTAAGAAAAATTGCTCATTACCTTTTTGTTTAAAGGCAATCTTTACAGCAGCAGGATGCGAATGAATACCATCAACAATCAGTTCAGTACTCAATGCGTCATTCGTCCATGCAGCGCCAAACACACCAGGCTCTCTATGTTCAAATGCAGTGCCAGCATTATATAAGTGCGTCACATGTTTAGCACCTTGTGATACGGCTTTATTTACCTCATCATACGTTGCAACAGTATGACCTATTGAGAATTTAATTTTGTCATGGAATGCATTTAATGTTTCTTCGGCTCCAGTCACTTCAGGAGCAAAGGTTATCACTTTAATTTGACCATTCGCAATGCTTTGAAACTGTCGTACTTTTTCAATCGAAGGTCGTTGAACAAATTCTGGATTCTGTGCGCCTACTTTATGTTCAGAAATAAATGGCCCTTCTAGATGGATACCAACGATGTCTGCTGCTTGGTATTTATCATGTTTACTTTGATAGCTCACAATTGTTTTCAAAGCTTTCATAATATTATCATCTGATTGTGTCATTGTCGTTGCTAAAAAGCTCGTTGTTCCTTCAGATAATAACGATTTTGCAAGATGTTGTAATCCGTCTTCAGATGCATCCATTGCATCTTCACCATAACCTCCGTGAATATGAATATCAATAAAACCTGGTAATACGTGATGACCTTGTGCGTCATATGTAGTCAGTTCACCTTCATATTTACCTTTACCTACACCGGCAATCTTACCAGCTTTGATGATTAAATAACCCTTTTCTATTGTTTCATCCTCTGTATAAATTCGACCATTTTCAATTACATACTCTGCCATGCCTATCTACCTTCTTTACGTTATTTTACTCATTTCACACACTGACGCTTTTCTCCCATTTTACCAAAATTATTTACCATATTATAATCTTAAGTTTATTTCATATAAAATAAAAAATTCAGTAGAAATACGTTAGCAACGCCTTTCTACTGAATTAATTTAATATATCACATCTTATTCATTCATTGCTTCTGAAGCACGGATTTCTTCTTTTCCAAGTTTAGGCTTCAAGATACCATATAAAATCGCTGCAACGATTGAACCAATAACAATTGCTATTAACGATTGTAATACGTGACCAAAGTCAGTACCAACGATAACGAAGATACCACCATGTGGCGCTTGAATTGAAGAACCTAAACCAAGTGCAATCGCACCTGCAACACCTGAACCAACCATCATAGATGGAATAACACGTATAGGGTCAGCTGCTGCGAATGGAATTGCGCCCTCTGTAATAAATGATAGACCCATTACATAGTTTGGTACTATAGAACCTCGTTGTTCTTTAGTAAATTTCTTCTTAAAGATTAACATTGCTGTAGCAATAGCAATTGGAGGAACCATACCACCAATCATTGCTGCTGTAATTGGAGCAGCATTACCTTCAGTTAGTGCCGCTGTTGCGAATACATATGCTGCCTTATTGAAAGGACCACCCATGTCAATCGCCATCATTGCACCAATAACTAAGCCTAGTAACATAATATTTGTGCCTGATAAACTTTGTAAACCATTAAGTAATAAATTATTTAACCAAGAAGCTGGTGGATTTAATACATAGATCATTAGTAAACCAGTAATTGCTACAGAGAATACTGGATAAATCAATGTTGGTTTTAAACCTTCAAGTGCTTGTGGTAAACCACTGACCACCTTTTTAATACCTTGTGTTAAGTAACCTGCTAAGAAACCTGCTAAAATACCGCCAATAAATCCTGAATCACCAGAAACTGCTAGCATACCACCGACTAAACCTGCGGCGAAACCTGGTTTATCAGCAATACTACGTGCGATATATCCAGCTAATACTGGAATAATTAAGGCAAAGGCACTATTCTTACCGATATTCCATAATTGCTCTGCAAAGGCATTATGTTCTGAACTTTTTGGATCAAATGAATTGGGTCCAAATAAAAAGACGATTGCCATCAAGATACCACCAGCAATAACAAGTGGTAACATATTAGAAACACCGTTCATTAAGTGTTTATAAATTGTCTTACCGACACTTTGTTTCTCATTCGAAGTTTCTGATTTACTACTATTTCCTTTAGCTACAAATGGCGTTCTTGAAGTATCTTGAGCCATATCAATTAGCTCTTTAGGTCGCTTGATACCATCAGCAACTGGTACTTCAATTACATTTTTACCATCGAAGCGATCCGTTTCAACATGAACATCAGCCGCAACGATAATTCCTTGAGCACGTTCAATATCTTCTGCTGTTAGATGGTTTTTAATTCCGCCTGAACCATTTGTTTCAACTTTAATATTGACGCCCATTTTTTCCGCTTGTTTCTTCAATGCATCACGTGCCATATACGTATGTGCGATACCTGTCGGACATGCTGTAACAGCTAATACATACGGTTCATTGCTATCAGCAGATGTTGTTGCTGATGCTGCAGCTGCTTCTGAAGCTTCCTCTTCTTCGGTTGCCTCATCATCAGCTCTATCAATAATATTCAATACTTCTTTTTCAGATGATGCGTTTAATAAATCCTTTCGAACATCTTCATCCATTAAGATACCTGATAATTTTGCTAATGCATCTAAATGCGTTTGTGCACCGCCTTCTGGTGCTGCAATCATAAAGAATAAATGCGCTGGTTGCATATCTAAACTTTGATAATCGACACCTGCTTTAGATTTCCCAAACGCAATTGCTGGTGTGTCCACTGCTGCAACCTTAGCGTGCGGTATTGCTATTCCTTCCCCAATTCCCGTCGTGCTTTGTGATTCTCTATTATGAATTGCTTCTTTAAAGGCTGTATCATCATTTAATTTACCAGCTTTGTTTAATTGATTCACTAATTCATCAATTACTCCATTTTTATCGTTTGAAGAAAGGTCCATCGCTATCGTGTCTTTTGTTAATAACTCAGTAATTCTCATAGTTATACACTCCCATCTAGTGTCTTAATTTCAACTTGTGACTGGATGTCTGATATAGCATCACGCGTCGCCAAATCTTCGCTAAACGCTGTTGCAGTCCCTGCTGATACTGCTTGTTTAAATGCTTCTCCCACAGATAATCCATTTTCTAAACCGGCAACCATACCTGCCACTGTGCTATCACCTGAACCAACAGTATTAATAACTTGGCCATTTGGGACAATAGCTTTAAAGCTTTGTTTGCGATCAACATAAATCGCTCCATCTCCACCAAGTGAAATAATGACTGACACTGCACCCTTATTTAAAATTTCATGTGCATACTTAATCACTTGTTGATCAGTTGTAATCTTTGTATTAAACATAACCTCTAATTCATCTTTGTTTGGCTTGATAAATAGCGGATTATACTTCAACACACTTTCTACTAAATCTTTCTCAGCATCTACTACAAGCTTTGCACCCGTTTCACTAGTAATCTTGGCAATTTGTTCATAAGCATCCGCTGGTACACTTTTCGGAATGCTACCCGCAACGATAACTGTGTCTTGGGGAGTTGTTGATTCTATTTGCTGTAATAAATCTGAAAATTGAGTCTCTGTAATAGTAGGTCCTGGTGCATTAATTTCTGTTTCTTTCCCAGTCTTTAATTTCACATTGATTCTGGTATCCTCGTCTACCTTTACAAAATGAGTTGCAATATCTGCTTGCTCTAATGTATCTTCGATAAACTGTCCAGGAAATCCTCCTGCAAAGCCTAATGCTGTTGACGAAACGTCTAAAGTCTTTAATACTCTTGATACATTAATTCCCTTTCCTCCTGCAAATTTATATGTTTCTGTAGCACGGTTTAAACCATCTAGTTCGAAACCTTGTGCAAACATTATATAATCGATAGAAGGGTTAAAAGTTACTGTGTAAATCATAATGTTCCCCCGATAAAATTGTATTTTTCTGAAAAATATTGAAACGTCGTACCTTCTATTGCTTTCTTAGATGTAACTAATGTCACTTCATCAGAGAGTGGCACATGTGCAAAATACACTTTGTTAAATTTTGAATGGTCTACTAACACAAAATTTCGTGTTGCTAAGCCCATCGCTTTATTCTTAATAATGGCTTCTTGGTCATCTGGAGTCGTCAATCCATATTTCAAATCAATACCATTCATACCGAGAAATGCCTTATCAAAGCGATAACGATCCAGTGTTTCAACCGCGCTAACTCCGACAGTTGCAAATGTCGTAGATTTCACTTCTCCACCAATAATCAATGTACGTATACCTTGCTTTAACAGCTCTTCAACATGGGTTAAACCATTTGTCACAACAATAATATCTTGCGCCTGTATATACGGAATCATTTCCAGTGTTGTCGAACCAGCATCTAAATAGATACAATCATTATCTTCAATTTGCTGTGCTGCTAATCTTCCTATTTCTTGCTTTTCTCTATGGTTGGTACTGCGCTTATCTGCTAAATTAGGTTCTAATAGAGATGATTGGTTGAGTGTTGCGCCACCATGAACTCTTTTCAGTTTACCTAGTTGCTGAAGTTTAGATAAATCTCTTCTAATTGTTGAAGCACTACATTCAGTTCTATCAATCAATTCCTGTAACGTTAGAAAGTCTTTTTTTGACAGTTCAGTCAAAATTAACTCATGGCGCTTTTCCGTAATCATCATTTCACCTCATCTCAAAGATATTATAATGTTTCCGCTTTCTTTTTTCAATCACATTTTATCAAAAACAATCAAAAACAATCATTATTTCTGAAATTTTTCAACTTTTTGTCACTTTTTGCCCATCCATTTCGAAAACAACAAAAAAAGATGCACAAACGATCAAATACTTTACTCGTTTATACATCTCTGTAACTTCATTGTATATAATGTTAATCAGCTAACTTTCAATAATTGAGGTAACTTGTGCTTTAGTTTGCGTTATTAAATCTGTTACTTTAATCTGAATTTGGGTACCTCTCTCACCACCACTTACATAAACAGTGTCTAATCGTTCAGACTGACTATCTATGACTGTTGGGAAAAGTTTTTTCATTCCTATTGGCGAACAACCACCTCGCACATAACCAGTCACCCGCTTCAAATCATCAAGTGGCATTAAATGAAGTTTCTTTTCCTTTACTGACTTTGCTGCTAGTTTCATGTTTAAAGTTGCATTAACAGGAATGATAAATACAAAATGCTCGTGTTGTGCATTTTCTAATACTAAGGTCTTAAATACCTCATCTACACTCACTCCGACGAGTTGCGCTACACGAGTACCGTCCATATGTGCTTCAGTAACAGGATAGTTGTTAACTTTATAGTCTATATGATTCCGATCAAGCATCCGCATTGCATTTGTTTTTTTGGATTTCACGTTAAATACACCTCATCTACTTCTCTTTAAATCAATTGTACGCCTCTTATTATGATTAAACTAGCTAATCGCTTACTTTACCTATTATAATTTATTTCAAAAATCAATAACGCTAAAAAAACTGACTATTAGACTACAATCAATTCATACGCGACTGTAGTATAGTCAGTTTCGATGTTTATTTTAGTGCAGGTTGTTGAATAACATCTCCCGCCTTAGTAATAACTACTCTGCATTCATTTTCTGTTTTAGAGTCTATGAATGTATAATACATGCCCTCTTTAGCTTCCTTAACTTGTTTAAGGCTCGCATTCGCACCTAAATGATCTGCTGCATACTTTTGGGCTATGACTTCAGATTCTTGTGGTGATATACATGGTGCATTTTGTGATGGGTTATCTGTAACTCGGTATGATTTATCAAAGATTTCTGCATTACTGTGGGTATTAACAGTGACTCTATAATATGATCCTGGATTCTTGTCATTTTTAAAGGTGAAAATATAATAGTATACACCTTGACAGGTACTATCTATACCATAATCATTATATTGGTTATTACTATGATTATCGTTATTCACCTTTTTTTGTGCAATAGCTAAGGCTTTACTAAATTCAGGTAAATTAGCTTTGCCAACTGCATTATTTTCTAAGTTATGTGTAGAATTCTGTGCAATCGGAACAAAATTCTTGGCGTTATGCGGCTTTTCGTTTTCATTCTTTTTCATTGATGCTTCAATAATTCCCTCATGTTTATCGTTCTGCGCTTTATCTTGTTTATGTGCTTGCTTTGATTTATCTTTAGCTTCAACCACACTTTCAACACCTGAATAACTTGAAATCTTTTCATGCACTTTAACTAATGCGTTTTGATGTGTTGCTAAAAATAACAACAAGACTAAGCACCCAGCTAATACCATCGCTGACAAAGCCAAAGTTATATTTTTCATACTCATTTATATAGATACCCACATTTCTTTTAACATTTCTCTACATATTAGCACATAAAATTAACAAAAAACTTATATAGACCACAATTTAAAACAAATGTAATATCTGTAACAATAGTATTACGCAATATGATTCAATTTAATACAATTGTCATGTTTACTTCACTCCACTAAATTCAATATTCAGCTATTGATATCCTCTATATCTGCAATGGTTTCTCATTTTACTCCCATATTAAAACAGTGTTTAAACAGCTATGAACTCATTGATTAATTGAACTAATAAAAAAGAGAATGATTAGAATTGAGTTATCCTAATCATCCTCTGCCTATAATTTAAATAGCATATTGTTTAATTGTTCATTTTTAGTTTTAAGCTTTATTAAACTTTTTTCTGATAGACTTTTCTACAAAAATCACAAAAATACCTAATAGCATAACCAATACTGCCATATATAATGGAAATTCATAGTTTACATCATACAGTCCTCCAGCTACAAGTGGACCAATAAAGTTCCCCATACTTGTAAACGTTGAGTTGAGACCACCAGCAAATCCTTGACGATCTGCTGCAATATTTGAAAAATAATTTGTAATTGCTGGACGTATCATGTCAAAACCAATAAATACAACAAAACTGATAATCATAATCGACCAATAGCTATGCACTAGAGTCAATCCAAGTAAAATTAACGCTGAATATATCAGTGCATATGTGATAAATGTCAATTCTTTAAAGTATTTCATGAATTTATCGAAGAAAAATACTTGGAAGATAGCACCAAAGATGCCTCCACCTGTAATTGCAAATGAAATATCTAATGGTGAATAATGTGCTTTATCAGCAGTATATAATGGGAACAATGTCTCAAATGCTGATAGACCAAATGCTAATACCAAAGTTAGAACAATAGGTGTTATAAACACTTTCCAATTAATTTTAGACAATAATTCTGGCTGATATTTTGTAAAACCATCTTGCGTTTCATTCTTAGGATTTTTAATTAATATCACAGATAATACTAAGGCTAAACAGCCACTACCACCTGCAACAAAGAATGGTAATCTGTGTGAGAATTCTGCTAAAAATCCACCTAACCCTGGTCCTAAAATAAATCCAGAGTTAATAATTGCAGACATATATCCAAAATTTTTGGCTTTGTCTTTTCCTGGTGAAATGTCGGCAATCATACCTGTTACACCAGGCATAACCATCCCTGCACTAAATCCACCTAATATTCTTGAAATAATTAGCAAACTAAATGAATGACTTACCGCAAATAAAAATTCAGATATCGCAAATAGTGCCAATCCAATACAAATGATTAACTTTTTACCAAGTTTATCTGCTAACGTCCCTCCAAAAGGCGATATGACCATTTGAGCAAGTGCAAATGCTGCTACTAGCACTCCAAGATCACTACCATTAAGCCCTAAGTCTTTAAGATAAACTGGTAGTACCGGTACAATTAACCCAATACCTAAAAAGACTAGAAAAATATTAAAATATAAAATTACAAATTGCTTATTCACATGGCTCCCTCCATTCTATTGCTTTGGATAGAGTAAGTACGATTTACATTTTCAAATTGAAGTTCACAGATGTTTAACCTATTTAACAAATAAAGACTATAATTTTTAATTAAGATAAAATTTTATTAACTCACATTTTTTAAACTATAAATACCTTATACCCTATTCCCTATATAATTGTCGCAAACATAATATTAGAACATTCTATAACATATAGACTATAAAACACAATAGAAGAATTTTATTTTTTACTGTAAATTATGAAATATGCGTTATTACCGTATATAATAATGGGTAAAGAGTGATAGGACGGTGATTGAGAATGGTATATCAAGAAGATAATAATACAATCGTACTTGTGTTAGAACAAGGAGAAGATATCGTAGAAGCAGTAACGGATATCGCTCGTGACAAAAATGGAAAATTTGGAACTGTGAGCGGTATTGGCGCTTGTTCTGAAGTCGAATTAAACTTCTATAATCTAGAAACTAAAACTTATGAGAAAAAATTGATACAAGAGCCTTTAGAATTAACAAGCTTATTAGGTAACATTTCACATATTGATGATCAACCGTTTGCACATTTACATGCGACGTTTGGCACGAACAAATATGAAACTTATAGTGGTCACTTATCGAAAGCGACTGTTTCTGCTACAGCAGAAATTGTTATCACAATGACAAATTTAGATATTAACCGAAAATTCAATGATGAAATAGGTCTTAACCTACTCAATCTATAGTAAAAAATCATATATCGATTAACTCAAGAGCTTATGACAAAGCGTATTGTTATGTACTTGATCATCGACAGTAATTATGTTGCTATTTAACTTGGAATTTAGCAGAACTATATACAGATTAATTACTGCACACGATTTTCTGAATACATTCAATACTATTGTCCTAGGCTCTTTCTTCTTTACATGAGATATTTGATACTGAGTGTTTTTAACACTTACACCACTTATACCACATATTTATATCACACAATCGATTGCACATTAACCTTAATTATATTTCAACATTAATACTGCAAAAAATTAGCAATTATTGATTTTTATTTTTACAACTTGTATTATGTATATTTGTATTTCAAAAATGTGGAACTACATTTTTTTATTATCTCTGGGAATTACGTGCAATACTCCCGAGGTTAAATATTTTAAACTTTATTATTTAATATAATTAAAAGGTAGGTGTGAATATGCGCGCACGTTATATTGCTAGAACTGTTTTTCTTATTTTAATGATTGTATCTATATTCTTTAATAGTTTTTATAAATTTATGACACTCAACTTATTTCTAGCCTATGTCCCATTTGAGCTTTGTTTGTTACTCAATTTATTTAAACCCAAATTTAAATTTGAATGGCCACTTTTTATTATTTTTTCACTTATTTTCTTATTGATGGTCCCAAACACATTGTATATGGTTACAGACCTAATACATTTAAATCAATTTTCATTTAATTTTTATCAAGGCTTGATACTAATTGAATGGGCGTATTTTACTTTTCTTGTATCAGCAGTCATATTTGCGCTATACCTCTTAACTATTATGTTTTTAGAAATGGAACGATTCACACATTACAAATGGTTAAATTATGTGCTGATTGTCATAATGATGTTCTTAAATGGATTCGGGATATTTATCGGTCGCTTTTTAAGATTACATTCCGTGTATCTGATTAATGAACCGATGCGAATATTTAAAGAGGTCGTATTACGCACTGATATAAATGCATTTGGTTTTATTCTACTATTAGTCGTGCTACAAGTCTTATTATTTTCATTCGCGAAAGGAGTGCGAGCTATCAAATGACGTTTAATATTATACTCCTAGTGATTGTATTAATTATCGCTCAACTTATCATTGGTCATTTGTTACATGATATTGGCTTTAGTTACAAAAAAAGTATTATCTTAATGTGCTTTCCCCTTGGTATTGGTCTATTTTATTTACAACTCTTCTACTATGAACGCCGATATCATAAATGGGATGTTCCAATACAAGCCAAGTTAAGACTAAAGTATATGTATATCTTAACCTTTTTCGAATATGTAGCAGTCTATATCTGTTTATTTAAAATGTAATAACATATATGAACTTCGTATTGTTTACGAGACACCTAAGGTCGTAGGGTGAGTGTCTAGAGCAAGGCTCGACCCATCCCAAAAGATAAGCAAGCAATAACAATACGGAATATTGATATAAATAACAAGCCCATCAAAGATTTTGTTCTTTGATGGGCTTAATGTTGGGTATTTATGTTCCAAACGCTTTATAAATAACTATTATTAATAGTAGTCTTTTATTTATTTGTTAATGATTGTTTTACTTCAGTCACCGAATCAGCTGAAATTTGCAATTGTTGTTGTTCATCTTCTGATAACTGTAACTCGACAACTTGTTCAATTCCATTTGCTCCTAAAATAGTTGGAACGCCTAAACAAATATCAGTAAAACCATATTCACCTTCTAATAGTGCAATACTTGGTAATAATCGCTTTTGATCCTTTAAAATTGCCGCAATCATACTATAAATTGCTGAAGCAGGTGCATAATATGCTGAACCATTGCCTAATAATTCAACAATTTCTGCTCCTCCCTTTCTAGTACGTTCAACAATTTTTTTAATTGTATCACTATCCAACATCTTACTTAAAGGGATGCCGTTGACATTTGTTGAATCTACTAAAGGTACCATTGTGTCACCATGACCACCTAAGACCAATCCTCTAATATCCTTTACAGATACATTAAGTGCCTCCGCAATAAATGTCTGATATCTTGCTGTATCTAAGATTCCAGATTGACCAATCACTCGTGATTTAGGGAACCCAGATGCCTTTATTACTGAATATGTCATCGCATCAACCGGATTAGTCAAGACAATGATTGTACAATCAGGTGAATATTTAACAATATTTGTTGTAACATCATGCATGACTGATTCATTTACTTGAACTAAGTCATCTCTACTCATTCCAGGCTTTCGTGGAACCCCTGCAGTAATTACCACGATATCAGAATCTGCAGTATCTGCATAATCGATAGAGCCTTTCACATCAACATCAAAGCCATAAACAGGACTACTTTCTAAAATGTCTAAAGCTTTACCTTTAACTTGACCTTCGTTGTGTGGTCGGTCAATCATTACAACATCTGCAAGTTCTTGCTGTGCGATAATGAACGCCAATGTTGCTCCTGTATTACCTGCTCCTATAATTGAAACCTTTCTATTTGCCATAATATCCCTTCAATCATTAATTTATTATCTTTATTATAACATCAGAAATAAATATATTGTCTCAGCACAAATAAAATAGTGATTCATTTTAGTTAACTAGGTTTATCAGCTTTACTTATTCTTTTTAGAACGTTTTAACCATTTCCAAATAACGAAAATGATTAGAATAGCTAAAATGATATAGATAATACGTGAATATATATCCATATAATGTACAATCGTATGCCAATTACCACCGACAGCTTGTCCTAAATAAATTAATACAATATTCCAAATCAGAGTACCTATCGTGGTAAAAATAATAAATAATGGCATGTTCATTCTTGTTAAGCCTGCTGGAATTGAAATCAAACTTCTTAATAATGGTACAAAACGACAGAAAAATATCGTCCAATAGCCATACTTTTCAAACCAACCAATTGTTTTATCTAAATCTTGGGTCTTTACACGTAATATTTTCCCATAGCGATTAACAAAACGATATAGATTTCGTTCACCTATCCAAGCGCCGATACCATATAATACAATAGCACCTAACACTGAGCCAATCGTTGATGTAATAGTAACGCCAAGAAAACTCAAATCAGATTTCGTAGTCATAAATCCACCAAAGGTTAATATAATTTCTGAAGGAATTGGTGGAAACACATTTTCTAAAAAGATTAGAAACGCGATTCCCCAATAACCAAATTTCTCCATAAAGTGTGTAATCCAGACTTCCATTCATTTCCCCCTATAATCGTATTATCTATTTTATGATTATAATTCCCTATTCTTAGCCTAGCTAAAATATAAAATATTATATTAAATTGTTTGCCGCTGCGTATAAATAAAGTGATAAACCGAATAATGTTAATGATAAGATGGTTAATATTAATGACAAAATTGTAGTTCGTTTATAATGTTTTATAAATGATACGAACAAAATGCCGCCATTATATAAGAAAAATAATCCAAATAATGTCATCATTATATTTATATCCGGAAAGCTTAGATTTAATATCGCAATAATTAATGCAAATGCTAAAAATGGAATATTAATAAAGTTACGTTCAAATTTAAGTTGCTTTCTGCGATGTGTTTCATTTTGGTTATTCATTACTTTTACTCCTCTTACAAATAAATTACGCTATGTCATGTCCTAAAGATGCCGTATAAATGTCGAACCATTCTTGATCCGTCAATGTTAATCCAAAGCCGTCTATTGCTTCATCTATTCTATTAATATTATGTGTACCTAATACTGGCATAATAGATGCAGGATGCTTATTTAACCAAGCCACAATAATACTATTTATAGATACATTATATTTTTCTGTTAATGGTGTTATGACAGTCATGATGCGTTGTGACCTTTCGTCTTTCGGATCAAACAATTTACCACCAGCCATAGGACTCCATGCCATTATTTTAACATCATCTTTAAACATATGGTTGATAATACCATCATCAAGCGCATCTAAGGTATATGGTGAAACCTCCAATTGATTGACAGTAATATGTAGTTTGTCGCAAACCAAACTACGATTTATTAAATCATATTGAGATTTGTTAAAGTTCGACACACCAAAGGACTTGACCTTACCTTCCGTAACTAACACCTTTAACGCGTCTGTAATTTCTTCAGGATCCATTAATGGTGATGGCCTATGGATGAGTAGTGAGTCTAAATATTCCACGTTCAGCTCTTGAAGAGAGCGTTCAACTGAACGTTTAATATGTTGACTACTGTGATCATAGCGATGACCATCTGCATTTGGTATGCGGTCTGTCGGCAAAACAATGCCACATTTCGACACTATTTCTAACTGTTCACGTAATTGCGGTGACAACTTTAACGCCTCTCCAAAGATACCTTCACAGCTATAATTGCCATAAATATCGGCATGATCCATTGTAGTGATTCCTCTATCATGCAATTCGTTAATATATCTATTTAATTCTTGCGCCGTCCAATTCCAGTCTTTCGCCCTCCAAAATCCTTGAATGAGTTTAGAGAAAGATACGTGTTGATTAATTTTAACTTTTTCCATAATTGCACCACACCTCTACCTTTTTAATTATGTGAATTGTAATCCGTCTAATTTATTGCGTAATCGATTGATGTCAAGTTGTTCGCCAATTAATACAATCTTTAATTCCATTGCCTCATCAATAACATGGTAATCTGGCAATCCATTTGCATATTGAAATTCATAAGTATCCATCGGTGCATCTCGAAACTTAACATATCCCTTTAATCTTAGAACATTATCAGGCAACCGTAAAATAAATTGATAAAATAGTTGTCTATCAATCGGACTAGTAAAGGTATAAACTAAACTATTAATACCATGATGATGTCCATATTTAACGCCAGTCATTGATGGTGTGGCAATATTTGCCTCATTAAGTAGATCCTCAATATCACATTCTGTATATGTTGTGTATGTAATTGCAGCATGAGGATTTAACTCTTTTAATACTTTTAAATTTTCTTTTGCTTCATTGTCAATTAAGTCCATTTTGTTAACAATAATTGCGTGACACACTTTTAACTGTTCTTCCATTAAATCTTTTGTATTATTTGTATACAACTTTCTTTTTAAAAATTGTGGCCCATCAACTAAGCCGATAACAGTAGGCACATCAGTATATTCAGCAATTTCTGGATCTTGACATGCAGCTATAATTTCTAAGGGATGGGCAATGCCAGTTGCTTCAATTATTATATGGTGCATTGCACTTTCGTTAATAAAATGTTTTAATTGTTTTATTAAATCTAGTTGCGAATCACAGCATACGCAACCATTTAATATAGATGCGACCTCTACTTGATTACCGAGCGCATAGCTATCAACATCTAAATTCCCGTATTCATTAACAATAACTTGTGGCTTTTCTTGGTTGTTTAATAGGTAACTTACATATTTATTTAAAAATGTAGTTTTCCCACTACCTAGAAACCCCGTTAAGATTGTGATAGAAATTTTTCGATTTTTAATATTTTTCAAAATTATCACTCATTTCCAATAAATGTTTGCATAAGAGTTTAAATACTTATATAATTAGGTCTTTATTTGATACAATATTAAAAGACTTCCGAATTTTTGTACAGGTTTTATTTTAGCATGGCAAAGCACAAAAGTATTCAGGAGGTAGTATCGCACAACATTAGACGGATTCAGTCCGATACAGAGAGAACAAAACGGATAGAATGTCTGGAGGAGAACTTTATGTCTGAAGAACTTAATTTAAAGGAACAACTTTGTTTCAGTTTGTATAATGCTCAAAGACAAGTAAATCGCTACTACTCAAACAATGTCTTTAAGAAATACAAACTTACTTACCCACAATTTTTAGTTTTAACAATTTTATGGTCTGAGTCACCCGTAAATGTTAAAAAGGTCGTAACAGAGTTGGCACTTGATACAGGTACTGTATCACCACTACTTAAAAGAATGGAACAGGTTGATTTAATTAAGCGTGAACGTTCTGAAGTAGACCAAAGAGAAGTATTTATTCACTTAACTGAGAAGAGCGAAGAAATTCGTCCTGAGTTAGACACTGCATGCCAAGACGTCGCTGTGGCATCGTCATTAAGCTCAGATGAGTCAGATGAATTAAATCGCCTTTTAAGCAAAGTAATTAATGCTTTTACAGAAGAAAAAGCAAAATAATTTTTTCTTAAGTTAAAGTCAAACAATCAAATTATAAATTTTGTAATATTGAGAGCTCAAACACAAACGTATTTGAGCCCTCTTTTTTTATTCACTTCCATTGATTTGTAACATTTGATATAAGTAACCTTTATTAGCTATCAGTGTATGATAATCTCCAGATTCTACAATATGACCTTCTATCATAACAATAATTTTATCGAAGTGTGGTAACAATCTTAAATCATGCGTAGCCACGATTAATGTTTCTGCCACTGTATGAATCTTTTCCATGATTGCATCTGTATGCGTAATATCTAATGCAGTCGTTGGTTCATCTAATATCCATAACGGAGCCTGTTTCAACAATAATCTTGCTAAGCCTAATCTCTGTATTTCTCCTCCAGATAAAGTGTTTCCACTTAATGTTATTTCTCTATCTAATTCAATATGTTGTAATCCTAAATCATTAAATACTTGTCGAATTGACTTATCATCTTTGTCCGTAAACAAATTTTCTCTGACAGTACCGTCAAATAATTGTTGAGCTTGTAATAATGCATTTATATATTGATATTTGGACTGATCTTCGACCTCAATTATGTCTTGTCCCTTTAGCTTCAGTTGTCCAGTCTCACTTTGATAAAGTCCTAGCATCAATTGTAGTAGCGTACTCTTACCAGAACCAGACGGTCCTATTACCGCTATTTGTTCACCTTCATGGATTGTTAAATTTATATTTTCCAGCACGTTTTGTGATTGATTCCAATATTTAAAAGCTACATTTTCAAGTTCGAGCAAAGGTTGTTGCTCAGACTGGTCTAACGCATGTGTACCTTGCTTAACTGGGTGTGCAATCACTTCATTTAAACTCGCTAGTGATTCATCCGTATCTGCTTTATAGTAGGCAACATTACTCATTGGTATCGCTTGTTCAAATAACGTTAACATCATTAAAACAATACTCGTCAAATACACGACATCTAATTCGTGGTGCTGAACTTGAAAGGCCCCCAAAGCTAAAGTTCCAAATAATGCGATCATGGAGACAATATTCAAACTATACTCATATAGCGTCAAGAAATTTTGCTCTCTCGCCTGAGCCTGTTTAAATGTAGTTAACTTTTGTAGTAATCCCGTTTTAAATTGGTCTACTTGGTTGAATCGCACGAGTTCTTCATAACCTTCTTTATAATCATAAAATGTACTGAGTAAGGCACTTTGTTCACGATCCACCTTTATTTTCAACTGACGGGCACGTTTACCACTTAACCATGGAATAACTAGTAATGTTAATAGCATACTTAAACATATGATTATTGCATGTATATAAGAAAAATAAATCATTACAATTCCAGCAACTATTGCTGTTATACCTATTACAACAGGCGGATAATACACTCTTAGATAGATATTTTGTAATGCTTCTACACGATCTACCATTTTTGAAATTAAATCACTTGAATTATATTTCCGATAAATATCTGGCACCACTGGAATCAATTTTTTGAAAAATTGAACTCTTACATTACGTAACATTGTAAATGTAGTCCGGTGTGACAATAAACGTTCAATATAACGCGCAATGGCACGTAAAAATCCAAACATTTTCACCGATACAATGAGTACCATTAATGCAAATAACGGTGCCCCCAGTGCACTTTGGGTAACCATATATCCACTTAAAAAGAACATTCCTAGCGCTACAAGACTACCTACCACACCTACGACGATTGAAAGTATTAAGTCTCTATCTGCTTTAAATTTAATATAGGGTTTCATCGTCTTTCACCATCCTTGTATGATTGAACAGGTTGCGTTGTGCGTTGTGATTGCACACAACCATTGTTCATCTCAATACATTTATTCGCATTTTTAATCGTATGGGCACGATGTGCAATAGTAATCATTGTTGTTTTCCGGAATGATGTGAGCAAGACCTCTTGAATAATATGTTCTGTCTTAACATCAAGTCCCGTCGCTGGCTCATCAAAGATCAATAAATCAGGTCTCAGTAATAAGATTCGTGCAAGTTCAATACGTCTCATTTGTCCACCTGACAACATTTCTCCACCTTCACCTATCACCGCATGAATACCATCTTTCAATGCTAGAACCTGTTGCTTAAGTCCTACATCATCTAACACTTTAATAATTGTCTCATCTGGTACATCATCAAACATAGCAATATTCTCTTTAATTGAGCTACTAAATATATAGGGTGATTGACTTAGAAAGCCAATCTTTAAATCTTTATATTTAAAAGAGACACTACCCTCTATTGGTCGAAATCGTTGAGCGATAACTTGTGCTAATGTTGATTTGCCTGCACCGCTTGATCCAACTAAAGCAATATTGTCACCTTCATTGATATCAAGATTAATGTTATTTAATGCATTTTGTGTCGCATCTTTGTATCGATAAGTAACATTACGTAATTGTACAAGTGGGATTTGATTGATATTGACGTTGTACTGTCTTTCCTCTGCTACAGTAGATTGATCAAGTAATTCAAACACTGCGTCACTGGCACCTTCACTTTGCTTTCCTGTATGGAAGGATTGACCTAAATCTTTGATTGCATTATAAAATTCAGGCGCTAAGATTATCGCTATCGCTGCTGTCTTAAAATCAATATTATGAAATAGAATAAGTCCTAAACCAGCCTCTAATGCAACTAAACCGATACCTAACATACTAATAAATTCCAACATTAAACCTGATAAAAAAGCACTTTTTAATATTTTCATAGTTAGATCTCTAAAAGTTGTACTCTCATTATATAATTCTTGTTCAGTTACTGATGTTTTATTAAACAGTTTTAATGTAATTAATCCCTTCACCTTATTCAAAAATTGTTGGCTAAATTGATTTAGATACATCATTTTATCTTTAGATTCATCCCGCGTTTTTAAACCGAAAATGATGTAAAACAAAGGAATAAATGGTGCGGTAACAATCATTATTAATGCAGTATTTAAATGGATAAAGCACATCGCCACAATAATAAAGATTGGAATCATCATAGATTTAAATACTTGTGGCAAATAACCATTAAAAAACGATGTTATTCCGTCGATATTTTGAGTTAATGTACTTAATTGTGCGCCAATTGGTGCTGCAGATTGTTTTGATATTAATTGTTGTCGCAGATCATATTTAACAACCTGAGCTAATCTATCACCCATGAGTTGATTTAATGTATTGAAGGTCGCTCTAGCTAATAATATAAATAATGTAATCGTGATTATGACGACGACATCTTGATTTGTTTTTAGCAGTAACCTATTCAATATTTCTGCGATTGAAACATTCTGTATTACAACCGTAATTGCTAATAAAATACTAAATGTAAACATTAGTATTGGATAAATTTTATATTGTAAAACCATATTTGTTAATCTTTTCACAAAATATCACCTGTCACATATTATAAACTTATTCTATGAAAGTTGAATTAATTCGCATTAAATTTTAGTGGAAAATTTATGGTGGTTTCATATTTCTGTCATATTTATATTTTTTAATATTAATAGTTAAAATACCCATCAATATATAGAATATTACTACAATTTAATCTTTCTCTTAAATTCACAGATATATGTGGTAAATCATATTTTTGTTATGCTATGATTAAAAAATGAACAGCACCATATTATTGAACAAAAAGACAGAAAGTAGGTAAAATATGTTAATACTTGAATTAATAAAAGGTATTATCTTAGGTATTGTAGAAGGCTTAACTGAATTTGCCCCTGTTTCATCTACAGGTCATATGATATTAATTGATGACATGTGGTTGAAATCAAGTGAGTTCCTCGGCTCTCAGTCCGCTTTCACTTTTAAAATTGTAATTCAACTCGGCTCTGTTTTTGCCGGTGCATGGGTATTCAGAGAACGTTATTTTGAAATGTTACACATTGGAAAATATAAATCAGAACCCATCGACGGTATTGGCCAAAAGCCTAAACGTTTGAATTTATTACATATCTTAGTAGGTATGATTCCTGCAGGTATTTTAGGCGTATTATTTGATGACGTAATTGAAAAATATTTATTTAGTGTTCCAACAGTTATGATTGGGTTGTTTATAGGTGCAATTTACATGATAGTTGCAGACATCTATAGCAAAAAAGTTACTAACCCTAAAACTGTAGACCAAATCAACTACTTCCAAGCCTTTGTCATTGGCTTATCACAAGCTGTAGCGATGTGGCCAGGTTTCAGTAGATCAGGGTCAACAATTTCAACTGGAGTATTAATGAAGATGAACCATAAAGCAGCCTCTGATTTTACATTTATTATGGCTGTCCCAGTTATGCTAGCAGCAAGTGCACTATCTTTAGTCAAAAATATGGAATATATTCACATCAGTGATATCGGATTCTATATTTTAGGTTTCTTAGCTGCATTTATTGTTGGTTTAATCGCAATTAAGACGTTCCTATTCTTAATTAGTAAAGTAAAGCTGATTCCATTTGCAATTTACCGAATTATTTTAGTTATTATCATTGCAATTCTTTACTTTGGTTTTGGTATTGGACAAGGCATCACAAATGCATAATTACAACATACTTTGAGATTGGACACATGCGTCACATGTGCCCAATCTTTTTTTGCACCAAGATAATATATCTCGAGAATTTAAATGTGTAGCGCGCTATTTATTTATTTTTAATAAGCCTTTTATAAAACTGTAATTACAGTTTATTTTCATGTATCATAGGGTAATATGAAGATAGTATAAATTAAATGGAGGCAACGAGTATGGACAAAAAACAATTAATCAAAACAATCATCACAGTAGCTCCTGTGTTTTTAGTACCTCTAATTGTTGAGCGAAAAAAAATAAAAGATCATCCAGATGTTAAAAAGGCTACAGATAAAACTGTAAGTGCTTCAAAAACAGTAGCAGGTAAATCAGTTCAATTTAAAGATGCAGTTGTTGATAAATCATCTACTGCAAAAGACTATGTCGTAGAGAAAAAACATGACAGAGATCAAAAACGTGAATTAA
Source organism: Staphylococcus sp. 231237_7MaSpsaltlick (assembly GCF_043107035.1). Lineage (NCBI taxonomy): Bacteria > Bacillati > Bacillota > Bacilli > Caryophanales > Staphylococcaceae > Staphylococcus > Staphylococcus sp. 231237_7MaSpsaltlick. Next base: position 271,823 of record NZ_JBICNX010000003.1, read on the forward strand.
AGCGTATTGCTAAAGAACATGACCCTGCTTATATCGAGAAAAAAGGCGAGAAATTAGCTAAAGAAAATCGTAAAGAAGCTAGTAAAATGGATAAAATTTTACAAAAAAACATCGAAAAGCGTCATAAACAAGAAGATAAATTACGCGAAGAAAACAAAAAGCAACGTATTAAAGACATGAAAAAAGCCAACAAACATATGGAAAAAGTTGGTCTTACACCTGGAAAGCTTGACGCTACTACAGAGAAAAAAGGCGAGAAGTTAGAAAAAGATAACCGTAAAGATATCAATAAATTAGATAAAATTCTACAAAAAAATATTGATAAACGCCATAAACAAGAAGAAAAAGAACAAGAGCAGAATAAAAAAGCTAGATTAGCTGAATTTAAAAAATATAAAAACTACGTTGCAAAAAGTGTCGTAAAACAAAACAACGAAGAAAAAGGCAAATAATTTCATGACACGAGTCATAATAGATGGAGATGCTTGTCCTGTAACCAATTCAGTTATTGAATTGACCAAAGGGACAGGCATTTTTGTTATAATAGTACGTAGTTTTAGTCACTTTTCTACTGTAATACAGCCTGCTCATGTAGATACTAAATATGTTGATGATGGACCAGACGCCGTTGATTATCGTATTGTGCAACTCGCCAAATCAAATGACATTGTGATTACACAAGACTATGGTTTAGCCAGTTTACTAATCAACAAGGTACATACTGTACTCCACCACAAAGGATTTCGTTATGATACACAAAATATTAATACATTATTAGAACAGCGCCATGTCAGCGCACAGTTTCGAAAAAGTGGCGGTCGGACAAAAGGACCCGCTCCCTTTACAAATCAAGATATTAAAGTTTTTGAGTCAAAATTTATAACGTTAATTCAAGAATTGTTATAAACAAAGGAGGATATGAATATGAAACGCATTGCTGTTTATTGTGGTGCAAGTAAAGGAAACAATGAAACATATATGAAAGAAGCATATCAATTAGGTAAAAGTATGGCAGAACAAGGCTATGAACTTGTGTTTGGCGCTGGTTCTGTTGGTATTATGGGCACAATTCAAGATGGTGTGTTAGACCATGGTGGACGCGCCATCGGTGTTATGCCTAACATGTTAAATGAACGCGAAATCACTAGTCAAAAACTAACAGAACTTATACTAGTTGATTCAATGCATGAACGAAAGTATAAAATGGCAGAGCTTGCAGATGCCTTCGTTATGGCTCCAGGTGGTGCTGGATCATTAGAAGAGTTTTTCGAAATGTATAGTTGGGCACAAATAGGTATTCATGAAAAACCAATCGCAATTTATAATATCAATCATTTCTATGACCCATTAAATACTATGATTCATCATATGATTGATGAAGGTTTTATCGATGATAAATATAAATCACTGGCCCCATTGTGCGAAACGCCCGAACAGCTATTTGAAACAATTAATACCTACCAACCATTAGGTATTAGAACATATGACTAATCGTCACTATCATTAAAACGTATTATATTTACTTTCATCTTTGTTAGTTGCTTACCAAAGCACTCTGTTCCATCCTAAAGTAATAGATTTTCATATACAATAAAAATGCTATTCTTCTCTACGTTATGAGAGGAATAGCATTTTTTATTACATATTTTCAAATCATATTACCGTCTGGTGAATGTTTTGCCTTTTAAACCTTATTATTAAAGTTTCACGTCAAACATTAACCGCTTATTTAAATAATTGAATAAGTTGTTTAATAATAATAAATGCCACAACTAAGATAATAATACTTGATATTTTATTTAGTAATACAATCCATCTACCTCTCTTATCTATGTGATGTAAAGTTTTTCCCAATATTGCAAGCAAGACAAACCATATCCATGAAACCAATATAGTAGCAATAGTAAACGCTACCTTATCCTCACCGTGATATAGTGTCGCATTGGTCCCTATTACACCTACTGTGTCCATAACAGCGTGTGGATTTAATAGAGAAACTGACATTGCAAAAGTAATTTGTTTTTTGACTGACAATGCCGACTGTTGCGACACCTTTCCAACTTGTTCATTCCATAATGTCCAAGCCATATATAGTAAAAATACTAATCCAATTACATATATGATTACTTGTAACATTGGTAGTGAATAAAAGATTAGCGACACACCTAATACTGCTAATAGTATAAGAAACGTATCACAACACCCTGCCGCAATAATAACTGGCGCGACACTTTTCAAACCATTATAGTTGGCACCCTGGTTAAAAATAAAAATATTCTGTGCTCCTAATGGTAAGATTAAGCCTAGCGCTAAAATAAATCCATGTATAATAGCTTCTATCAACGAACGTCCCTCCAAATTAGATTCTCTTAACATGCTATGGCACAACCCATAATCGTAAGAATTAATATAAATCTATAATCATTATGCTATAATAAAATTCAAATATTTTGACCAACCACGACATAATTTATAATCCAACCAATCATGAGGAGTCGTTTGCTAATGGCAAAAGCAAAATACCAACAAATTATCGATGATATCCTTCTCCAAATTCAAAATGGCTCGCTTGAAGCTGGTATGAAATTACCAACTCAACGTGAACTAGCCACAATGTATCAAGTGAATCGCTCAACTGTGATACAAGCTTTGGATATATTACAAAGCTATGGCACTATTGAAAGTAAACCAAGAAAAGGATTATTTATTGCCGATAATAAATGGAATACTTATATCAAAGATAATATTCAATGGCAAACTTATATGAGTCACAGTACTTCTAAAAATAATCAGTATTTTATACAACGAATCAATGAATTAGAATTTCGTTCAGACTTATATAGGCTCAGTACCGGAGAGTTAAGTCCAAGTTTAATCCCTAACCAACAATTCAAAGAAATACTAGCACAGAGTAATGATATTCCGTTAACATCAAATTATGAATACCCATTAGGTAGTTTGAGTTTAAGAAGCGCTATTGTCGAGCATGTAAAACAATGGGGAATTAACTGCACGGTAGATCAAATATGTATTACTTCAGGGGCATTACAAGGATTAAAATTAATTGCTGATGGCTTACTGGTACCACAATCACATATCATTATTGAATCGCCTTCATATATTCATTCCATTCGAACATGGCACAATATACATGCTGAATTAAAGTCACTACCAATTTCAACAATTAAACGTAATATCAATCATATATTTAATCATTCACAACGTTTTAGACATAGTCTATTCTATACTATCCCCACCTGTCATAATCCGACACAGCATAGCTATAGTATAGAAGAACGCAAAAAAATCGTTCGCCAATGCCAACTACATGGTATTCCAATTGTTGAAGATGACGTATATGGCGAGCTCTACTTTAATAGACCTAGACCACGCCCATTAAAGTCACTAGATCATAACGACAACATTCTTTATTTAGGTAGTCTATCAAAATCTGTAAGCCCTGGACTAAGAATAGGTTGGATTATTGGTAAATCAACTGTAGTTTCACACTTAGCAGATTTAAAAATGCAAAATGATTATGGAGCAAGCTCAATTTCTCAATATATTGCTACACAATGGCTTACAAATCCACAGTATCACCAATGGCATATTCAAAAATTAAAGCATGAATTATTAATAAAAAGAGACCAATTCCTACAATCATTAACAAGTTATTTTTCAGATTTAGGAACATGGCATATTCCTGAAGGTTCGTTTTACATTTGGTTTGAGCTCTATCATCCGATTGATATGAAAGCACTTTTCGATTTAGCAATCAGTCATCACATATTGATCAACCCAGGTGAAATCTATAGTGAAGAAGCCAATCGCGCTATCAGATTCTCATATTCCTATATAGATGTATCAGACATAGACAACGCATTAAAACAACTAAGTCAATTGATTATTCAATTACAGTAACAAACTCATCCATTCGTATGTCACTCCTATCCTTTGTTTAACAGCGCAATAAACATCAAAATAACAGGCTGAGATATTAAATTAAACATATCTCAGCCTGTTGCATTATTTATTCATTAATAACTTATTAAAAACATTTGATTTTAAATTGTTTCCACTGTATTGATGATTCTTTAAAGTATATGAGTATATATTATTGTTGCACCCATAGTTGAATCTCCCAACGATAATAAATTATAAAATTAAGTAAGCTTAATATGATATCGTGCACACGATTTCAATTCATGATAAGGGCTCAATTCTGGATACTCAAAATGATCATAAAAGGTCATTCCAATCTTTTCCATAACTTTACGTGACGGTATATTATTTTCAGTTGAAAATGCATATACTTCAGATATCCCTTTTTGTTTAGCGTATTCTAATACTGCTTCTGCACCTTCTGTAGCAAAGCCATTGCCCCACACTTCAGGTATTAAACGCCAACCAATTTCATAAAATGGCAATTCATCAAATTTATATTTACTATCACTTGTTATGTAATTTACACCAATAAAACCAAGCCAGCCATTTGTCTCCTTTAGTTCCACTGCAAATAGCCCAATACCTTCTTGATTAATTGCATTATTCATTTTATTCATATCGCTTTTTGAACGTTGGTAACTTAATAAACTTGGAAAATATCTTCGAACTTGCGGATTGGCATTCATTTGTTGAAATAACAGTAGATCATTTTCCTCCCAGTCACGTAACCTTAAACGTTCAGTTTCAATATAAACTGTCATTTGTTACACCTCGATACTGGTTAATTACTCCCTATACAAAAGTAACGCGTTATGACTAATCATAGCGCGCTACTCACCTAACATCTAAATTCACTAAGCTCTTGAAATATAACTAATTAATTCTACGTGAACCGGTATTTCTTTCAAACGATTACGCTCACTTTTCGGAGCAGTAAATGTTGCATCAATGAAATCATTTTGATGATTCAATTGATAAGTAGCTACGAATGTATCCGTATCTGATTCAAAATTCGGTAAATGTGCGATAACACGTTTGATTTCTCCTGTAGAATCTTTTATTTGTCTACCAGTAATATTTTCTATTTCTCTACCTAATTCAGGTAGCGTTATTGATCGACCTTCTAATAAATTAAAATCTTGTTCATGCATAATAATTACCTCTCTCCTTATATAGGATAATCATTCATTTGTTTTAACCTTAGTTTAGATGTCCCTATAAAACAAATGTAAAACAACATAACTATCCAGTAAGCCAATTCTTTTTTTATATTTTCAATTAATACACATATACTAAACTGCATTTATCATTAATGATACCCATTATAACAAGTAGCAAAACCATATTACAATAATTTCCTAGGAAATAAACGACAAAATAATAGTATATTTGATTAAACCGCATATGCTTGATTTACGAATCATTTATATACTGAGTAGTCATTTCGTTCGATTTTAGAAATTTTCTTAAATAATTACTCTCACTATATTTCTAATATTTTTCTTATGCTTGTTACGTATCTGCGTTAATTTCTTTTTCTAAATCTTTTGACTTGTCTTTTAGTTTATCATGTTGCTTTTTTAATTTTTCTTTTTGTTCTTTTAAAGATTTATTATCTTTTTCAAGTTTTTTAACATCTTTCTCTAATGCTGCTTTTTCATCGCTTTTTCCACATGCAGTCAGCGCCAAAGTAGACGCTAATATTAAAGCTAAACATTTTTTCATTTGGGAGCTCCTTTTTTCATACATTATCACAATTATCTTATCATTTATCCTTGTTGTGTTCATTATTTAACGGTAATTTTTTGGTCATTATTACTTTACTCACTTGGTAACCTTTTTGTTGATTCAACTGTTGCATCATTATATTATGAGCATCAACTGTGCCTTGCATTTCCTCAGCTCCCTGCTCTATCGCCCATCGCTCTATTTCATCTTTCAACTTTGATGCTATACCTTGTTGTCTATACCTCAAAGCAACATATAGAAATTCAATGATGACCTTCTGTTCATGCTTTAAATAGCGCCCCCAAATTACTCCTATTAATGTATCATCTACAATATGTGTAATTAGGACATCCGTTCCGTGGTATAACCCATTTAAGAGCATCTCTTCGCGTAACGAGACCGACAAAGTTGTCTGTTGATAATCTTGATGCTGCCTTTCAAGTTCAGTTTCATGAAGCTGTGCTATTTGTGAAATAATATGCTTATCTTCGTATGTTATATATCGCATGTAGCCCCCTATAAAAAAGTTATATTGATTTCTCTTATTATATTCGTCATAATAAGCCTATCATTAATATTTTATAAAAAGGAATGCGAAATTCAAATGAAATCTACTGAAAAATTGATGCGCGAAAATAATGTTAAATCTTTACGCCTAAATAATACGGATAGAGAAATTTTCGAAAATTATATGACATATGTACGTGCTGATTTAAGTGTGAATCCTCATGATTCCGAAAAAATGTTGAATCGCATTTTAAATCAACTTTTTAAAGCTGAAAGTAATGGCACTTTAGCTATGGATTTCTTTGACCATGATCCAAAAGCACATGCCAAAAAAGAGTTAAAAAAATTGCCTAATGAAACACTGTACAATATTTTTAAATACATTGTTCAACATCTATTATTATTTTTTGGTATCTTTTGTTTTTTAAAGGGCTTTATAGGTTTCTTCATTGGCGCGAATCGTCTATATTTATATACATTCCCAATCATGATACTCATTGGCATTTTCATCATCTTTTTGTTTATTTGGATGGCTTTTAAAACAGTACAGATGCAGTGTTTTACAAAATCACATTGGACTTGGATACTTACATATATAGTAATATTGCTCCTATTATCAGCAATATTTTATGTATTTTTTATTCCACAATCTAGCTTAGCTTTTGGCCCCTATATCTTTGTTGGCAATTGGACATTTATCATTATCTCATTCATCGTGTTACCCATTGCCTTGTATATAGATCACAAATTCATTAAAAAGGAAACAACTACTTCCTTATAAAACACATTTTTATAAAATAACGAGTCTGAAACATAAAGTTTTGGATCTGTATAAACAGGCAATTTCTATTGAAATAATATAGAAATTGCCTGTTTCAATATTATTTGGAATGATATGTTTTACAACTATGCTAACATTTGAATTCATCAAATTTATTTCCAGGCCTTGTTTCAACGATTTCATTAACTTAACGCGCTATAACATTTGATCACATACGTACTGAAGTTGCCTTTGGTAGTCTAGCTGAGTCATGTTACAGTCTTTATACTTAAAATATTTCGATATTTTATTTTATAAGTGGTTATTAAATGAGAGGATCTTAACTTTTTCTTTCAATAGTATACTAATGTGACTTTACACATAGACAAATTGTATATAGGTGAGACTCCAAAGAAACAATGACAGTTGAAGACCAAAGACGAGAAAGCAAATAGGAAAGCGAAAGCGAGACAACAAATAATAAATGAAGTACTGTGTGTTTTATGATTTAAACATAAACAAAATATATTTAATTAACGTACCCTAAAGTATCTCAATATGAAATCATAATTCTTTAAAACGTATTTTGGCGAGACTCCTGAGGGAACAGGACAAGCTGAAGACTACAGGCTGAAGCTGTCCCCTAGGAAAGCGAGCCAATAATACGAAATATTTAAATAAAAAAAGCACACAGACAAATTGATAATTTATCTGTGTGCTATATTGTATGTCCTTGAGACGCTTTATTTTAAACACAAGTAGTAAATTCATTATTTATATGGCATATACTGCATCAAACACATGAAACAATAACGTTTAACTATGAATGAGATACTAACGTATCTTCCTTACGTTCAACAGCTATACTGATAAATAAGAATATTAAACCGATAACAGTTAAAATCGGTGCAATTAAGCTTAATGATGCAAGTGGTAAGTTTGTAACCACAACACCACCAATAAAGGCACCTAATGCATTACCTAAATTAAATGCAGATTGGTTTAAAGTACTTGCTAAAGTTGGTGCATCTTTAGAAATTAACGTACTCTTAAATTGTAAAGATGGACTCATACTAAAGCCGATTAAACCAAAGAAGAAAATACCTGCTACCATAAGAATACCGCTTGTCTGTACAAAATATAATAAAATGAAATACAAAATAAACACAACAAAGATAATTTTAAGTGCTTTATTTAGATTCCAGTCTGCAAGTTTTCCACCTACAATATTACCTAATGTCACACCCACCCCGAAAATGATTAATAAATAAGAAATCAAGTTTTCCGGTACATGTGAAACATCTGTTAACGTCGAAGAAATGTATGTGAAGTAAGCAAAAACGCTACTAAAACCAAACAATGTTACAGCTAACGTTAACCACAAACGCTTTTCTTTTAATATCTTTAATTCTTTGAGTACTGATGATTTCACAGTTTCACGACGCATAGGAACAAATATAATAATTCCTATTAACGCAAGTACACCAATAATTGAAATAATGATAAAGGTCATTTGCCAACCAAAATTTTGTCCTACTAATGTACCGAATGGCACGCCTAAGATATTACTTAAACTCAATCCCATAAACATAAGTGCCATTGCACTTGCACGTTTTTCAGGATTAACCATACTTGCTGCAAGAATAGAACCAATCCCAAAGAAAGAACCATGTGCTAAAGAAGTAATAATTCTACTTGTCATCATTAAGCCATAATTAGGACTTAGTGAAACGGCAATATTTCCCAAAATAAATATTCCCATTAGTACGAGCAGTAGATACTTTCTATTCCATTTGATTGTTAACATTACTAGTATAGGACCACCAATCGCTACACCTAATGCATAGCCGGTAATCAGTTGTCCTGCTTGACTGACTGTTACATCAAAATCACGTGCAATATTTGGTAACAAACCCATAATTACAAATTCTGACATCCCTATCGCAAATGCACCAATCGCAAGCATCCATATAGCTACTGGATATTTCATATGTGGTTTCCTCCGTTTTCAATTTTTTTCAAACATGTTTGTGATTATACTAAAAATTGCTTAGTGAAAACAAGAGGGTTGCTTAAATTTAATTAATTTTTATAAATAATACGCTTTCATTAAATTTTTAATTACACAATTTGACATAACTATATATATTGAATAATTAAAGTTAATAAAAATAAAATAGAGTTAACACATGCAGCACCGATATTATTTGAAATATCGACACTACATTCTGTTAACTCTTTCGATTACTCACGATTGATTTAATTAATTAATTAATAAAGCATCAACAAAGAACCAAATTACCATGATAAGCATTACGATTGCTTGCGCAACTGAACTTGCTAAGAAAGCGATAACTGAGCCGAAGCTTGCCTTCAATGCTTGTGAAAGGTTAGGTTCTTGAATTAATTCTACTATTAATACCGCTACAAAAGGAATGATAATAATACCAAATGGAGGAAATACAAAGCACCCAATAATTACACCAACTAGAGCTGCATATTCACTTAACTTTGAACCTCCAAATTTATTAACAAAGTATTTATTCATTAAGAAATCTGCCAACAAAATAAATACCGTAAATAATATCATTGAAACATAGAACACCCATGTTAAATGATGATTATGAAAACCAAATTGATAAATTAAAAACCCTATCCATAAAACTAATACTGATGGGATAATCGGTTTAATCAAACCAATAAAAGCCACCACAAATGCTAAAATAATTAGTATCCATAAGATTAGAGACAATCTAGTTCACCGTACTTTCTTCTGTGAATTTTTGATCTTTAGTAAAGAAAATGAGTACCATACCAATAAATATAGACAATGCTGATACAAAGAAAACATTTCCTAAGCCAACCCATTGACTCATAATACCTCCGAGCAAATTACCACACAACTGCCCGATAACCATGGCATTAGCAAAAAGCGTGGAGGCATACCCCGGAAAGTCAGGTAAAATATCTTGGAAGTAGCTAATACCTAATCCCAATAAAATTGCTAAGAAGATTGCTAAGAATACCTGACCAACAAACATCATAACTAAACTATCGAACACTCCAATGCTAAAGTAGAATAATCCTCCAAACAAACCGCCTAACATCAATAATGTTCTAGTTGCTAACTTTGCCGACAGCACACCTAGCAACACCATAAATGGTACTTCTAACCCTGCACAAAGGCTGGCAAGTCCACCTACATAGCCTTCCGGTTCCTTTAAATACTTTGTAACAAATAATGGCATGTTGAGTGTATACATCCACTGTCCAATATGTAATAAAATAAAGGCAGCAAATGGCACGAATAAACGTTTATCACGTAACATGTTAGGCGCTTCTGCTTCCACATGTGTAACATCAGAAACACTTTTCTTAGTTTTAATATCTTTAAAGAAAAATACTTGCAATATGAGTGTGAACAAAATAATCGAAATAGTTCCTGCAAATAAGCCTGAATAACCATTCATTTGCAATAATAAAGCTCCGATCAATGGCCCAAATAAAAATCCAAATGAAAACATTGAACGTAATACTGCATTAGCAAACTTTGCCCTATCTCTAGAGGCAGAAGCATTAATAGATTCACGTGCTGATGCATACATTTGTGGCATTGCAGGTGCAAAACAACCTTGGAATATTGCATAAATAGCGATAAACAACCATATTTCATGGATGTAGAAATAAATAGAAAAACTTACTGCTCCCATAAATAGCGCACAGACTATAATTAATTTTCTGTTAATATCATGTGTATCTGAAAAGCGCGCTACAATCGTATTCATTATAAATTGACTTATCGCAGCTAAAGCCAATAATAAACCATACTGTGACGATGTCATGCCTAATTCATTTGTAGCAAATAAAATGAGGTATGGTACTGTTATTGCAATGCCCATACCTAACAACATCATATTCACTACAAATAATTTATAGTTTTTAATATGTAGTAATGCTCCAAACATCGATTTAACCTCAATTCTTTGTAAAATAGGTTTGAATACATCCATCCAATTATATTCACTTGAATGCTTGAATTTACATGCCTTATTTTTTATTTATGATTCGACATATTCCATCATTAAATTAATAAATGAATCCACCTGAGGCAATTGCAACATACTTGCATCATAACTCATATAAGTCGATCTAATAAGTGGTTTCTCATCGATGTTAACGCGTTTAAATTCAAACTGCTCTTCGTCTAAATGACGCATCATAATCTCTGGTAAAATCGTTACCCCTACACCGTTGAGTAGCATTTCTTTACATGTTGCGACTTGATCCACTGTTATCATCGCACGATAATCTTGTCCAATTTGGCTACTATACCATTCTTTGATTTGATTAATATAAATCGGATCTGCCTGAAATTCAATAAATGGTAATTTATCAACTTCATCAAAGCGATTTTTTGGATGAATAAAGTAATGTTCATCGTTAAAAAGATGTGTGTTACTTAAATTCATAATTTTGTTACCACGAATTATGATTACATGGTAGTCTCTATGATTCGCCTTTATTTGTTCACTTGATCCTACTTGAACTTGAATTTCTACATTTGGAAATTGTCTCGTATATAAATTCAATACCTCTGGTAACAATGTTTGACCAATTAACGACGAACAACCTATTGAAATTGTCCCATTCACTTCGCCTATATGCGCTTGCATTTTATCGAGGAATAGTCTTTCTCTATTTAACATATCTCTAGCATGTTCTATAATCATAGTTCCTTCAGTTGTCGTAATCAGTTGCTTTTTCGTACGTATAAAGATTTCCACACCAAAAGCATTTTCAATGGTTTTCAAACGTTGTGTTACCGCTGGTTGTGATATATAGAGTATTTCAGCAGCTTTTCGTAGTGTTTTCGTTTCATCTAAAGTAGTTAACAAGCGATAATCATCAATCTTCATATTATCCCCCTATATGCTCAAAAAAACCGACATTCTATTGTTCATTTAATAATCAATGCATTTATCATTAAATTAACTATATATGCAATGTGTCGATGGATTAACTTGAGTCTCTTATACTCTTATTTGTTTCTTAACCATAATAATTACTATAACATGATTATATCTATACCGATATAATGATTCATATCCTTTTTGATAGATACTTAGCTATTGATACAACAGGCATTTAAATGTGATTATCTCTAAATTTATACCTCTATAGTGGGTAAATAACTTTAATTCTGCTCTTTTGAGTCAGTGTGTTTATTTTGTGTGTTTGAAGCATAATTAGGGTGTTGCTTATGTTTTGCATGCTTTGATTTATGCCCATGGTGGTTACGCTCATTCTTTTTATGTTTGGGGTGTTTATATGGCTTTTTCGCTTTAGGTTTATGCTTTATCTTATGATAGCAATACATAATCTTATCTTGCATTGTCTTGAAATCTTCATCTATCTTAATCATGAGTTGATGTGCAATAACATACGCTTCATGGTACTGCTTTCTAGTAATTTGCCCTTGATCTAATGCACGTTGCAAATCATCTTCGTCCACCAATTCATACTCACCATTCGGTAACACCAACACATCTAAACATAAATCAATCGTACGAGCATTTCCTTTTTGTGTTACATTTTTTATATTTATATCGAAGTAATACTCTAATGGATTGCCCTTGTCATCTAACATCACTGTGATACTATAACGTTTCTTTTCAGGTAAAATTTGTAGCCACTGATAATTATCATCAGCTACGACGATATTTTGTCCAACGACGCTCACCTCTAATGGTTCACGTACTTTTTTCATCGTTACTAAGCCGATAATCCCTTTGTATTTATTATTATTCACCTTAACTTCTGTATACTCTCTATCAATGATGCGACGCCAGTGACGCTTATCAATATATTTTACTTTCACTGCCATCAACTCCTTGTCATTATTATATATAACTGACTTCTATGTGTCATCTGTTGTTATGCCATTTCAACGTCTAAAATAACTTTGCACAATTTATTTAGTACTATTGTACTATATTTCATAGCCCAAAAGCGAAATTGACATTACTTTTGAATTCTGTTAAATTTTATTTATATTTTTCTGAAAATTCTTAATAAAAGGAGATAGAGACATGGCAATAACACATAGACCTTTCAGAGCGGATCATGTCGGCAGTTTGTTACGCCCTCAACGTTTAAAAGACGCCCGCGCTGATTATCAAAATAACGTCATCGATGCTAATAAATTAAAGCAAATCGAAGATGAAGAAATTGAACATATTATCGAAAAGCAATTAGAAGTAGGTTTACATAGTATCACAGATGGTGAATTTCGCAGAAGTTGGTGGCATTTTGACTTCTTAGAAAATTTAGCAGGTGTTGAAGGTTATACTTCTGAAAAAGGTTTATCTTTCGAAGGTGTAGAAACGCGTAATCATAATGTCAAAGTAGTAGACAAAGTAGCATTCAATGCTGAACATCCTCATTTTGAACATTTTAAATTTTTACATGATAAAGTAAATGGCCGCGCAACAGCAAAAGTTTCCATCCCAAGTCCTAACCAACTCTTCCATCCAAATATTTTAAACGAAGATATATACCCAGATATTGAAGATTTTGCAAAAGATGTATCTAAAGCATATCATGATAGTTTACTTAAATTTTATGAATTGGGTGCTCGTTATATACAATTGGATGATGTTTACTGGGCAAATTTAACTTCTGGTACTCAAAAGACACGTGGTAGAGATCGTTCAGAAGAAGAAAAAGAAACAGCAAGACAATTGGCTTACCGTGTCGTCAATGATGCAGTACAAGATTTACCAGAAGATTTATTAATTACTACTCACATTTGCCGTGGTAATTATAAATCAACATGGGCTATTTCTGGTGGTTATGAACCCGTCGCACCTTATTTATTCAAGGAAAACTTAGGTGGTTTCTTCCTAGAATATGATGACGAACGTTCAGGTGATTTTGAGCCATTAAGATTCTTCCCTAAAGCGCAATCGGCTGCTGTACTTGGATTGTTCACTTCAAAAAAAGGTGACTTAGAAGATAAAGCAACCGTACTAAAACGCATCGAAGAAGCAAAGGCTTATATAGATTTAGATCAAATTTGTTTAAGTCCACAATGTGGGTTTGCTTCTACAGAAGAAGGAAATAACTTAACTGAAGAACAACAATGGCAAAAGCTAGCTTATGTAGTAGAAATTGCCAAAGAAGTATTTGGAACAGCTAAATAATAAAAAAGAATGTTATCACACCACGCAATTCGCATGTGATAACATTCTTTTTTTATGTGTTAATATGATTGATTAATCTCAGATTCTGATAATGCATATCTTTTATTAATTTCAGTTAAGTGTGGATAATCCTTATTAAGCCTTTCAACACTCAACATTTCAAAGTGATTAAATTCAAAGGCTGGCTGACACATACAACCTACTAAAGCATAACCTTGTCCACCTTCAATTGACGAAGCAAATATCGTTCCTTTCGGTACAACATACTGTAAGACATCACCTTTATCAATGTTATTACCAATAGTGACATATTTATAAGTACCGTCTGGCTGAATCATGTGTACGGTCAAAGAATCTCCAGCATGGTAATACCAAATTTCATCTACATCAATGCGATGAAAGTGGGAAATATTATCATGGGTTAACAAGAAATAGATACTCGAATAACTTGCACGAGATGTTGTTTCGTCCCATTCTCCTTTAATTATTTCTTTATAATAACCACCCTCTGGATGTGGTGTTAATTCTAGTTGTTTTACCCAGTTATTCACTATATGTTTCATATTATTTCAAATCCACGTTGTGGAAAACATTTTGTACGTCTTCTAAGTCTTCTAACGCATCAATTAAACCTTCAAACGTAACTTGATCTTCTGCAGATAATTCAATATCTGTTTGAGGTAACATTTCAAATTCAGCTACTTTAAATTCTTCCACACCAAATGCTTTTAATGCATCTTGTACTTGAGCAAATTGATCAGGTTCTGCATAAACAATTGTCAGACCATCTTCATCAATCACATCTCGTACATCAACATCTTGTTCCATTAATGATTCTAATGTATCGTCGACAGATTTACCTTCAATACCAAACACAGCAGTATGATCAAACATGTAAGCTACTGAACCAGAAACACCCATATTGCCGCCATTTTTACCAAATGCAGAACGTACATCTGATGCTGTTCTATTTACATTATTTGTCAACGCGTCGACAATAATCATTGAACCACTAGGACCGAAACCTTCATATCTCAATTCATCAAAGTTTTCATCGCCAGCGCCCTTTGCTTTCTCAATTGCTCTATCAATAATATGATTAGGTACTGAATATGTTTTAGCTCGTTCTAACGTTAAACGTAACGCTTGGTTAGACTCTGGATTTGGTTCACCAGATTTAGCTGCAACATAGATTTCCTTACCAAATTTCGCATAAATTCGACTTGTATTTTTATCTTTTTGGGCCTTTTTCTCTTTAATGTTATTCCATTTACGTCCCATACTGTCATCTCACTTTCTCGATAAATACTTTAACTACCATGATATATTATACAATATTTTCTATTTATAACATAGATGCACGCATAGTTAATCTATTTAAGCCTCGTTACAAACAAACACACACTTAATATTTTATTAATCAAGTGTGTGTTTAGCTTGGCAAAGTCGCCCTATTTAATTATGACATTTAGCGTTTAAATCTATTAGCTAAGTTCAATACATATTTAATAATGTGTAATAAATTGATAAACAAATTAAAGCCCATTTCTCGCGGTGAGAACTGTCCGCGTTTCATACGGTTAAAGTCATACAACGTATATAATAGGAACAATAACAAACCTACTACCGTTATCACTGTGTGAAATATAGGATTGTGTATAAACATACCTATTAAACTAGCAACAATTAATGCAATTAAAGTGACAAATAAATATTTACCCATACTCGCAGCATTGCCGATGAGGAAGTACCCTATCAATCCAAATGCAATAAATGCTGCAATTGCAAGAATCACATTTTTATAAAAAACTTCTGGTCCTAAATTTTGCAGATAAGCAGTAAAGGTAGCGTATGATAATAGTCCTACGACAATTGCATATATATGAGAAATGACGATACCATAACGTCTCGCACGGTTAAACAGAACTGTAATCAGTACTAAGACAAGTAACACAATAGATAATGGTCGACGCCATTCTAAAGGTAGATATTGTCCAAAATAACAACCTATGCCAAAGATAATCCAATAATATACAAAGAATAACCATACTTTGCCATATGTTCGGGCTTGTGACTTGTTATTAGATTGGCGATGTTGCTTCTTTGTGCTATGTGCTGTTTCAGCCATATTGTTCACTCCTCTAATTAACAACTACTCAGTTGTGTGGTTCATTGATGCGTGATATCTCTCTTTTTATTCTTGTGATAAAAACATTACTTCACATACATTTTCACTAAAATGAGTCACTACAAACATCAATATAACATCTTTAAACAGCAAACCATATAAAGTATATGAATTTTGACCTTATTTTTTAATAATTAAAATTGCTTTCAGTTAATCCTATTGTTACATATTGATTTATAAATTAATATTACAAATGTGAAAATTAACTATTACATTAAATCAATATTATTAGTTTTAAATACGGCTGTAAGGGTATTCAACGTGCATAGGATTATTTGCCTTAAAATGTTAATAATATTACAACTTTATAACAACGGACACAAAGGTTGTGATTTTTGTTAATATGGAAATTGTATTTAGATTATTACTATAAACTATATGCTCTTATAACTTCGGGACATATATAAGGTATCAGAGGAGGAGTTCTTTTGAAAAAATTAGCATTTGCAGTAACCGCTGCTTCTGGAGCAGCAGCATTTTTAGCTAATCATGACGCTGAAGCATCGACACAACATACAGTACAGTCGGGTGAGTCACTTTGGACTATTTCACAACAATATGGTGTTTCTGTAGAGGAAATTAAGCAAAATAATAATATCAATAACAATATGGTATTTCCGGGACAAGTTATTGAAATTGGTGGAAGTGGATCACAAAGTCAAAGCAGTAACTCTAACACTTCTCAACAATCAGCAGGTGGCAATACACACACAGTACAATCTGGTGAGTCATTAGACATTATTGCAAGTAAATATGGTGTTTCTGTAGAAGACATCATGTCTGCAAACAACTTAAATAGTTATATTATACAACCAAATCAAACATTAACAATTCCTGGAGGAACAGGAGTAGGCGGTTCAGGTGGTACAGCTACTGGATCAACTACAACTTCAAATACAGGTTCAACAGCAAGCGATGCTAACTTATACGACTGGGGACAATGTACTTGGCACGTATTTAATCGCAGAGCTGAAACTGGACAGCCTATCAGTACATACTGGTGGAACGCTGATCACTGGGCAAACAATGCCGCAGCTGATGGTTATACAGTAAACAATACACCAAGTGCTGGTTCTATTTTACAAACATATGCAGGTGCTGTAGGACACGTAGCATATGTTGAACGTGTTAACCCTGATGGTAGTATCTTAATTTCAGAAATGAATTATAATACACCTCCAGGTACAGTTGACTATCGTACTATCCCAGCTTCAGAAGTATCAAGCTACAATTACATTCATTAATTGATTAAATAAAGTAACCGATACGCCAATTGGTAATTTCACCAAAGGCATATCGGTTTTTTATTTATTATATGATGCATTATGAATGAATTTAATCTTACATCTAATGAATATAGATATAGCGTATTTCTGACAGTATACGACAATGACCATAGATATCATATGACTATAGTTGCCTTCCCCCATTAAATGTATTGAACCGCTTTAGATTTCATAGTTCTATAGTCATTATCTAACCTACAATCCTGCATGTGTTTGTAAGGCAAGGACTCAGATGAATAATCATAAAGAACAAGCATTGTCTATATTTATAGATTGAACGATTAATAACCATTTACAACATGAATATAATTTCAAAAAAAGAAGCAATCTATGCGATATAAGCACAGATTGCTTCTTTAAGTATAGGTCATTTCATAGTCTTAAACTATCATTCAACCCTTTACAAGAAAATATTAATGATATAATAAATAATTGCTGCTACAAGCGCTGAAATTGGTAATGTGATTACCCAAGTGATAATCATACGTTGCGCAGTGTTCCATTTAACACCTTTAATACGGTTTGCTGAACCAACACCAAGAATAGATGATGATACAACATGTGTTGTAGATAATGGGAAATGTAGTGATGATGCTACAAAAATTGTTAGTGCTGATGATAAGTCAGCTGCTGCACCATTAGCTGGACGAATTTTCATAATGTTTCCACCAACTGTTTTGATGATTTTCCAACCACCAACTGCAGTACCAAGACCCATCGCTGTCGCACAGGCAACTTTTACCCATAATTGTGGCTCAACACTTGTACCTTGCTGAACATTAGCTACGATAAGTGCTAAAGTGATAATACCCATTGATTTTTGCGCATCGTTTGTACCATGTGAAAATGATTGTAATGACGCTGTGAAAATTTGGAAAAATCTAAAGTTTCTATTTGCTTTTGTAAGATTAGCATTTTTAAATACGACTTTAACAATCGAATAAATAATAAACCCTACTGCAAAAGCAATTACAGGTGATAATAGTAATACGATGATTATTTTTGTAAATCCTTGATAATGCAATACGGCAAATGAACCTTGAGATGCAATCGCTGCACCTGCAATAGAACCGATTAATGCATGTGATGATGAACTTGGAATTCCATAATACCAAGTAATCAAGTTCCAAAGAATCGCAGAAATAATCGCCGCTAAAACTACGACAAGTCCATTTTCTAATTTAAATGGATCGACAATATCTTTTGTAATTGTACCCGCTACTCCAGTAAATGTTAATGCACCAATAAAGTTCATAACAGCTGCTAATAGAATCGCAGTTCTAGGAGTTAATGCACGCGTTGAAACAGCAGTAGCAACAGCATTGGCTGTATCATGGAAACCATTGATAAAGTCAAATGCAAGTGAAAAAATAACGATAGCTACTGTGATAATCATAATGTATTCCATAAAATTAAGACTCCTTAGCTATTTTTCATAATTATAGTTTCAAAATTATTCGCTACTGCCTGACATTTATCAGCAATTTCTTCCATGCTTTCATATATATCTTTTACTTTAATTAATGTGATTGGATCTGTTTCACTATTAAATATGTGTTTAATTGATTGACGTAATATACCATCACAATTTGTTTCAAATTCTTTAATGTTAATAGAGTGTATACGCATATGTGATAATTTCTTATCAACAAGTAAGCCCACTGCTAGTTTCATTTCTGCAACAGCCTTCTGTATATTATCTACAAATTCAGCCATATATTCATCTGTGTATTCGATTGAATACATTTCAAACATTGCTGAAGTTTCTTCCATTGCATCTAATACATCATCAATTGCGTTACATAAAGAGAGGATATCCTCACGTTCAATTGGTGTAATAAAAGTTTGGTTTAAATCTGAAATCACTTGGTGCATCAACTCATCACCATGAGATTCGTAGGTTTTAATATTATCTGAATAAGCTTTAAGGTCTAAATGTGTATTAAAATCCATCTTCCCAAATTCAATTGCTGCTCGGTCTAAGTTGAATACCATTTCCTCTAGTTGCACCATGAACTTATCTTTTTTCTTGTTTAACATCCAAAAAATCCTCCATTTACAGCGACTGTCACCAATCACCTTCAATAAATTTAAAAAATTAATAATTACTTCCTGACAAACTGAGCATGCGCAGATTTACAATAAACTCATTTTTTTGACTTTTCAAACAGTTTTGTAAAAATAGTGTAAATGAATTTTTGCTCTAATCGTTTTAAAAAATCTCACAATTCTCTATTTGTCCTTTATTGAAAATAGCATAAAATTTACAATCCTACAATTAGATTTACAAATTCTTAACATTACATTTTCATAAAATTAATAAAGTTGTTCACATCTACACTGACAAGACGTTTCAAGATTTTTAATTTTTGGATTATTAAAGTAATCTAATCAAAAAACATCTTTCCCGCTTATATTTTCATAATTATTTCATTTTTTCAACTCATAACGTTCAACTTAATTCAGTCATTATTATTTAGTATCAAAAAAATAAAAGTTGAAGTGACCGATATGGTATTACTTCAACTTTATCACTATTCCGATATTCTTTTCACTAACTCATTTTGTGTTGGGAAAATAAAGGTAACTTCTGTCCCATGACCTTCATCAGAAACCACTTCAACTTGAATACCTAAATTTTCTTTTACTGTATTCACTAAATATAATCCAATACCTGAGGAAGTCGTTTCATTTCTATAATTCGTCGAGGTGAAACCTTTATCAAAAATTCGCGGTAAATCTTTTTTACTAATACCGCGGCCTTCATCCTTAATTTGAACTTGGATTTGTCCATTGATAGGTGATGACTTTACATAAATCGTCCCATTTTCACTATACTTAATTGCATTTGAGAATATTTGTCGAATCATCATTCTACACCATTTTGAATCAGTATAAACATGATGACTTTCATCTAGATCTAATTCATAACCAATACCTTTAGCTTGGCTAAGATAACGAGTCAGTTGAATCTCTTCTATAATCAGTCTTTTCAAAGGGACATATTCAAAATACATATCGTTATTTTGTGATTCTATACGTGTTAAATACAATTGCTTGTCTAACATATCATTGATACGAGTCCACTCGAACAACAATGCACGTTTTTTATCCATGTTCGCTTCTTTTTCAATCATCAATTTCATAGCTGTAACTGGTGTCTTAATATCATGAACAAAGTCTGTCAATGAAGCTTCTGTAGATTGAATTTTCATTCTTTGCTTGGTCACAATTAACTTTTGACTTGTGATTTGATTATATAAGTATTCGACCATTTTTTGTTGAAATGGTGTATCAGCAAGGCCTTTGTGCTTTAATTCTTCAGGCTCTATATTATCGTTTAAATGTATAAAAAACTTAATTTCCTTCACATATGTAAATACTAAGAACAATGAAGTTAAACCTAAATTTAAAATAATAATATAATAAATGCTACCCACGCTTATATCATAGTCAATATACGCAATACCTAGAAAAATTAGATGCAACAACATTATCCATAAAATCCAACTAATACGTGTTCTTAAAAATAAGAAAAACCATTTAAGATGCTCCATGTGCCATGTAACCTTTACCAATTTTTGTCTCAATCGCATCTTTCATATCAATCTCGGCTAATTTTTTACGTAAACGGTTCACATTAACTGTCAGAGTATTATCACTTACAAACGCTTCATCATCCCAGAGCGCTGTGATAATCGTATCTCTATTGACGATTTGGTCTTGTTTTTTCACTAGCATTTCTAAAATAATCATTTCGGTTTTAGATAAATAAATAATTGTATCATCCTTATTGATACTATCCTTTGCTAAATCAAGTGTCGCCTTTTGCCATTGAATAACTCTTTTCTCATCTTTACTAAATTCATATACACGTCGATAAATAGCTTGAATTTTAGCTATTAATATACTGGTATTAAAGGGTTTTTGTACAAAATCATCTGCTCCTAATTCCATGCTCATCACTTGATCCATAGGATTATCCCTAGAGGACAAGAACAATATTGGTGTATTAGACACTTCTCTAATCTTTCGCGTCCAATAAAAACCATCATATTTAGGTAGCTTAACATCCATAATCACGATTGCAGGGTTGATCTGTTCAAATAAATGCAACACATCGCCAAAATCATCGACACCCTTAACTATAAAATCCCACTGCTCCAACTCTGTACTCAATTCATTAAATAATGTCATATCATCTTCTACTAATAATATTTCCACATTATAATCTCCCAACTTATTTGGTATATTTAATATCTTCTCCTGATTGAATACGACGATTAAAATGTCGAATACGGCACTCTATTTCAAATCCTCTCATCATCAAACTTTGAAACGGAGATTGAACCATATAATAAATCGGCCACACTAATTTTGGTATATAATCATATAAATGCACCATTACCGTCTGAGTACCTGCTAATTTTCTAAACTCAAGTTTACCTTGTTTCTGTACCTTCTTATTCATCAATCTTCCACCAACAATAAATAACGTAATTAAATCATCATCTGTCAGTTCTTTCTTCAAGACTAACAACGGCTTATTGGCATCTTTAATATATATAATATAGTAATCTTCATCCATTTTTGTGTGTAGCAATGTTCCATTAGTTTCATTCAACCAATTAAAATAATAGTTTACAAGTTGTTCAAGTGTCAACTTCAATGGTTGTTGCATACTTAAGGCACTGCGCACATCATCATATTTCGAAACTTGTAGTTCAACTGCTACATGAGGTCTCGGCACAATATTATCTGTCTGTTCAACTGGCGTACCATAAGCTTTCAATCTTGCTATAGATTCATTGTCAAAACGTCCCCCACTAATATATATAATCTTGCTTATATTTTGTTTTGCTGCCGCTCTGCCAAAATTATCTGCAGCCAATAAATTCATATCGCGTGCACTAGCCTTCGTAAGCTTTGCAGAATGTTTGGTAGGATCTAAGTAAAAGATAGCAATATCCATACCTTCCATTGCGTCTACAACATCTCTATAATTAAAAATATCTTTCTTTAACCACTGCACATCTCGTAAATCCTGTTCCTTAGGATACTTTGATAATGTATATAAATACGCTACATTTTTTATTTGAGGCACCAAGTTCTTTCCTATATAACCTGTTGCACCAGCTAGTAATATATTAGGCTTCATAAAACATACTTCCTTTATAATGATTTATTAAAAATTAATATTGTCTAGTAAAATAATGATTTTGATGTTAAATTATATTATGATTAAATATATGTAAAATTCAAACAAGGAGTGGAAATGAATGGTTCATCAAATCCGAGAAATTAGTATAAAAGATATCGACCCATTTATTAAACTATTAACCACGATTTATGATGAGTCAGACTACCTCATCTATAACCCAGGCGAATATGCACCTTCTACTACAGATGCTATTTCTAATTTAGAACATTTTATCACATCACCCTCTAACGCAATATTTGTAGCCGAAAACAATGGTGAACTCGTTGGCTTTGCTACTGTGACAACAGAAGATTATGAGCGTGCACGCCACGAAGCTAAATTCTCAATGGGCGTAATTAGACATTACCGTGAAAAGGGGTTAGGTCAATCACTCATAAACGCTGTAGAAGCTTGGTCTTTAAACCATGATATCAGACGTATTGAAGTATTAGTCGTTCCCGAAAATGAAACAGCAGTTTCATTATTCAAAGCTGCCAATTATCAAATCGAAGGTGAGTTACGTGATAAACTCTATATCGATGGTCGTTATTACAATAAATATATCTTGGCAAAGCTATTACTATAATCTACCTCTATCACTAAAGAATAAACTATTATAAATGTTATTTAATTTCGGTTAAAACATATGTATCTTTACATATAACAATGAGCAAAAATAATTATTTTAAATATGATACCTTGACTAATCGTAGGAAACAGTCTGGGACATAAATACACAGCATTAAGCCCATCAAAGATTGTTGATCTTTGATGGGCTTGTTATTGATATTAATACTGCGTATTGTAATTACTCGCATACCTAAGGGGGCAGTGTCGAGTCTCGGTCTCGACACTCATTCTACTCCCTCAGGTGTGTCGCAAACAATACGCAGTTCTTATATGTTATTACTACATCATCCTATTAATATGCCTTATCCATACTAGATACCACTGCAATGGGACTCTTTAGCTCATTTAATAGGGATTTAGTTCAACACCATTTGGATTCGAATCTTCTGGATTTAATTTTGTTTCGACACCTGAAGAATTAGTATTTCTACTTAAGAATCTTAAGACATCTTTCATATTTTGTTGAGATTCAGGTTTATCTAAATGGAATTGGTATTGATGTCTCAAATGATGAGAACCATCATAGAATAGTTTATCTACTGGGACATCTTTAGATTTAAGTTTTTTATAAAATGAAATATTTTGACTATAGAATGGGTCCGCATCACCTACTGATAAAAAAGTTGGCGGATATTCTTTGGTCACTTGGTTAATTGTCGACATTTCACTAATATATTTAAACTGTTGCTCCCAATTACGCTTTCCTGTGTAACTTTCCATAAATAGTTGGATTCTTGGGAATTCAGTTTGTCGAACCGTCTTCATATCATAAAAGCCTCCGAAAAAGATTGCGGCTTTGATTTGATCAGGTTTGAACTGTTGTTTGAAATGCATATCTTCTCTTAAAGATTTATTCGTTTGTATTGCTGTATATTGACTAGAAAGCTGTGCACCAGCAGAATCACCACCAAATACAACTTGATCGAAATTAATTGGCAGTTCATGTTGATTATGTTTAATAAACCTAACTGCTCGATCAATTTGTTTCAATTGTGTTGGATATTTTGAATCTGGCGCTAATGCATAGTTAATATTTACTACAATATATCCTTGTTCAGCAATTTTAGAGAGTAACGGGTTCTTGTATTGCTTATCACCTGCAATGTAACCTCCACCATGCATCCAAAATATGACCGGTAATTTGTTGTCACTATCTAATTCAGTTGGCGTCAGTATATCTAGACGACTATTAGGAATCCCTTTACTATAGGTAATATTCGTAAATGCATTGACATTTTTATTGTTGATTTGCACTTTTTCTTTAACTTCTTTCGTGTGTTGACGGTCAAAATGTTGCTTAAGCAATAATCCAGTAATGATCGCAACCACTATGAACACAATGATTGTTATTAAAGTCCATTTATGTTTTTTCTTCATAGTTACCGTTCCTTTCGGAAGCATTGTATCATAATTGTTATTTTGACAATAGTAATTGCAAATGATATGAAAAATGATTAAAGATAAAACCTCAGCCTTCACAAAATTGAAAAGCTGAGATTTCTATAAATACTTATAATTATTTTTTTACTAAATTAAGCGATATGCTTTTTGTTTTGATTTTTACGTAAATAGTATTTAATCAAAACAGCTACAACGACTATAAGTCCGATAACACCCATTACTGGATATAAGAAATTGATTAAACTTGTAAATCCTACAAAACTTAAAGCAAATGCAATAAGTACCATTAATACAATAAAGATATGATATTTCTTACTATATGGTTCAGTAAATCGAGCTGCAAATGAATACATCAACCCAAGAATTGTATTGTACATTACCGCTAACATAATGATTGATAAAGCAAAACCAATCCATGGATGAATATCGTTTGCTAATGTTAATGTTGGAATTGAGGCATTTTTGATCTTTGGATATTCTGCTTGTAGTGCAAAGTTTATCAATGCTAATAACACTGTATAAATCACACCACCGAATAATGCACCAGAACCGGCTACCTTCCTTTTCGATGCATCGCCACCAATTGCCACAATCGTACTAAATCCAACTGCAAAAGCAAGTCCACCATAATTAATACCGAAAATGATTGCTTTCCATAAACTTGTTTTTGGTACTGTACTATTTACTTCATTAAGTGCAACACTACCATTAAATAAATAATAAATTGCGATTATAACTACAAAGACAATCAAGAATGGTGTAACAACCCCTAAGGCTCTTACAATTTTATTAAAATCCATTAGTAGTGTGATATAAATCGCAATGACCATAATTAAAGCACCAAGCCATGTTGGAACCCCAAAACTTTCTTGGAATGTTGATCCGGCTCCTGCAATCATTGTTACAGATATACCGAATAAGAAAAATATTAATAAATAATCGATAATCTTGCTAAAGACATCACTAAATAAATAGTCTAACGTCGATTCGTGGTTCTGTGCATCAAAGGCACTACCTATTTTGGCTACTTGTCTGCCTATAAAACCTAATATTAATCCTGATAGGATGACACCAATATACGACCATAGACCATAAGATGTAAAGAATTGCATAACTTCTTGTCCAGTCGAGAATCCAGCACCTACCACGATTCCGACATAAGCAAAACCAATTTTTACAGCTTCTTTATTCAACCCCATGTATATTACAACCTCCTAATTGTTTACACATTGAGATATTATACCTCATCAACTATATTTTGCAACATACAAAAAAACTTTCTTAAAATGTTAATCAATTCATTTTTTATTTACAGTAATATAATTTAACGTTCAAAGTATTCTAATAACCATTTATATAGAATAAAATTTCATATCAATTATTTTCCCGATTAAACAACAAAAAAACCGAAATTCTCACTATCATAAAATGAGTATTTCGGTTTAATTATTATTCAAATCTAATAATGGCTTAAAAAAACAGACGTTCTTATCTGTTAGTTTCTAATGAGCATCCTTAAATCGATTTAATTCATTGAAATCTACAACAACGTTATCCATACGTTTTGCAGTTTCCTTTAGCACATTACGTGCAACGCTATTAGCTGGATCTAACTTAAGAATTTGACGTGCTACATCGAAAGCTTTCTTATCAGAAATGACTGGTTCAGGCACTGCATGTAATAATAACATTTGCAATAAACTCTTTACTTCTTTGCCTTCAGTGAGCTTTATGGAACTTTGCGCATGATAAAAGGCAGAGTCAAGTGCACCTTCTAGTTCACTTAATGGATAAACAAGTAGTAGAAAGGCTAAGTCGTGCAATTCAGCAGTTTCTTCCTCTTTCATCATGTCTAAGATACAAGTATAAAACATGACGCTTTCCACTTCGTGAGCACTTGAAATATAAGCTTCTTCAAATTCCATAAAATCTGACTGGGACATTAATCGTTTGACTGACTCGAACTCACCGTTTAAGACATGCTTTTGGATTAGATCTTTCATGGCAATGTCCTCCTAGTATCCAGATTCCTAATTATAGTTAGCTTTTATTTTATCATATTTCAAAAATTAATTCATATAAAAATAAACTGTTTAGGACTATTTATTCTAAAAACGTCATTATACTGTTATTAAACACTTGTATCAATCGCTTTTTTCACTTATATTCTTAAATTAAAAGTTCTGTTTAATTTCATTAAGCGTTTCATCATAAGATCCACCTACAGACAATTTAACAGCAGCAGTAAAGCTACCCTCTACAATTGGCGCATCTACCTTTTCAATACGGTAATCACCTGTATACATTTCTATAGCCAAATCTAAATTCATTTCAGCTGATCCAATATCATAAAAACATATTGCATCATCCGATAATTCGTTGATCATCTCTTGAATATGGTCATAAGATGTACCAATACGACCTTCTGTGCCACCTTGTGCAATCACATTAACATCACCCGCCATTTGCTCTAATAAGGCTTGCGTTCCATTTGCAATATCCTCACTATGGCTCACTATCACTATTGATGTCATATTAATCCTCTCCAATCAATGCATTCAATATATATACGCTACTTTGTGCCCCTGGATCAACAAAGCCAACCGAGTCAGCTTTGAAATAAGATGCTCTCCCTTTTGTTGCTTCAATATCCTTTGTCGCATTTGCGAAGGATTGCAATTTCTCCATATCAACCTTTTCACCATTTCGAACCGCTTCATTAGCACGTTCTATCACGTCATACATTGTTTTCTCATTTAAACTCACTTTCCCTCTTTGGGCTATCGCTTCAGAAAAGGCCTGCAGTAACGCTTTAACATTTTCATTATCTATGTCATCCTCAACTACTTGTGACATTTTAACAAAGCTAAATCCATACAACGGTCCAGATGCACCACCTATATTTGACATTAATGTCATACCCGTAGATTTGAATAAATTTTGCATGGAACTATCATCGATATGATCCGGTAAAGCTTTGAATCCTCTAACCATGTTCACGCCATGATCACCATCACCAATGGCTCTGTCTAATTCAGTAAGTTCACTTTCCTTGTCCTCAAATACAGATACTAACTCAAGTAATCTATCTTTCATCGCTTTGACATCCATTATTATTACACTCCTTTAGTTAATCTAGACCAAATTAAAATAACTACTACTTGTTTCTGCAACAATAGCTTGCGATAATTCATCATTAACAGGTACAAAGGTCAACGATACACCTTGCATATCTAATGCAGTCATATAGTCACCAACTAGCCAGTGTGCTACTGTGATATTTTTACCTTTTAAATATTCAGCTACATACTTGGCTACAATATTTAATTCAGATAAAGGTGTGCCACCCATACCATTAACCATCACGATTAAATGGTTTGCGTCTACTTGCTTTAACAATTCATCACTAAGGCGAGCAACGATTTGGTCGACTGCGGTCATTTTTTCCCTGGACAATCCTTTTTCCCCATGAATCCCAACGCCAATCTCTATCTCATCATCAGCGATATCGAAACCATATTGCCCAGTAGTCGGTACCATTGGCGCTGTAACAGCCATGCCTATTGATTTAATTGTTGGTAATACTTGGTCCAAACGTGCTTTAATGTCATCTAATTTGACTCCTTGTTCAGCAAGGTACCCTGCATACTTATGAACTAATACGGTACCTGCAACGCCTCTTTGTTTATCCTCATCACTCACTGCAATATCATCTTTCACTACAATAGATGCAACTTTGATATCTTCCATTTCAGCCATTTCTTGAGCCATTTCAAAGTTCATGACATCTCCGGCATAGTTTTTAATTACTAATAATACGCCATCTCCATTATCAACCGCTTTAATCGCACTTAATATTTTATCTGGAGTTGGAGAGGTAAAGACTTCACCACACACTGCAGCGTCTAACATACCTTGTGCCACATATCCTGCATGTGCAGGTTCATGTCCACTGCCACCGCCTGAAACAATAGCAACACCTTCTTGTTTCTTATCTTTTCTAACAATGACTGAATCGGCAATGAGCTCAATATTTTTATTTACTTCTAACATGCCGTCAAGCATATCAGATAAGAACTGAGTTTTATCTTTAATTAGTTTTTTCATTTTTGTGGCCTCCTGTTCATAATATCCATATATCCATTTACAGTATACATCACACATAATTGTAAACGCTAACATAATTCATCAGGCTATTTTTCCATTCTAATTGCTTAACAATGATTTAGTTTTAATTTTAAAAAAATACCACAACCTAGCGTGTTGCTAAGTTGTGGTAGGAAAACATCTATGATGCACTTAAATATTCACATCTTTAAACTGATTTAGTTTTATACATTAAATATAAGAAATATGGTGCCCCAATAATTGCTACAACAATACCTGCTGGAATACCTGAAGGCTGTAGTATCACCTTACCTAACGTATCTGAAACAACAAGTAGTAAAGCACCAATCAATATAGAGATTGGCAAGAATAATTGATGTCTAGGACCGACGATTGATTTGGCGATATGAGGGCCCATTAGTCCAATAAAGCCAATAGCGCCAGCTACAGATACTGCTGCAGAGGACAATACAACCGCCACTAGCAGTAGGACAATACGCTCTTTGCCTATTTTCACTCCGACACCTTGCGCAATATGTTGATGTGTATTTAATAAATTCAAGACATTCGATTTAAATAATAGATATGGCACTAGAATAACTACCCATGGTAAGAAAGCAATAACAAAGGTCCATTCATCGCCCCAAATATTACCAGCAAACCATGATGCCATAAACTCAGACTGATCTTTATCAAATGTAGACATCAATGTTAACGAACCACCACTTAAAGCTGCTGCCATACCGACACCAACTAATACCATGCTAGCCGGAGAAATACCTTCACCTCTGTTATAACTAAATGAAAATATAATAATTGCTGTTAATATACCGCCTATCATACTAATAATTGGCAACACATAGACAAAGTTTTCAGCATTCACCTGACCAATTACAATAAATAAGGCAATGACAAAACCACTACCTGCATTGATACCCAGTATCCCTGGTTCTGCTAATGGATTGCGTGTTACACTTTGCAAGATAGCACCGCTCATAGCTAAGGCTGCTCCAGCAAGAATGGTGATAAGCATACGTGGCAACCTAAATTCCATTAATATTAAAGTATCCGTATACTCACCTTGCCCAAACAAGGTCTTAAAGAATGTGCCTACAGACATCTTATATTCACCAGATGTCATACTCCAAGCACATGCTAATAATATCAAGATGATCAAGACAATCATTGTAACCCACTGTTTATATCTCAGTTTTGGATCTATCATGAGAATCGGCCCCCTCTTTTAACTAAATATAAAAAGTAAGGTACGCCGATAAATGAAATAATAGCGCCAACTGGTGCCTCGCCTAACATACGTGCTACTGTATCAGCGACCAACATGAGCAAGCCACCAACAATTGCCGTTAATGGTATCACACGGGCATAGTCAGTACCAACCAAATAACGAACAATATGAGGTACCATTAAACCAACAAATGCAATTTGACCCACCATTGCAACTGCAATACCGGCTAACACCATCGATAATACTAATGATATACCACGTGTCATACTTACATTTTGTCCAAGTCCTTTAGCCAAGGTTTCACCTAAATTAAGAATCGTTAACTGTTTACTCATTGCAATAATAATCGTTAAAGCAATAATAATAAATGGCGCTGCCCAAACAAGTTGATGCCAAGTCGTTCCGGAAACACCACCAGCACTCCAAAATGTCAAACTCTGATTCAGACGGAACAATAGCGCTACACCTTGGCTTAATGCAGTCAATAAAGCACTTACTGCTGCACCAGCTAAAATGATACGCATAGGATTAAATCCATCACTTCTAGATCTACCAATCATTAAGACTATAAATCCGCCCATTAATGCACCAAGGAAACCGGCAAACATCATTACTAAAAAGGGTGCCGATGGATAAAATGCAAACGTCATCGCTAACATAAAGGAAGCACCTGAGTTCAATCCAATTAAACTTGGATCTGCTAAACCGTTTTTAGTCACACCCTGTATCACAGCCCCTGAAGTTGCTAATGCCACACCGACCAGCATTGCTCCTACATCTCTCGGTATTCTAATTTCACTAATAATGTTATGTTGTTGATTATGTTTATCATAATTGAAAATTGCATCAATTATCGTTGAAAGGTGAATCTTTGCATCACCTAATAATATGGAGACTAGCAATGCAGCCACCAATAAACAGATACTGATAATCAGCACTGTCGGAAAGTTCATCTTGCCTTTTCTATTTGTCGACATAATTTAACTCCTACACTTGCGAATAGCTCTTCTTACACAAATCATAAGTTACAAGCATTGGTTTACCTGTACGTGGATCTGTGCTGATTTCAACATCAATATTGAATACGCGTTCTAATATATCCTTCGTCAACACACTTTCTGTGTCGCCATCTGCAATAATATTTCCATCTTTCATTGTAATTAAATGATCGGAAAAACGAACTGCTTGGTTAATATCATGTAACACCATAATAATTGTACAACCTTGTTCTTGATTCAAACGTGTTATCAACTCTAATATTTCTAATTGATGTGAAATATCTAAGTAAGTTGTAGGTTCATCTAAAAATATAATATCTGTTCTTTGTGCTAAGGCCATAGCAATCCATACACGTTGTCTTTGTCCACCACTTAAATCGTTAATTGAACGATGTTTAAAGTCAAACGTTCCCGTTACCGTCATTGCCCAATCAATTTCCTTTTTATCTTCTGCAGATAAACGTCCGAAGCCCTTTTGGTGTGGAAAACGACCATAAGAAACTAATTCGCCAACAGTTAAACCATCTGCGACTTCCGGTGACTGAGGTAAAATTGCAATCTTCTTAGCTACCTCTTTTGTTGATTGTGCATGCAAGCTTTCCCCATCTAACTTGATTTCACCATCTTTAATAGGTAACAATCTAGATAGTGCCTTTAGTAAGGTTGATTTCCCACAACCATTCGGTCCAATAATCGATGTAATCTTCCCATCTGGAATTTGCACGTCTAAACTATTAACGATAACATTATCTCCATAACCGATTGTTACTTGTTCTCCATTTAAGCGAGTCATAAGTTCCCTTCTTCCTATAAAATAAGCTTAAGTCTCTATTTATATTAACCACTAATTTATCAAATTTTGTCGATTATCACGTTAATGATAATCATTATCATAAGTGATATTATATCATCTTTGAATTCTATTGACTATGAAATTTTACCATTGCTTGTAGATACCGAGATGAATTAAATAGCATTACTTGATAAGCTCAGTCGTCAAATCTATACCGACAATCATCATCAAACTTCATAGCAGAATAGAAAAAGACTTGTCGCTAGATGCTGTTTCCATCCATAGACAAGTCTCATTTTTATAACACTACTTTAAGGCGATTAATGTTCATCAATTAAAAAGCCATTTCCATAAACATCACGCACATCGTGAATAACTAAAAATGCATTATCATCAATCTTCTTAATTAATCGCTTTGCCTTCGTCACTTGCGTCTTAGTAATAACTACATACAAAACGTCTTTATCTTCTCTAGAGAAATAACCTCTACCATTTAAAATAGTTAGCCCACGACCTACTTGTTCATCAATCACTTTAGCAATTTCATCTGGTTTACTAGAAATAATAGTCATTGCTTTTTTCGTATTTAAACCTTCTATTACGTAATCCATTACTTTAGTACCGATATATAAAGAAATTACAGTTACCAATGCACTCGCAACCGGAATAACAGACAATGAAATTGCCACAACAATCAAGTCAAAGAATAATAGCGCATATGGCGTACTGACATCGAGATACTTGTTCGCAATACGTGCAAGAATCGTTGTTCCTGCAGTAGTTCCACCAGCAAGTACAATCACACCAATACCAAGCCCAACACACGTTCCACCAAATACTGCATTGACTAAGATATTGCCTGTTTCAATTTCCCAACTTTTCGTTACTTCCAAGAATAATGATATAAGCACTGTTGCCACTATTGTTAAATACATGCTACGTTTACTTAAAAATTTATAACCAATCGCTATAAGAATCGCATTCAAGACAAAGTTTGTAATACCGGGCGAGATGTGAAAGGCATAATAGAGTACGATCGCTAATCCGGTTACGCCTCCCTCACCTAAATCCGCAGATATTATAAAGGTATTGACGCCAGCAGCAAAAATAAACGAACCGATAACGATTAATATTAAATCACGTACTGTTTTATTCATCCACATAACCCCCTCTTATTTAGTTCAATCAATTGAATGTTAGCAAATATTCTTTCACATCACAACACTATCTCCAAAAAAAGTTATTAAAATTAACATCTAAAAAATGCCATAATGACGGCACTTGTAAAAATTATTTATTTATAATTTTAAAAATTCTGAATTTTCGATTTACTTATGCACTTCTATTTGCTATAATAATATCTATCTTCTTATTGATAGCCAATAAGAAGCCATCTCCTTTGTGTTGTTTATAGTAACAAACAAAACAAATTTTTGCTCGAGTGTATTAATAGTACCTAGTCCTTACTATTGATATACAATTAATTCATTTCCCGTAAAAGCCAAGTAATGATGAATGTGTCTCCTCACTTCATTCACTTGGCTTTATTTTTTTATCCCATTTATATCAGAACATTCTTATCTTATTATCAATTTTATACTGTAAAAAAAATAGACTAGGCGAAATATAACTTCACCTAGTCCAAGAAATATAATATTTAATTCATTACCACGCAAACAGACCTACAAATCCTGCAGTCATTAATGATACTAAGATACCTGCTAATAACATCATCGGCACGTATTTAGAAACAAAGTCAGATGTTTTTTGATCAACTATTCCTTTTAACGTACCAACAATCATACCGATTGTTGAGAAGTTGGCAAATGAAATTAAGAACGTCGTAATAACTGCTCTTCTATGTGGAGAGTATGACGCAACGACATCTTTAATTTGACCCATCACTACAAATTCATTTGTCACAATCTTCTTAGCCATTTGTTGGGCAACTACCCAAGCTTCATCAAATGGTAGACCTAATAATAAGGCAAATGGATACATTACAGTACCAAGCATTTGGTCTAAGCCAAAACTACCCTTCACACCAATCCATCCACCAATAATTCCAGTGAATAAATTAATTAATCTATCTAATAAATCTGATAATGCTACAAAACTGATGACAAACGCAATAATGATTAGAACTAACTTTCCAGCATTCAAAACGGAATCACCTAAGAATGAGAAGAATGGTTGACGTTCAACTTCATTATTCTTAATGCTGTAAATGATGTCTTCTTTTTCTTCAACACTTACCGGATTTAAAATACAAGCTACAATAATTGCATTAATAATATTTAACGGAATGGCTGTAAGTACTAATTCACCCGGTACCATAGTTACATAAGCACCAACAATTGCTCCTGATACAGAACTCATAGACATCATTGCAATTGTTAATACGCGTGTCTCATTCATTCTTTTTAACTGTTCATTTGATACAGCTAAAGCTTCAGTATTTCCTAAAAACATCATCTCAATACCAAAGAATGATTCAAACTTAGGTTGACGTGTAATTTTCGCTAAAACCCAACCAATTGCTCCAATAAGCTTTGGCAAAACATTTAAATACATTAAAATATCAAATAACGGTACTACAAGTAAAATTGGAAACAGTGCGCTCACTGCCATATCCATCGCACCTGGTTTCACCCAACTTGCAAAGGCAAATCCAGTCCCTGCATGCGCGGAATTAATCATCCAAGCAATACCATTCGCTAATCCTTGAACCCCTGCTCTTCCCCAAGGGAAATAAATAAAGAACCATGCTAACACTAAATTTAATAGTACTAATATCCCAATTGATGTCCATTGTATGTTTTTTCTATTTCTAGAAAATAAGACTGCTATGCCTAAGAAAACGAACAATCCAATTATGTTAATAACTAAAAACATAATACACCTACCATTTCAATTTTATATAAAGATACGATATAAATCCTTAAACCACATGCTATGTAAAACAAATAAAAGGTAAACACCTATAGCTATAAGTTTGATAAGAACGAAGTCATATCTTGTACAGTAACTATGTGTGTTCACCTTCATTAACCTCATTTATTATCTTATTCTCTCTATAACTTATTATAAATGCCATTTTAATTTACATTGCATCCTTATAATTCAAAACAATTATAGCATGTATGTACTTTATAGAAAATAAGAATTTTAAAGTTCGATTTATTGGTGCTATTCAACTACTAACACCCATTAATATTCGGTTTACGTGATGAAAACGCATTCACATTAGCGGGATATTTTGTATTTTGTATTTTTCTCTCATCTTAATCTGCTAAATTTTGTGTATTTACAAAGGCTTGATATTTCTCATGCGTCGCCATAAGTTCTTGATGTGTGCCTTTGCCCGTAACTACTCCTCCATCTAAAAAGATGATTTGTTCTGCCTTTTTGATTGTCGATAATCTATGGGCAATCACAACGGTTGTTCTATTTTCCATCAATACTTCTAATGCTTCTTGTATCTTTCTTTCACTTTCACTGTCTAAATTTGCAGTTGCTTCATCTAATAGTAATATGTCAGGATTTTTCACAAAGCTTCTTGCGATATCAATACGTTGTCGTTGACCACCAGACAATTTCAAACCTCTTTCACCAACCAAAGTATCATAACCATCTTCAAACTGTTCTATAAACTCATGACAATTTGCCATTTTCGCATAATGTATCAATTCTTCGTCAGTCACCTGTCGATTTATACCATATAGGATATTATCTCTAATCGTGCCACTCATTAAAGAATTAGACTGCATGACATAACCGATTTTTGCTCTCCAATCTGCCAATGATAAATCATAAATAGATGTACTTCCATAAGTAATTTCGCCTTGTTCGATATCATACATACGCTCAATAATATTAAATATTGTACTTTTACCTGAACCTGAGGGTCCAACAAATGCTGTCACTTTACTATATGGAATTTCAAATGACACATCCTTTAAGATGGGCTTTACACCATATTTAAAATTCACATCCGCAAATGTTAAGTTACCATCCGGAATCGTCAATTGATCATTAAATTCAATTGTTTCAATTGGTTCTTCCATAATTTCATGAATTCTGCTACTTGCACCAATTGCCTTTTTATAATCGGTTACTAACGTAGATAAATTAACCAATGGCGTTGATAATTGAATCACGTAAAATATCATCGCAATCAACGTACCTGCAGTAATCGCTCCTGTAGATATGCGTATTGCACCAAAGCCTAGGATAACTGCAATCGTTAATAACATGATTACACCCGTAATCGGTTGAATAATTGCTGTAATTTTCGCTTGCTTTAAACCTAAAAAATATATTTCTTTTAGATTTTTATGTGCGTTATCTAACTCTTCGCGCTCAGTATTAGATACCTTGACCAATCTCATTTCTGTTAATACACGACCTAATAAACCACTAAAATTGGCAATTTCTGACTGGGTTTTCTTAGAAATAGTTTGCATTATTTTACCAAGTGGTATCATGATTGCTACAAAAATAGGAATCGTAATAAATGTTAATAGCGTCATTTTCCAATCCATAATAAAAAGCATGATTAAAGAACCGATAATAGTTAATACGGATGGTAATAAATTAGGTAACTTTTGCGAGATAAATTCATTAATCACCTTAGTATCATCTGTTAAACGACTCATCAATTGACCACTTTCATTTTGGTCAAAGAATGGCATTTTCAAATGAATAATATGACGCCACAATAGCGAGCGTATCGCATAAATAATCTTCTCACCTATCTTACTTAGTAAATAAAGCCCAATTCCACTAAGCAGAGCGTTCAAGATAAATATGCCGACGAATGCAATTAGGAAGTTCCAGTTGAAGTTTGTAAATGAAAACTTATCAACAAGTTTACCTGTAAAGAATGGAACAACAAGTCCTGTGATACTCCCTAAAGATGATATACACACGGCAATAACAATTAATCCAACAGGCCATGTTAACTTTTTGAATAAATAGAACAATGGATTCTCTTGTTTCATTTTTCCTACCTCTTCTGAAATTTTGTTATGTATATATTTTTAAAAGTGCAAAAATACACGCGATAAATTATATGTGTTTATTGATATTAATTTTCTAATAAAAACATGCGCAAAACAATATTCCGCCCCATTTTTAGCAATGCAATAGTTTTGCTAACAACATACAATATGCTAAACTAGGTCTATTATTAAAAAAACTGAATATGTTAGAGGGTATGTTATGTTTAAAAGATTAATTTTGACAATTATCGCTTTATTTTGCGTCAACGTAATTATAACACCTTTTGCCGATGCGGAAACAGTAACACCTACTCAAGCGGCAAATCAATATGGTTATAATGTATCCGACGCTTATCAGCCAGAAGGTGCTATGAATATCGCTCAATCTGGACAAATTTTATATCAATACAATGCAAACCAAAAATGGTACCCAGCATCAATGACTAAACTGATGACTATGTACCTGACACTTGAAGCAGTAAAAAAAGGTGATCTCTCTTTAAAGGACAAAGTGAAAATTACGCAAGATCACTATCGTATGTCTACACTTCCAGAGTTGAGTAACACTAAACTTTATCCTGGTGAAACATACACAATCAAAGAATTACTACAAATTACTGTTTCAAACTCAAGTAATGCTGCTGCACTTATTTTAGCTAATGAAGTCTCTGACAACACTTCAGACTTCACCGATAAAATGAATGAAAAAGCAAAAGAAATTGGCATGAAAGATACACATTTCGTAAACCCAACTGGTGCCGAAAACAAACAATTAAAAGACTTTGCTCCTAAAAAGTATAAAAATGAGGATAATTCTACTTCGACTGCAAAAGACTACGACATTCTATCCCAACGTGTGATTCAAGATACACCTAAAATTTTATACTTTACAAAACAGTTAGCACCAACCCAACATGGTGTAACCTATTATACATTTAACCATTCACTTGAAGGTGCTGATATGAGCTTAAAAGGTACCGATGGGTTGAAAACTGGTTCAAGTGACCAAGCTGACTACAATCATACTATAACAACGAAACGTAATGGTTTTAGAATTGTACAAACAATCATGGGTGCTGGTAATTACAAATCATTAGGTGGCGAAAAGCAACGTAATATGATGGGTAATGCATTAATGAACATGTCGTTCGACCAGTACAAATATGAAAAAATTCTATCTAAAGGCGAACATAAAATTAACGGTCATACATATTATGTAGAAAAGGACCTCTATGATGTTTTACCAAAAGATTTTGATAAAGATGACTATAAAATAGTCGTAAAGGACGATAAGGTACACATCGAATATGATCGTGAATTTATTTCTAGTAAATATGGTCCACCTTCTGTAGAAGTGAACAAACCACTCGTGCACAAAGCTACGACTGTTGTTAAATCTACATGGGATGACCATCCAATTCTAACTTTATTAGGTATGTTATTGATTATTGCAGCCATTGCAATTGTGATTTATCTCATCATTGAAGCAATTCGAAAGAAATCATCTAAAAAATAATCATTGCTTTAGTTAAACTACAATGCTGTAACTTGTTGTAGCATACTAATAATATATGCATTACAGCACAATCTATCACTACAATCGAAAAATAGTCTTGGCCATAAAGTAAAGCCACTGCAGAAGATTAAATGCATCTTTTGCAGTGGCTTTTCATATTTTTATATATATTACTCCCTTTCCTAGTGTATGCGTTGCTCCTTAGCCTTGAAATCTTCCTATCCCTATATACTATCACACACAATGCTTCAAGCAGAGAAATTATGATCACCTAATTTAACCCATATCGTTCTGTAAGTTTATGAGTTGCCTAATCTTTATGCCATATTATACGTTGACTTCTGTAGGAATAGTACAAGCCGTAGACTACTGGATAAAGCGCCACCAACAGAAAGTGTGCATAAAAAATATGCCAACAAGTATTTTAACTTGTTAGCATTAAATGAATGTTATGACAAATATTAAAAAATATCGATACACTCAGTAATCAACATTAACAGCACGAATCAAAGCAAGCACATGTATCATTAATATACATCTCGCTTAAATTATTTAGCTGAATCACCATATAATTCTTTTTTAATTTTAGTCGTTGAAATACCTTCAGTACGATTTAAATAAATCACTTCACATTTATCTTTCAAGAAGTCAAACTCGCCTTCCCAATCATGGCCCATTACAAATTTATCAATTTCATAACGGTCAACATCGATTTCCTTTTGACCCCATCCACTTTCAGGAATAACAAGGTCCACATAACGAATAGATTCTAACATCATTTTTCGTTGTTCAAAATTATAATATGATTTCTTGTTTTTCACACGGTTAAATTCGTCAGTTGATAATGCTACGACTAGATAATCGCCCATTTCTCTCGCTCTTCTTAATAGTTCTATATGTCCGTAATGTAACAAATCATATG
Source organism: Staphylococcus sp. 231237_7MaSpsaltlick (assembly GCF_043107035.1). Taxonomy (NCBI): domain Bacteria; kingdom Bacillati; phylum Bacillota; class Bacilli; order Caryophanales; family Staphylococcaceae; genus Staphylococcus; species Staphylococcus sp. 231237_7MaSpsaltlick. The sequence goes on from NZ_JBICNX010000003.1 coordinate 311,255, forward strand.
TTCCATAAGTAATTACACGTTTCATTCACTTAATCTCCTTAACATAAAATTAAATTTAAATTTACATTTTTAAGAATTATAGCATAACAAACCTAAGTTTACGAATATTCGAAGAATTTAGCGATTTAGGTATTGTTTCAATTTTTGCTTTCCTCTAAATGTTGTACGCTTCGGTAATACTTCAACTTTAAATCTCAAATAATTTGGGCGACCAATGCCACATCTTAATAATGCTGATTTCCACTGTTCATACAATGCTTTATTCCACTTTGTACTACCATGTTCAACTACGTTTACAATTCTAAATAATGCTTCACCAGAATAATCAGTCCTTTGCATATCATCAAGATAATTGATTACAACATCTAGTAAGCTTTGATTAAGTTCACTATTCTGAGTTAGATATGCTTGTATTAAATAACTGACAATTAACTCGTCCATTCGATAACTATAATAGATACGTTGGTTTCTCAACGGTAACAAGGGCATTACTCTAGCTCTAGCTTCCCTAGCATCAGACATATAGGCAAGAAATTCTGTTGCTCTACGTTGCGTAACCGATCCTTCGACTTCATGATAACCATAGACAATTTCTGATAGCACTTGAATATCCTTAGCCTTACGATAGGCTTGAATAATAAAGGAATGCTCCTCACAAAATACAATATCCTCATCAAAGCGCAATGATTTAAAGTCAGCGCTAAATAATTTTGCTCCCGGTCCAATTGATTGCATAATTTCAGGACTTTGAGCTAAATTCACTTTCATATCCTTGCACATCGCCTCATGCGTCGGTACTGGCTTCCACTCTCCAGATACACCTCGTCCTATTTGACCAATGACAATTTCAACATTGCTATCCTTCTGATAACAGTTAGCCATCAAATCTATTCTACCTGGCAAGAATATATCATCCGCATCTATAAACATAAATACATCGCCACTTATATTAGTTAATCCGACATTTCTACTGGCAGCCGCACCCTTATTCTCTTGATTAATCACTTGTATATGCTTATATTCCTTTTGCAATTGCTTCAGTACGTCTTGTGTATCATCTGTAGATCCATCATTAACACAAATCACTTCAAAATCATGTTTAGTATCTATAGATGCAATTGTACGCCTAATTGTACTTGCTGCATTATAAACTGGAATAATTATTGAAATTTTCATACTTTCACCATTTCTTCTATAGTTTCTATAACTTTCGTTAAACTTTGTGTCACATTATACTCATGCCAAGATTTAAACAACGGTTGTAAGTCACTTTCATACTTTTTGATATTTTGAATCAATTCACCTTCATTATATACCTTATACATGTCGGGAATCTCATAATAAAAAGTATTCAACCCTCGCTCAGTTTCATATTGTTGTTCATCATAAACATAAAGTAAAGTCGGTTTATTCAATAAACTTGCCTCAATTGCCAATGAGCTATAATCACTAATAATGATATCAGCCATAATCATTAAAGATTGTAAATTGATTTCTGTATGTTGTTCATTGACTATAGATGGGTGCAATTTACTAAATAAAGTATAGTTCGGTAATGCAGTTTCAAATTTATGTTTATCTATCGTTCTATTCGCTTGATGATGTTCTCGATAAGTCGGCACGTATAGTGCAACTTTACCTTTAATACCATATTGTTTTTTTAATTCTCGTTGTCGTTGTGTAATATCAACCGTACGATACGGTACTAATCTTGGCAAACCTGTTCTAAGCATCTGTGCATCTGTTGCTCCAAATGATTCTTTAAAGCATGTTACCATTGGTTCACCACCAACAATGTATTTATCTGTCGCATTATAAACTTGTCGATATTGTTCAACCATTTTGTTATTATTCAAATCAACTTGGTGATCTGTTAATCCGAAATTTTTTAAAGCTCCTGCAGCATGCCAAGTTTGAATAACTGTTTGCCCTTCTTTCTTGAGAAAGCCACCCATGAGTAAATAGTATGTGTCGATAATAATAACCTTTGCTGTACTCAAATATTTCAAATGTTTATAAAGTTGTTTATTGCCTGCTAACACATAAGTCACATGTTCCAAATGCTGGGTATATTTTCTATGCACACCCTTACCAATTACTGTAATTTGATAATTCCCTTTTCGATTGAGCCCTTCAATAATGGGTAACATATCCTCTGGAAATGTCATCAAAATAACAATACTTTGTTGTTTCACCTTTTTCTTACTGAAAAGTATATTTAAAAATTTTGTCATAAAAATATATAGTGCTTTTATCACTTGCCTCAAATTATTCACCGCCAAATGGATTATATTTCATCAGTCCTTTTATTATATCTATCTTAAAGTAAAATTTATAGAAAAATCCTTTGACGACATTACTTGCCATCAAAGGACCATTGAACTCACTATATTCAACTTTTATTGTCTATTTGTCATTTTACATAAAGTCTGCAAAGTGATCTCTATAACGCATATGCAAAATAGAACCAATCATAAATAAGAACAGTATAATAAATAAATTATATAACGTTAATTCCCAGTGCGTAATAAAGTACCATTCTTTATGCAACACTGCAGAACGATATGCTTCTGCAAGATAGTAAATCGGATTCAATTGCATTACCTGTTTAACAATACCTTCAGGCGGTACAATAAGAATTGAAGATGCAAAGAATACCATTCGCATCAGTGCTTGAATCGCTTGTTGTGTGTCCTTTACTAACACACCTAACGTTGAAGTGAAAAGTGCTATTGTTGTCGTTAATATCAATGCAAAAGGCACATATAATAATAATTGCAATGTATAAATAGTAGGATAAAAACCAGATATCGTACACAATAATATCACTACAACCAATAAGGCAAGGTGCCCATAAAATCTACTCATAACAATGTAAGACGGAATAATGGATAACGGAAAGTTCATCTTCGCAACATGATTATACTTTGTAGCAATGGCTTTAGTTCCTTCTAACACACCTTGGTTAACAAAGAACCACATGCTGATACCGACAAGTAACCAATAAATAAATGGCACACCATCAACATCACTATTGCTTCTGATACCCAGACCAAATACAAACCAATAAACCATGATTTGTAAAGCTGGGTTGATTAACTCCCAAGCCATACCTAGATAATTATTCGTGTTTGAGATTTTCAATTGGAATTGGGCTAATCTTTGAATAAGATAAAAATTCTTAATATGTTCTTTAAATACAACCCACACAGCATTCATTTAAATAAACCACACTTTCAATCGATTTGACAATATTGTATTTCTTTTTCACTTTGGTTAAACAATATACTGCGAAACTTTTATAAATATCATAACAATTTCTTTGCTAAGTTTTAATAGTATAATTTATATACGCTAGCCAAATCAGCAGTAACTTCATAACAAATACAATTGTAATTTTTAAAACAAACAAAAAAACATTAATTTCTTTTTTCTTAATAGTTGATTTTATGCCAATTATTAAGTAAACTTTAACAACTGTATAAGTCTAATAATAGTAAAATAGTACTCACTTACTTTACAATAGGTTAATAAATTTAACAACCAATATAATATATAATATACTTGAAGTAACTGTAAATAAGGAAGGTAAAAATATGAATGTATCAGTTAGCATTGAAAATGTAACTAAAGAGTACCGTATTTATCGCAACAATAAAGAACGGTTGAAGGATGTTATCATACCTTTTCACAAAAATAAAACTTTCTACGCACTTAACGATTTATCTATCACTGCTTATGAAGGTGATGTCATCGGACTTGTTGGCATAAATGGATCGGGTAAGTCTACATTAAGCAATATGATTGGTGGTTCATTATCTCCTACCGAAGGACATATCGAGCGCAATGGCGATGTCAGTGTTATTGCGATAAGTGCAGGATTAAATGGTCAATTAACAGGCATTGAAAACATTGAATTTAAAATGCTATGCATGGGTTTCACACGTAAAGAAATTAAAGCACTAACGCCACAAGTCATTGAATTTAGTGAATTAGGCGAATTTATCTATCAACCTGTTAAAAAATATTCTAGTGGTATGAGAGCTAAACTTGGTTTTTCTATCAATATTACAACCAATCCGGACATTTTAGTTATTGACGAAGCATTATCAGTTGGTGACCAGACATTCGCTCAAAAATGTCTCGATAAAATTTATGAATATAAAGCACAAGGCAAAACAATTTTCTTTGTCAGCCACAATATGAAACAAGTACGTGAATTTTGTACTAAAATCGCTTGGATTGAAGGCGGAAAATTAAAAGAATATGGTGAACTCGATGAAGTATTACCGAAATACGAAAAGTTCTTAAGTGGATTTAAAAAACGTTCTAAAAAAGAACAAAAACAATTCAGAGAAGAATTAGATGCATCAAGATTCGAAGTAAAATAACTAATAAACTTTAATAATACAAAAATAAGACGTAACAAGCTGTTAAATTAAAGCGCATTGTTACGTCTTATTTTTGAGCTTCATAACTGTCGTTTTCGATTCAACAGTAAACTCATGAATTTATGTGTATCGGAAATACATTCCAATCGTCTAAATAAAAGAGCTATTCCTTGATGGATTAGCTCTTTCCACAAATATCATACACATTATTTTATGTCTGTTTTTTTATGTAGCATCACAATTTTTCTAGGACGTATTTTGGTGAGACTCCTGAGGGAACAGGACAAGCTGAAGACTATAGGCTGAAGCTGTCCCCTAGGAAAGCGAACCAACAGTACCAAATTTTAAATAAAAAGCCAGTTTATAAAGTATTAAGCAATTCTTAAATTCATAATTGATGTTATATTTCGACACAAATTTAAAAAGAAGTCCGTAGTCTATTTTTTTATGTAGCATCACAATTTTTCTAGGACGTATTTTGGTGAGACTCCTGAGGGAACAAGACAAGCTGAAGACTACAGGCTGAAGCTGTCCCCTAGGAAAGCGAACCAACAATACATAACTCAGACTCTTGATAATATTAAATATTCACCTACTAAATAACATCTATTTTAAACATTTTTACGCTTAAACTTCATTTTCAAAACATTTACAATAAATTTCGGTATTGCCTTCGTTCTGCCTATGCGCTTCCAATCTATAATCACACGATAAACCCACTCTAAATTTAACTTTCTAAATAGTTTCGGAGCACGTTTCTTAGTACCACTAAATACTTCAATTGATCCACCTACGCCCATAAGCAAAGTTTGTTCAAATTGATTAGCATGCTGTTCAATCCAAGACTCTTGACGTGGGTACCCCATCCCAACAAATATATAATCTGGATTAAATGCTTTAATTTGCTTTACCACCTTATCATCTGACAATTCAAAGAATCCATGGTGAAAATCAAATTTAACGTTAGGAAACTGAGCTTTCAATCTTGCATATGCTGCTTTTACAACCTCATTTTCTGCACCTAATAAAAATACTTTCTGATGTTGCTCATTTGCTATATTCAGACAAACTTCCATTAATTCAATGCCCGGGACTCTTTCTTTTAATGGTGTTTGTAATAATTTAGATGCCATAACAACACCTGTACCATCCGCAACAACATAATCAGCAGAATTTACCAACGCTCTATATTCAGTATCTTGTTGGGCATAATCTACGATTTCAGGATTGGCTGTAACGATAAATAAATTGTGTTGTGTTTGTTTTTTGAAAAAATATATAATGTTTTGTTTCATATCAGCTAAAGTTACATTATCAAAAAATACTGACAATACATTTATACGTCGTACTTGCTTAGTTTCATTCATTTATTCAATTCTCCTATCTCCATGATTCCATTCTACTTTATGCTTATTTTACTGTCATATTAACACAATCATTATAGTCAACATATTATAATATAATACGTCCATTGTTAAAGATACATCAAAAGTCCGTATCCTTTATCTTGTGATATCCTATATAATTTATTTTATAGTTACTCTAAACTATAAATCATTTACATAAATTATCCATTTCACCTATGTCATCCCATCAAAGACATGATAGCCTTTGATTCATAGTTTTATAGTACTTGTAGCATCAATGAAATTTAAAATCGAGGTAGTATTAATGACTTATATACATGATTTTTTCAGCTCCACCATACAATTGAATATATTTTCGGTCATCGTTGTTGCTTTACTTTATATTGTTATACACAACTATCGCCATAAACCATTTAATCGCTTTTTAGATATATATTTAAATTATATTCCTGTTCTAACCCATGAATTTGGACATATACTTTTTAATAAATTGAGTAATGGTAAGGCTAAGGATTTAGTCATCGTCGCCTCACCTAGAGAACGCGCTGAAACTTCGCAACAAGGTTATGCTATCACCCAATCTACCAGTCGTATTGGTCAAGCAATCACTACATTCGGCGGCTATATTATGCCTCCTTTAATGCTACTTATCGGGTTTGCAGCAATTAAATCGACTTACCCTAGTTTATTTATAGCAGCTTATCTAGTCATATTCATATATTTTGTTATTTTAACATCTAGAAAATTATTACCGACACTCATCATCTTAGTGCTCATCATTGTATTATATTGCTTATTCCATAGTGATAATCAACTCATGATGACATATGTCGTTACTTTTACGTATCACTTTATTATCGCCGTTCTATTAGGCGAAGTCTTACAATCATCATGGACGATTGCTCGATTGACTTTCTCTGGACATTCAGTAACTTGGGATGGTAGTACATTGAAAGACTTAACCCATATTCCAACTGTAATATTTAGTTTAATTTGGATTGGAATCAATCTTTTTGTCGTTTATCTTTTAATTACAAACTATTTATTTAATGGATAGCATTTTAATATCATATAGACACTTTAAAGACTCGATCGATGCCTTTTAAACACTGCATCAATCGAGTCTTTATTGCTTATAATCATACTGGCATTCCCATTTTTTATAAACTAAAAAACAGACCACTGCATGACTTGCATATCGTCGTACAGTAATCTGTAATCTATCCGTATCTATATTATTATGTAGCTATAAACACTACAATATCTGCTCCATTTACCTAGCGTCTCAGCTTGTAATACCCTCGCAGTCTATCCTTTATTTCTCAGCATAAATATGCTCGGCATTATCATAGCTCAATATCGTAATATTATCTTCTTTCTGCACAATAATTACTTTATTCGTATCATCTTTATTAACTATTGAAACTTCTTCATCGATTAGTATATCTTTACTCGTTAGATATACTAAAAGTTCTGTTCTATCTCTCACGCGCTTAATCGTTACCTTGTCCCCTGCCTCAAATGATAACAAATTATTTGTATATAATTCTTTATATTGATTATTTCTCGGAATGACACCGCCATGTGGGCAAGTAATCGGATATTCTAATAATTTGTCTAATCGTTCGACAAATAAATGTGATACACGATGCTCCAATACCTCAGCTTCTTGGTGCACTTCTTCCCAATTATACTGCAACACTTTAATTAAAAATAATTCTAGTAATCGGTGCCTTTTAATGATATCTAAAGTATATGTTAAACCTTGTTCAGAAAGTTGGACGCCTTTATATGGTTTAGTAGTAACGTAACCAGATTTTTCGAGTCGGCTAACCATCTCACTGACTGAAGGTGGCTTAATGTTTAAATACTGTGACAAAGTCTTATTCGAAACGAATGAACGGTCGCCGTCATGCGTTAAAATTGCTTTTAAGTAATCCTCTTTTTCTTCAGTTAGCATTCTCTCACCTCTCAAATCATTCACTTTATTGTACCACGAATCTACTTGACACGCTAAAAGTTCGTAGTATATTATAATATAAATTAGGTTAACCTAAAATTTTATTTAAGGAGGTCTAACGTGTTAAAAATTCAAAATTTAAATCTTACTTTAGGGAATAAAAGTGTGTTAAAAAATATAGATTTAGACATACCTATCTCCGGGGAAATAATTGGCATTATGGGACCAAACGGTGCAGGGAAATCATCGTTATTGAAGTCGATTATTGGTGAATTCAAATCGACTGGTGTAGCCAATTTAGAAGAACGTCCTGTCCAAAGTGCGCTTAAAGACATTACGTACATTCCTCAAAAAGCGCATATTGATTTAGACTTTCCAATCAAAGTTGAAGATGTTATCTTATCTGGTGCTTATAAAGACATCGGTTGGTTTAAATGGGTCAACGGCGATACCCGCTTGAGATTAAACCAATTGTTGCAAACTTTGGAACTACAGGAATTGCGACATCGTCAAATATCTGCTTTAAGTGGTGGTCAATTACAACGTGTACTTGTAGCCCGTGCACTGATGACTGAAAGTAAATTATACTTACTCGACGAACCATTTGTTGGGATTGATTTTCATAGTGAGCAAATCATTATGACACAATTACGCCAGTTGAAAGATGAAGGCAAGTTATTACTTATCGTCCATCATGATCTATCTAAGGCTGAAGAATACTTTGATCGTGTAATTCTATTAAATAAAACACTTCGCTATTTTGGAGATAGCAGCACAGCAATGCAACCCGATTATTTAAATCGTACATTCCTAAGTGCTACTGCTGAAGATGATAGCGAAGTAACACAGTAGAAAGGACGTAACTGATATGGATTTTATTCAACATTTATTTGACTATTTGTTCCTTAGAAATGCCTTAATCATTTCCATTGTCGTAGGTATCGTCTGTGGTACTGTGGGATGTTTAATCGTTTTAAGAGGACTATCACTTATGGGTGATGCAATGAGTCACGCAGTTCTACCTGGCGTAGCACTATCATTCTTCTTCCAAATTCCTATGTTTATAGGTGCCTTAGTCACAGGTATGATTGCCAGTATCTTTATTGGATTCATCACTAAGAGTAGTAAGACTAAACCTGATGCTGCAATCGGTATAAGTTTCACTGCATTTCTAGCAACAGGTATCATTTTGATCAGCGTCATCAATAGTACGACAGATTTGTACCATATCTTATTTGGTAACATACTTGCCGTAACACATGCTACGTTCTGGTCAACTATCATCGTCGGCATTATCGTAATGATTCTCATCATTGCATTCTATCGACCATTGATGGTTTCTACATTTGATCCTACATTCAGTAGAATGAGCGGGTTAAATACGACACTAATTCATTATTTTGTTATGCTATTACTGTCTCTTGTTACAGTTGCTAGCATTCAAACAGTTGGTATTATCTTAGTTGTTGCACTATTAATCACTCCTGCCTCTGCAGCATTTTTAATAGCGAAAAAATTGCGTACTATGATGATTATTTCTAGCTGTATCAGCACAATCAGTTCAATTGTTGGACTATACTTCAGCTATGTATATAACTTGCCAAGTGGTGCAATGATTGTTTTATGTGCATTCTTTATTTATATTTTAGTGTTTATTGGTAGTAAACTTAATTTCTTTAAAAGGGAAGGAACAACTGTATGAAAAAAATAATTTCAATCGCTCTTATTTTCTTATTATTCCTAGCCGCGTGTGGCAATGGAAAAAGCGGTACAAGTTCAAATGAAAAATTAAAAATCGTAACAACTAACTCAATTTTATATGACATGGTTAAAAATACAGCAAGTAAAGATGTCGAAATACATAGTATTGTACCTGTAGGTCAAGACCCTCATGAATACGAAGTAAAGCCTAAAGACATTAAAGCACTTACAGATGCAGATGTCGTGTTCTATAATGGTTTGAACTTAGAAACTGGTAATGGATGGTTTAAAAAGGCACTTTCACAAGCTAATAAATCATTAGACGACGACAAAGTAATTAAAGTATCAAAAAATGTAAAACCAAACTATCTTCATGGCGCTAAAGAAGGAGACGAATCAAAGCAAGACCCTCATGCATGGTTAAGCTTATCTAACGGTATCAAATACGTTGAAACAATTAGAGACACATTGTTAGAACGCGATAAAGGTCACAAAGATGAAATCAGCAAAAATAGTAAAGCCTATATCGATAAACTTACAGAACTAAAAAATTCTAGCCAAGAAAAGTTCAATGATATTCCTAAAGCAGAAAGAAATATGATTACTAGTGAAGGGGCATTCAATTACTTCTCACAACAATATGACATAAAACCTGGTTATATTTGGGAAATCAACACTGAGAAACAAGGTACTCCTGAACAAATGAAACAAGCAATTGATTTCGTAAGAAAGAATAACCTTAAACATTTACTAGTTGAAACTAGTGTAGATCATAAGAGTATGGAAAGCTTAAGTGAAGAAACTGGCCGCGATATCTACGGTGAAGTATTCACAGATTCTATCGGTAAAAAAGGATCTAAAGGTGATTCTTATTATAATATGATGAAAGAAAATATCGAAACAATCCATGGTAGCATGAAGTAATCATAGATTTGGGCTATTAACCTCATTGAGGTGAATAGTCCCATACCGTACGTTACCCTCCTAAAAACGTACGGTATGGTGGTATTCAAGCCTTAAATAATCTCCCAAAAATCATAAATGGTAGGCTCCTCCCCCCATTTATGACATGTAGCAGCTAGGTTACACACCTAGAAAAAAATCACTTGAAGCCTATCTCATTTAATTGAGTAGATAGGCTTCATTTTTTTATGTATTTTAAATATAAAAATAAAAGAGACAGGATTGTAGTCATGTATAGATAGCTAAGTGCGTACCATTATACAAGCGTCAATCTTGTCTCTTTTTATTATTAATCTGTTAAACTATCTACGATGATCATTTCGTCATAGTTTATCGCTTCCCTAATTTTTAATGCTGTCGCTTCACTTACTTCTTCTTCTTCAATTAATTGATTTAGAATTCGGCGTTGTTCCTTCAAAGCAACTAACTTAATTTTAGTTATTGAGTTTTCATTTTTAGGATTAAAGAAGTTCGATGGTGTTAAGTTATCAGTTCGTAGTAAATAACTATCACATACCATACCTACTTCTAATTTATTATCCTCTGTCGTTTCCTTTGCTAATCTACTAACGACTCTATAATGTACTGTTCTCATCACATTAGAAATTTCTCTTAAATTGTCTACAACTGATAGTGATGATGCAGCATTCGTTTTAACTTTGTTTTTGATTCGACGTTTTAAAATCATCGCTCTCAACTCCACTTTAATACGTTGTATTAATGAAGCTTGTTTATAAACTTGTGTACGTTCGGAGTAGCGCATATAGTTGTCTAAAACATTGGTAGTGATGTCTCCATTTTCTACTAACCCATTCAATGTTTCATTCTCTACGTCGAATGCAATTTTTTGTAATCTTTGTAGTTCTTTTGTATTTTCATCTTCATTTTCTACCGTTCTAATAAAGGCAAGTTTATCGTGATAATCCTTGATTACATTACCATACTGGAAGCTTGAATCCACCGTAGACATTTGATTTAAACTATCTATTACCTTTTCTAAAATAAATACACGGGCCTGTTTAAAGTTCATACCTTTAATCTTAGGCGATTCCGCATTTGGTGTTGCAAATGGCAATATCAATTGGGCCACAATTAAACTAATTAAGACCATTCCAGATGCTACAAATAATAAATCATCTCTAAACGCAAATGAATGGTGATTCGCCAACATGTACGGTAATGTCAGTGCGATTGCTAATGAAATGGTTCCATGTACACCACATAACGTCATAATAAAGGCATACATACTACGCTTAGGCGGTGCTTCTGTAGATTTTTCTTCATCTTGATTATAGGAAATCATTTTTTGGAAGGGACTAACTGGTAAATAAAAATAAGGATATAACACGAACACCCATAAAAATCTAAACAGATAAATCGCTAATGCGACTAAGAACGTCACCACGATTAAAAATACCAAGTTATGCGGTTCATTTTCTATAATTCTTCCGACAACTTCTGGTACTAAAAATCCTAAGATAGTAAACACAAATCCATTTAATGCATAACCTAAGATATTCCATGTATGGTTATAACTCATTTGTAAACGCGTACGTGCTTGTGCAATTCTATCTCTTTCAAAACCATGAACGAGACCTGCTACAACTGCTGCAATAATACCTGAAGCGTGGAACATTTCGGCAACCAAATAAGTTACAAATGGTGTGACAAGTTGAATAAATGTAAACATGTTGATATTTTCAATACCACGTCGTGTGAGTGTAACTCTAAATCGTACTAATGCAACACCGATAATGATTCCGACAATAAATCCACCAATGGAAGAAATTAAAAATTGAGCAATTGCATTAGTAACAGAAAATGCACCCGTAACTAGTGCTGCTACAGCAATTTTAAAAGATATGATACCCGCTGCATCATTTAACAAAGATTCACCTTCTAAAATTGTCATAGACCCCTTCGGTAAGACTTTCCCATTTGTAATAGCTTGTACAGCTACGGCATCAGTAGGACATAAGATAGCTGCTAGTGCGAATGCTGCCGCCATAGGTAAATCCGGCCAAATCCAGTGGATAAATAAACCTACTACGATTACCGTTGTAACTACTAAACCTAATGCCATCATCAGTACGGGTTTAATATAACGTCTCAAGTGCACCCTTGAAACCTTAACCCCTTCCACAAATAGCAATGGTGCAATTAATGCAACCATAAACAGTTCCGTGTCAAATTGAAATTCTACTGGTATCGGTGTGACATATAAAAGCATTCCCAAAATGATTTGAATGAAGGCAAGTGGTACCTTTGGAAGAAATGTATGTACAAATGAACTAGCGATAACAAGTGCTAAAAAGATAAGTATCGTTTCAAATATTTGCAAGGTTTCACCTCTTTTCTATTTGAGATTTACTGTTCATAATTGTTGAGGTTGAAACATAAAATCAATTTTCCCGTGAATTAATTACATGTATTATTCATAGTTAATAACCGATGAATAAGCGCTTCTTGATTCACCTTGTGATTAATATTTTCAAAATTAACACAATTACAAATATATATTATTTTATCATTTTTTTGCTCATTGCTTAAATGTATTGCACTCATTTTGTAATATTTCCTTTACAAAGCGATTTAATCTTTTAAAATTAGTCTACTTACAAAGATATATGACAATACTATTTAACTATATATAAAATAAACTGCGTATCGATCAATATATTGTTAAACATTTTATCCTAAATATAATCCACAGTTAATCAACACAATGCTCTCAATACCCATATCTAAATTTCAAATTGACCATTTCATATAAATATAGACGTAAAAAACAGAGCTAGCCCACTATCATGGTTTAGCCCTGTCTCTCGTGAATCACACATTATATGATTAAAAATCATGTTCCTGTTCATAAGTTTTACGTCTTTTTGCTTCTCGTGCTTCTGCACGTTTTTTTAGTTGTTCAAAGGTATTATTCTCACTACCACTTAATAATATACTCGACTGTCTAGGTGCATCACTTTTCCTATACATATAAGCTCCAGTACGATATGCCGCACGTGAAATTAAGTGACCACCTACTGGCGCAGTCAAATTAATAAATACAAGTGCAAGTATCATCCTAACACTGAGATAACCTTGTGACGAGATAAAATATATAATGACTCCAACAAGTGTTAAGAGTACAGACAATGTTGAACTTTTAGTTGAAGCATGACTACGTAAGAATACATCTTGGAACTTAATTAAACCTATTGCACTGATAAGTGCGATAATACTTCCTAGAAACATCATAAAGGCGGCAATTAAGTTAATAATTTCGCTTGTTATTTGCATTAAACACATGACCCCCTTCTATAAATCTAGAAATAGAGACTGAGCTTACAAATGAAATAATAGCTATAAGTAAAATCGAATCTAAGAATGAAAACGTTCCAAATATAATACTCAGTACACCCACTACAGACATCAAGATGGCACTAGCCGTATCAAATGCCACAACTCTATCTGCAGTGGTTGGTCCCTTAATAATTCTGAATAAGGTAAGTAACAGTGCAATACCAAATATAATAAGTGAACTCGTTATAAAAAAGTTTATAAGTGTATTGATCATTCTGTCACCTCCAAGATAAGCCCCTCGTACTGCTGGATACTTTTTAATAATTTTTTCTTTTCTTTTTCAGAAACATCTATCGCATGAATAAAGAACTTTTGTTTCTTCTTAGAAATTCTAATCACCGTGGAACCAGGTGTAATGATAATTAGAATTGTTAAGAAGGAAACTTCCCAATCACTAGCTAACTTTGTTTCGTACGTAACTAAACCTGGATTCATTTCTTTTGTTTTAAATAATATATAGTTAATTGTTGTCATACTCGATGTGATTAATTGATATAAATACACTGCTAAAAATTTAATAGCAACCCATACTTTTCTCAAGTAGAATTGTTGTCCGAAAAAGCGATGTAAAATATATATAACGATTAATCCAATGAGATAACCTGCAAAGAAAGTTGAAATCTTAAATGATTCTTCGTCTTGAAATAGTACCCATAAAAAGGCGATAACAATATTTAGTACGACTTGTCTCATTTTTCAACCTCCTTTTTAAGGTTAGGGTTAACTGATTTTTCGTAATGACCATCGTCCATGTTTAAATGTGTAGCATTTTCTGTGACTTGGAAAATCACAGGTGCCGCGATACCCATAGCTAACACTACGGCCACTAATATGCCAATCAATCCCTTTCTATAACCTGGAATCTCTTTAAATTCCACTTCTTCACCTGTTTTATCGTTACCGAGATACATTGTAAAAAATACTCTAAATAAGCTAAACATAGCTATGAGACTCGTTAATATCATCAATGTTAAACCAATGTAATTCCCATTTTCTATTGCACCTTTAAAAATAAACAATTTACCTGGAAAACCACTAAATGGAGGCACACCACCAATTGCTAATATCATAACAATAAACGCGACACCGAAGAATGGCTGTTTCTTCGCTAAACCTGTTAAATATTTATAGTGACGATAACCTGTAATATAAACAAGACTACCTATAATAAAGAAGAGTAATGTTTTAACTACAATATCATTTGCGAGATAAAATATTGCACCATTCACACCTGCAAAGGTCTGTGTACCTAAACCAAAAATAATAAAGCCAATTGATAAGATAACTTGATATGCTGCTATCTTTTTAATATCTCTATAAGCCAACACACCGAATGCACCAATAATCATCGTAATGCACGCTAAAAATACGAATAATGGATGCGTAATCGACTCATGTTCATCGAAGATTAACGTAAAGAAACGAATTAACGCATACGCCCCAACCTTAGTCATCAGCGAAGCAAACAATGCTGCAAGTTCCGTATTTAATACTGCATAAGCCTTAGGTAACCACATAAATAATACCAATGCTGCCTTAGCACCAAATGCAACTAAAAATACCATTGAAATAATAACGATTGAACTCTCATCTTTCATCGTTTCCAATCTTGATGCAACAAGCGCAAAATTTAATGTCCCCGTTAACTTATAAAGCATACCAATACCAATTAAGAGTAACCAAGAGCCAATAATATTCAATACGACATATATAATTGCTGCACGTAATTGCTCAACCGATTGTCCAAGTGTTATCAATACAAAGGATGCTAACAGCATAACTTCAAACATCACATAAACATTAAATAAATCAGCAGTTAAAAAAGAACCGATAACGCCAACAGTTAAAAATAAAATAAAACTAGGTAAATAATAACGAATTGCTCTTTTTTCTGCTCTACCAAATCCATAAGCCATAATAAGCGTTACAACAAAGCTCGAAACAGTAACCATTAATAAGCTTAATGAATCGCCAACAAATTGAATACCAAATGGGGCCTGCCAACCACCAAAATCTAATTTAATTGGGCCATGTACCATTACTGAAATTAGCAACATCAATGAAATAATTGTCGTTAATGCCATCGTTCCAATTGAGAAGATGCGTGACAATCTACTTTGTGTACGTATAAATACCAGTAATAATGCACATACAGCTGGTAACAATAATGGGAATATTAGTAAATTACTCATCGTTGTCATCATCTCCTCTCAGTACATCTATTTCATCTTCTTTCGTTACTCGATATGTTCTATACACGAGTACTAAGAGAAAGGCTGTCATCGCGAAGCCAATAACTATGGCCGTCAACACAATAGCTTGCAATAATGGATCAACGAACGCTTTACTACCATCACCGATTAACGGCTCTACCATATCTTTGCCATATTTACCCATACTCATAATGATTAAGTTACCAGCATGTGTGTAGATTGAAATTCCGATTACAATTCTGATTAAATTGACTGATAATATCATATACGTTCCAATAAATATTAAAAAGCCAATCACTAATAGTAAGATAAGATTCATGAGCGACCACCACTAATAGATAACATAACAGTGACCACAACACCGACTACTGCTAACACAATCCCCGCTTCAAATACAGTAATTGTCGTTAGATGTACCTCTCCTAAAATAGGTAACGTCACGTATGCCTCAGCTTGGTAAAGGAACGGTTTACCAAAAAACATGGGTATAATCGCCATCGTAAATGACACTAATGAACCAATTATCATCAATATTCTAAAATCTATCGGTAATGATACTAATACTTGCTTAACATCGAACGCTAGGAACATCAATAAGAATGCCGAACTAAAAATCAAGCCACCAATAAAGCCACCACCTGGATTATTATGACCTGCTAAAAACAGATAGAACCCAAATGTTAATAAGATAAAGACTACAATTTTCGTGACTGTACGTAATACCACATCATTCTCTTTCATCTTGTCCCCTCCGATCTTTAAAGTTAAGTAATGTATAAATGCCTAAACCAGCGATAATTAATACGAGACCTTCAAATAATGTATCAAGCGCTCTAAAGTCTCCGAGTATAGCATTAACAATATTTTTGCCACCTGTCAGTTTATACGCATCATGATAAAATGTTGAAATCGTAGGCATCGCGTTACTTTGTTGTGCAATAAACACTAATGTAACTACAATAATCGCCATTAATAATGATACGACGATTTTGACAGCTTCACGCTTCTTATGAACTTTCGTTCTAGGTACGTTAGGCAACCTTGAAAAGCTCACAATAAATAGAATTGTAGTAATCGTCTCAACCACTAATTGTGTCAACGCTAAATCTGGTGCCTTCATTAAGATAAAGAATATCGTTACACAATAACCAATAATACCATTTAGGATAACCATCGTTAGTCGCTGCCTGATAAATGTCAAAGCAATACCTAGTACAAAAACTACGATAAGTGTAATAACCTCTAATGGACCAAACTCACTGACATGAATTTGATGTACCTTAGGAAATCCTGCCTGAATAATGCCATACGTAACAATCATAATAAAGATAATTAATGTAATCGTGATATAGTGATTTAATCTATTGTTCATCAACGAGCGAATACTATATCCTGAATAATATTCAAATTGTTTATATGTACCTAAGTACATGTCAGATATAGATGTTGCTTTAATTTGCTGTGTGTGCTTTTTCCAATCAATCTTCAATGCCGCTGTAATACCTACTATAAATACAATTACGCTTAAAATTAACGGCAAATTCACACCATGCCATTGAGAAATATGTGGCGCCAATTGATCTGCTTTACTACCAATTGAAATATTTCTAAATGCAGGTAATATAATGTAGTGCGCAAATAAATTTGGTACGAAAAAGATAATAGGCAATAAGAGCATCATAATTAATGAGGGTACTGTAAATAAGAATGGCTCATGAACATGTTGTTTAGGTAACCGAGCCTTGGAGTAATCTCCCCAGAACACTTCTTTAATCATGTAAACCGCATAAATCAAAGTAAATATACTTGCCACAACACCAACTGCATCTAACAATAATGTAAGCCATATATTAAATTGAGTTAATTCGTGTGCGCTAACTAACCCTTCAAAAAACATTTCCTTACTGAGGAAACCATTTAAAAATGGTATCCCTCCCATTGCTAAAGCCGAAACTAACATCACTACGTGTGTAATTGGTAATACCTTACGCAAACCTGAAAGCTTTCGTATATCACGCGTACCTGTCTCATGATCAATAATACCTACACCCATAAACAATGCGCCTTTGTACAATGCGTGATTCATCAAGTGAAATAACGCGCCAAATAACACTAAACTATATACCTTTGCCATTTCGCCAGTGGGCTGTTGAACAACACCTCCACCAATACCTACCATTGAAACAATCATACCGAGTTGACTAATTGTAGAATATGCCAAGATACCCTTTAAGTCGAACTGACGTATAGCATTAATCGCACCAAAAATCATGGTGATTAATCCTACAAATGTTACACAATAAATATAAAAATCACTTAATCCTAAAATAGGCGTAAATCTAAATAGCAAGAAAATACCTGCTTTAACCATTGTGGCAGAATGTAGATATGCACTCACCGGTGTTGGTGCTACCATAGCTTTAGGTAGCCAAATATGAAATGGAAACTGCGCAGATTTTGTAAAAGCTCCAATCAATAACATAATAATAATCGGTATAAATAACGGACTATTTGCAATGCTATGACTATCATTAATTATGTCAGTAATGGTATTTGAACCCGTAACGGTATATATCATTATGAAACCTGTCAGCATTGCCAAACCACCGAGCACCGTAATCATAAATGATTGTAATGCGCCAAATTGACTATCTCGGTTACCATACCAATATGCGATAAGCAAGAATGAAGAAACACTTGTTAATTCCCAAAATACATACAGTAAAATAGTATTATTTGCAGTAACTACACCCAACATACTAATCATGAATAATAATAAATATATATAAAAACGGGGTAAATCATCATGATCTTTAGACATATAGCGTGTAGCATAATAAAATACTGCCACTCCAATTAGTGATATTAACAAACTGAAGAATAGACTTAAGCCATCTAATCTAAAGTCAATATTGATATCTAAAGATGGCAACCATGGTAACCTAATCGCTACATAATGCCCAGCAAATACACTCGGAATTTGCCATAAAAAATATAATGCTGAAACAATCGGTGCTATCATTACAATTGTGCCAGATACATTTTGTAACTTCTGGTGCGTGTATGTAAATAACAACAATATCATCAGCACAATTAATACACTGAATAGAATAACTAAACTCATACGGTCCCTCCTTCATCTCTATTTATAAAGTTAATGCGATCGTGGTATTGCTTTTCTTAGTCGATATACCGATAAATTTCATTGTCTCAAAGGTCGTTTGATGACCTAAATATTTTTGAATAATTGAAATAGAAATACCTGATTGATAAGCATGATAAGCAAATGTCTTTCGTAGCGTTGTCAATCCAATATGCAACATGCCTAACTCATCTGCTGCTGCATGAATAATTCGATACGCCTGTTGTCTCGATAAACCTTTCAGTGTTCTATTAGATTGAAATAATAATTCATCATCTTGTATATGATGTGTTTCAATATAGTGCGATAATTCTCGTCTAAGCACTTCAGGTAAACGGATATGGATATTTGGTGCATGGTCTTCTAACCAATACATTTTTATATCCTCCTGCTCACTTCTTACATCTGCCACACTCAGATTTAACAATGCCGATAGTTTAATTCCTGTATGGATTGCAAATTTAAACAGTAAGTAATCTCTATCTGATTTGCGCTTTAACACTTCATACATTGCCTTTATCTCTTTAATATCCCTTATCGGATCAACTTGATTCATATAGCCACCTCTATCACTAATAAATGTTTCATATTTAATGATATATGATATTTAAGTAACATTAAAGTTTTTTTACTTAATTTTTTGAAAAAATTTTGACCAATTCCCTGTGACAGTTCGATATATAGAGTGAAAGGAGGTTCACAACCATGAACAATATAAACCAATTAGCTCTAAACATGGCACGCACTTTGTACGATAAAGATGGCAAAGCTAAGATTGTTAAACGGCACTTTTCAAATTTAAATACTGCTGCAACCAACGAACAATTATTAGCCTTTAAAACGATTATCGAACAAATCACTGGGGAACGTTTCGATTCACTCGAAGTTATTAAAACAGAAGCAATTAAATAAGGAGGTTACAAGCAATGACACAAACATTAGAATTGGTATTTAACGACGCTGTAAATAAAGCGATAAAGATTCAGTTACCTAATATCGAACGTTTTGTTAACGAATCTGCAGTTAAAGAAGGCATGAAAAAGATACTCGATTTGGACTTACTTCGTCCTAAAGCAGGTATCCCAACTAAAGTGGCTTCAGCACATATCATCGACAAAACAACTAAAGTTATTTTTGATAATTAATCGTTATCAATACTACACAAAAATATAATAAGTTATAGCATATTATAGGTAATAAGTGGCTAAGTAGGATGCATCATCTTGTTAATAATCAACCCAACATTTAATATAGTATAAATTGAAATATATGATGTTATATATTAATGAATAGACAAGATAAACTACTTAGCCATTTTTTATTAACAAAGCAGCTACCGAACGCTATATAACTTAACTATAAAGTACCTAGTTCTTCAATTATATAAAAAACATAACGCCATTGATCCTTTCATCGGTACCTTTCCTTGCTATAACCACAAAAAACCACTTTGACTAAAGGAATATTTAATGTATCCTCCATATCAAAGTGGCTTATTTATTCTAAAATATAACAGTGCTATATCAATGCATATGCGGCAATTTTTACTACGCTATATTTTTTTAACTATTAATATTTATATTTTTATAAACTTTCATCTACAGGTGCTTCACTATTATTATTTATAGGTCTCAGTCTAACAGTATCACCAAAAAAGATTTTTTTCTTTCCTAGTTTTTTACAAAGCGTATACTGATCAAAAACATCAATAACTTGAGCTAAGTTTTTATATGAGCGTTTGGGATTTAGTACTTCTATAAATTGTTGCTGCTTAATCCCGTCATTAATACCAGCATCAACAAAAAAAGTTTCTTCGTCTAACAGACGAATAATAGATAATTGTTTCAATATAATTTTCCACCAATTCCACTAATCTCAATCATGATAAATATATGAAGTTTTTGGTTACATTACTTTACTAATTGATAACTTTATATTTATCAGTTGTTTAAAACATAAAAAATAACTAACGCCATTCTATAACATTTTTTGTATTGTGTACATGAATGTAGTGATAAATTATATAATTCTTATCTGAAATATAAAGATATGAATTCTAACTACTTTGCTATATAATGATAAAGATAACTTTATAAGAAAGAGTGGTTTTATGTTTCTTTTATATATCGTCGGAATTATAGCTGGAATGGTGGTCCCATTTCAAACTTCTATTAACTCAAGACTCAGCATTTACACTAAATCTTCATTTTATGCATCTACTATCTCTTTTGGTACTGGCACAATCTTTTTAATTATTATCAACCTTATTGTGAATCCACACGTTTTCACTTTAGCTTTTTACGATAATCAATCTCTAAGTTATGTTTGGTATGTGGGTGGTATGTTAGGGGTCATCTTCCTCACTGGAAACTTAGTTTTATTACCACGGTTAGGCGCTTCATTAACTGTTGTGATGACTGTAGCAGGACAAATCATAATGGGTGTCCTTATCGATACATTTGGTTGGTTTGGTGCAGAACATGAACCTTTCACACTATTTAAAGTATTAGGTGTAATATTATTGATATTCGGAATTATTTTAATGAACTACGTTCGGAATACCAATAATACAAGTAAAACACATCCTACATTTTATATTTGGATTATCGTTGGCTTTATTTTTGGATTTTGTCCACCAATACAAACTGCAATTAACAGCGCACTAGGACAACAAATTCACTCTTCAGTAATGGCAGCCCTTGTATCATTTACAGTTGGAACTATTGTACTGTTCATTCTTACGTTAATCTTTAACCGAAGCTTAAAATTAACTACATATGACAATAAACAAGGTAAATTGAAACCATTATATTTTATTGGCGGTACATTAGGTGTCATCTTTGTAACAACGAATATCATACTTATGCCCCATTTAGGTGCAGCATTAACTACAATTATTGGTATGCTCGGTCAAATGTTAATGGGTATTATTATCGATCACTTTGGCTTACTTGGAACAAATAAAAATAGAATAACACCTCGCAAAGTTATTGGTATTGTCTCAATTATGATAGGTATTATATTGTTACGTCTTTTCTAATACTTAATCATATGTAAACAACTAGCAGCCTACAACACATATTAAATCATCGTGTTGTAGGCTGCTTTATTTTGTCTAATATCCACTAACCTTCAGTTGTGGCATTTGAACTAAACTACATATACATAGCAACATAACTTATTTATAAACTAAATATTTATCAAATATGTTCACAATTTATAAACCACTTATTTGGTATCGAAATAGCCTCCACAAAATTAATTGTACTTTTATATTTTTAGGGTTATATTACATAAAAACTTTAGGAATTTGGTATATATTTACTTCCCAAAACTCCTCCTTTGCGTTAGCATATTAAAGGGTATTTTCTTAATTATAATAATTAAAATTTAAAAAATAACAATATGTAATGAGCAACTTGTTATAAATCGAAGAATTAAAAAATTTATTAAACGGGTTATTATTTAAGGAAATATGGGTAATAAAAATTATGTATAAACTTTTTCAATAGTAAATTCATTGGTTTTCTTTTGAATTATTGGCACAATGCGGTCTAAATTTCAGATGTGTACATTATAATTGATTAGCATTATAAAATTTAAATTATTTTTGTTTCAAATTTATCAAATGACGATAAATTGAAATATAACAGAATAAATTTAATTTACACTAATGGTTTGGAAATAATTGTATTAATAACAGAAAACATTAACGTAACGCTTAAACAGATTTTTGTTTACTTTCTATTTTTATTTAGTTATAATAAACTAAATAAAAGAGGGTTTATTATATATTATCCAAATATAATAAAGCAATAAATTATGATAACCCTTTGAATTTAACTTTGAATTAAGACAGATAATTATACAAAAACAAATTTAATATGTATACTAAATTGGGCATTTAAAACTAGGGAGGAAATTAGGATGGCTATCACAAAAATCAATGATTGTTTTGAATTATTGGCAATGGTAACATATGCTGATAAATTAAAAGGTATTATCAAGAAGGAATTCTCAGTAAGTTTTGAGGAATTCGCTGTATTAACATATATTAGTGAGCATGAAAGTGAAGAATATTATTTAAAAGATATTATCAATCACTTAAACTATAAACAACCACAAGTTGTTAAAGCAGTTAAAAACTTATCACAAGAAGATTATTTTGATAAAAAGCGTAACGAACACGATGAAAGAACTGTTTTAATTTTAGTTAACACTAAACAACGTAAAAAAATTAACGAATTATTATCACGTGTAAACCAACGTATTAAAGAAGCTAACGACGACAACGAAGTATAAATCGCTTCGGACATAAACCCCAAAAAACCAGTAAATGATTTTACAGTCATTTACTGGTTTTTTATTTATAATACTACCTTACTTCCCTAGTACACTAATTCAATCTTGTCCTTCAATTGACATTAATTCCATATGATTGCCATCAAAATACTTCAAAAAATTTAAAAGAGAGCCAATCCATTCAACATGGTTTAGCCCTCTTTACATTTAACACCTAATTATTTTAATTATTCATTCCTACTTTCACTTTAAAAAGTAAGTACTATTTCTATTATTAAGTTAATAAGACTTTATTTTTGAAATTCTAGTGAGCCAACAAAATTTAAATACACATTTAGAAAATGGTTAGGTTCCTCTATGTGCGGTGCATGTCCAGATTGTTCAAATTTGAAAGTTTTTAATGATTTAAATGCCCCACGATATTGTTCAAAATTTTCCATTTCTACTAAAGGATCATATATACCATTAACAATTAAAGTTGGTACATTTACTTTTTGAATAATAATTTCTTCATTTAGTACTGGGAAGTTCAATAAAGCTCTTGTAGCTATAGCACTTGCTTCAGGTGACTGCCTGCTATAAATCAATTGATTTTGAAACCATTTTTTCGCTTTTTCTTGCTTTTTGTATAAATACGGGAATAAGATGATCAAAGCCTCTGACTTATCAAAACCTTCTATTTCGTCTTGATGTTCGACCATTAATTTGTTTAATCCATGTACACTTTGTATTAAATTAGACGCAATTAATGTCAAAGATCTAACTTTGCATTCATATTTATTAGTAAATTGTTTGGCGATGACGCCTCCCATATCATGCCCTATGAGATGCGCTGAATTTATTTCTAGCTTGTCCATCAAACATTTTAAATCCTCAACATGATCATCTAAGTGAAATGAAGTTGGTTTAGATGATTTGCCATGACCTCTCACATCATAAACAATGACATCATATTTATCTTTCAATTCATCTTTCAGACTATACAATGATGCCATATTACTATCTAGTCCATGAATTAAGATAACAGGAAAACCACGACCCTCACGGATGTATGCAATCTCGGTGTTAAAACTCGTCTCTATTTTTTTCATCATGGGTCACCTCCCTTTACAAATGTAATATACCCGAATTTGCTGTGCTCTACGCTACATTTCCAATTAATAATATTGTATTTTTCTACAATTCTATAGTTATTAAAGTGCATAAAAAAGCCTCTTTAAGCTATTTGTGTCTTTATACACTGACACCTTAAAGAGGCCTTTCTTAACCTTTACGATAATTCAATTTCTAGATGATATACGAATCGTATAATAAATAATTACTATTAATAATAATACCCAGATAACTATTGAAGCTATTTGTGCAATGCTTGCACTACTTATCATTGCATCAATGGTTTTTTGACAAAATAATAAGCCTATACCAGTAAATTCTAATCGTCTAAAATATATACCACAAATACTAAATATGATTCCTACAAAAAACATAAATTGGTGGGCATACATTGATACTGCCACAATACCTAAGTTTAAATCTAGTGCATGTACAATAACTAAGAAAAATGAAATACCTGCTATACCAATTCCGATTATCCGTTCAAATTTATTGCTATATAGATAGTTCTTCCAACCAATTCTTAAATAAATAAAGATAGATATTGGTAAGATGACTAGACAGTAAAAGATGGATAAACCTGAAGCAGCTTGGAAAGTCACATAATGTTTATCATATAAGTATGAAAGTAAAATAAAATTCACAATAAAAAATACGATTGGATTTAACTGTAATGTAAATAAATTTCGTTGGATTGTTAAGATAATTTCTGCTGGCGACTTACTTCTATACTCAATATAATCTTGATCTTGAGCTTCTGATTTATGAAAATCCCTTTTTAATTTATCTTTGATATCGTCAATGAGATTTGGAGATAGACCTTTATGAGTGAAGTAATCATTTATGTTTTCTAATAATACTTTGTCATTAACTCGCATGAAATACTCCTTTAGTAAATTTTAACAGTTGCTTAACAGTTCATATTTCTATGACGCTTGCTTATTCTAATACACTTTTAATATATTATCTCTCATATTAATACATTTTAACAATTAAATAACCGACAAGCATCAAATACACACTTGCCGGTTATTCTATAACTTTAAACATTAAAATATATTATTCACTAATATCAATTCGATATAATTTAATGTTCTTATCACTTGGAGATGAAGAACTGAATTGGTAAGATACGTCATTATCTTGAACGTATCCAAAGTTACCAGTTACATTATTGTAATGTTCACGCGTAATGGCACTACTACTTACTTCGTTCTTTACAGCTTTATATGTTGGACCAGAAGTATCGTTATAACTCATTGAAATACGTGTGATTTCACCTTGATTCTTCTTACCATTTGCCGTTACAACTAATACACCATCATCAAGTTTGAACTCGTAATAATGTTCTTTATTGTCAGTACTATGTGAATAAATCGGTTTGCTATTGTTCTTTAATACAGTTTGAATTGAGTCACCTAGTTTAGCACCTTCTAAAGTTGTATCTCCTTGTTGTAATTGTTTAACATTTTGGATAGTGTTACCAGAAGCTGCTGACGCACTTCCTGCACTTACCCCAGAAAACGCCAAACCTGAAACTAATGCCGCTACTAATATCTTTTTCATAGCATTTCTCTCCTTTATTACGTTTTCCGTATTTTTATTGTACTATAAACATTACTAAATTAACAGTAATGTTACAATATTATTACAGAGAAATTATTTTTGTAATTCGGAAGCACTAGAAAACACTACATTCTACACCTATCGTATCATTTATCTCACACAATGGTAATTCTTTTTTACAAATGATTTTACCTCAGTTATAAATTTAGCTTTCTCCTCAATGAATGGATAAAGACCTGATTCAGCAAATACTTCAAACACAGAACCTGCAATCATATCACTAACCTCTTTAGCTTCTAGTACCGTCGTTCTTTCACCATGTTTTCCGACTATTATTTGTGTCGGGACATCCATTTTATCTAAATAATACATAATATTATTATCATTAAATGAATGTCGTACTGCTGATAATTCTGCTTTTGTAGCCATATCATTGGTATTTTCAACTTGCTTTAAAAACTTTTTAACTTTAAATTTTGAATGATATAAATGCTTTGCAAAGAATTTTTGTTGTTCATCTTTATCCCAACTGCGAATCTTATAGGCGTATTTTTTAAATAAACGTTCTGATGGATCCATATCATTGAGTAATGTTGGATTAACTAATGTTAATGCACTAACCATTTCTGGATGCTCGGCTGCAAATCCAACCGCAATCGACGCTCCCATCTCGTGTCCTATCAACGCGCATTGATCCACATATAAATAATCTAATAATGCTTTAATATCTTCAATATAATCTGTAAAAGCAATATCTAATGGTTTATCTGAATAGCCATGACCACGTAAATCTACTAAAATGACTTGATAATCTGAATTAAATTTATCTTCAATCGGATGAAACACAGATAAATTATCAAATGATGTATGCAACATCACAATGACTTTACCTTCACCACTAGAACTATAGTTTAATGCTACGCCATCATTTGTTTTAAATAATTTCATTTTCTAATTCCCCTTCTTTCCAATAGGCAAAATAGACAATAATTCTTCTAATGTCGTAATTGTATAGTCAACTTCTTCAGGTAAAGGTTCTAACTCTGCATCTTCTTCTTTAAACCATACACTGACCATACCCATAGCACGTGCTGGTGCAACATCATTTAAAGGATCATCGCCTACATACATGGTTTCTTCAGGCTTTGTACCTAACTGTTCTAATATACTTTCAAAAATTTTAGGATGTGGCTTTCTATAACCTACTGTCTCAGAGGTCGTCAAATAGTTTATCGCATCCTCAATACCTAAGGCATGGAGTCTAAATTGTTTAATTTTTGACTTTCCATTTGCAATGACTCCAGTTAAATAACCATAATTCGATAATTTTTCTAACGTATACAACGTATCATAATATGGAAATACATAACGATAGAAGTGCATTTCAAAGTCATTAAACAAATCTTTCCAAGTGAGTCGGTCGACATGAAAGTCTTTAATTAATGCCTTATAAAGCTCTGGCTTATCATGGTCTTCGTCATCATCCAGTTCGATAAATTTTTTACGAAAATCGGCAAGTTGAATGCGTACGAGATAATCATGAAATCGTTCATATTGTTCTTCTATAAATTTATCTCTTGATTTTTTTCTATCTAAGAGTGTCCCTTCCAAATCAAATACGATTGCTTTTATTTCTGTTAAATCCATTTTCATACCCTCTTTAATTCAAACATTTCATAAAATTGATCATTCATTTAATTAATTATCTTTTTGTTTGCCAAGTACCCCATTTTCACATAATTACTCGTTCAAGCGTGGCTCAGTTACCATAATGTAAAACAACACTGGAATACCAAGTAATGCAAGGACAATACTAGCTGGTATTTGATAA
Source organism: Staphylococcus sp. 231237_7MaSpsaltlick (assembly GCF_043107035.1). NCBI lineage: Bacteria > Bacillati > Bacillota > Bacilli > Caryophanales > Staphylococcaceae > Staphylococcus > Staphylococcus sp. 231237_7MaSpsaltlick. The sequence goes on from NZ_JBICNX010000003.1 coordinate 339,161, forward strand.
GGATTAATAACAATACTCCCTAGCCAATCGGCAATAACCATAACCGTGCCACCAATTAGCATGTTTAACATAAAATGTTGTCCTAAATTAAACTGTTTATAATGGCGACGCACTAGTTGGGGAATGACCATACCAATAAAGCCTATCACACCAACATATGCCACAATAACGGCAGTCACAATTGAAGCGAGAATCAATACACTATATGTTACTAAACGTACATGTAAACCAAGTGATTGCGCCCTCAACTCTCCTAGTTGTAATATTTTTATACTTGAAATCATACTTAATAATATACTAATAGCTATCACCAAAACAATAGCAATATAGATTACTTTATAATATTCTGCTGATGCAAAGCCACCGAACATATAATTGACAATGCTATTTAACTTTTTAGGGTTAAATTCAATTAATAAATACAGTAATGCATTAAACAATGCTCCAATCATAATACCCGATAATATTAATGTGCGTACCGGATATCCTCGCGACATTACGGCCGTTAAGCTAAGTACGATTGCTAATGTTATTAAACTACTGATTATTGACATTAAAGGTATCCAAATCAATGACATTCCTAACGCCACTGCGAAACCTGACCCCAATGTTGCACCACTTGCTAAACCTAACGTATAACTATCCGCAAGTGGGTTATTTAATAACGTTTGGAACATATGTCCTGCGATTGTTAAGCCTATACCTGCAAGAACGGCTTCTAACATTCTAGGTATCCGAACTTCTAATAAAATCGTTTGTGTAAGACTATGGTTAATCGAGGTTAAGCCCCACAACAAACTCAGTGTGATAGTGAGACATAACATAAACATCCATATCATCACAATTTTATAATATTTCATAATTGTTGCCACGCTTTCAGTTTGTTTTATCAAATTAACCTTATCATCTGTTGTTATTTATCTCTATGATTAATTATAAATATCATTTTTTGATTGCAACCACAAGATCCATTTTCAGTTAACCAAGACTATAAATAATCGTTTCTATGATGTTGATAAATAGATAAAGCACACGCTTAATATCTATAATAATGTACAATTGATGACTTATAAAAAATACAGCAGCTTCCAAATTACAAATCAGAAACTACTGTATCAAATATATTATTTATTGTAGATTGCTTCTTTCAATTCCTTTAAACCATCGTCTAATCGTGGCCCTGGTCTAGAAATTTCGTCTCCATTGACCGCCTTTAATTTATCGTTTTTCACTGCGTTAATCTTATCAAAACCGCCTCGTTGTTTCACCTTTTTGGCATAAGTTTTTTCTGTTTCTCCCATTGTTGAAATCATTATATCTGGATTCTTTTTAATTATGTCTTCTTTACTAACCTTTTGCCAGCCATTTACATCCTCAAAACTATTTTTCGCATGTAGTGTTTTTAGCATATCATTGAAGAACGTATGATTTCCTGATGTATAAATCTCAGGTTCTGACGAAACTTCCATAAAGACTTTTTGTGATTTAGCATCCTTTGGTACAGAATCTTTAATCTTTTTAATATTTTGCTTCGTTTCCTTTACCAATGCATTTGCTTGATTCTCTTTTCCGGTTACTTTCCCGATTTGTTTGAAGGTATCATACATTTCAGATATTGATTGTGCGTCTTTAACATAAACAACTTTAACACCGCTCTTTGACAATGATTTCAATACATCACCAGCAGTAGATTTCTGTGATTCATGCGCTAGAATCAAGTCAGGGTTAGCCTTTAATAACGCCTCTTTGTTTAACTTCATAGCGTCGAATTGTTTTTTATCTTTTACTGACTTTGGGTAGTCATCTACAGTAGATACACCGATAACCTTTTTACCTAAACCAAGTTCGTAAAGCGTTTCAGTATTACTTGGCATCAAAGAAATAATTCTGTTATATTTTGCTTTTTCTGCATGCTCTGTTTCTTTTTGACCTGTACTACAAGCCGTTAACAAGACAACAAATATAGCAACAAGAGAAATAAATTTAATAGACTTGTTCATGATTGTGCTCCTAATTAATATTTTGCTTTAATTTTATCAAAAATATCACTATTTTATAATATTATTTGACAAAATATTTTTCTAAAAATTGAAAATCGCCATTATTTTTACTATTGAAATATGCTTTACCAAAATTATCTAATAGTGCGTGTAATTCATTGGCATCTTGGTTCGTAAAGTCATGAGGTAAATCTATTTTCTGTTTTAATTTATGATATCGTTCTGTTCCACTATAACCCAACTTGCTAAATATTCTACGTGTATAACTATCTGGTATAAACTCAATACCATCAAAGACATACACCATTAGCACATCAGCTGTTTCTTCACCTATACCTTTCAATTCAAGTAGAGACTTTCTCAGTTGTTTACCATAATGTGCTTGAATACGTGCATAATCAAAGTCAAAGCGATTTAACCAAGTCAATATTGTTAAAATTGTTTGTGCCTTAGCCTTATAAAAGCCGCTCGATTTAATCAATAATTGCAAGTCTTCTAACTTGGTATTTAATATCTGATGTGGATCCAATTCCGTATTTTCAGTTAAACTTTCTAGTGCATAAGCCGCATTTCTCCAATTCGTATTTTGTACTAAAATTGCACCTAAGATGATTTCGATTTTCGAATCTGCTGGCCACCAATTTTGAGGACCCATATGTTGTAACAATATTCGATATAACTGATTAACCTCTAGCAATGATTTTCCCTCCAAACAAAAAGAGTGCACGAACTCATTTGAAGTTCACTCAACAGATACTCATATCCATTGATGAACCAAAGTTTCGCGCACTCTGTGCTCTTCATTAAAAGAATTGATTTATAATTTCATTACATTGATTCAGGTGCAGTAACACCAACTAAGTTCAATGCATTATGCAATGTTATCTTAACTGCATCAATAAGTGCTATATGCGCTTTTGTCTTTTCAGTATCGTCAGTTAATACCTTTTCAGCGTTATAGAATCTATGGAAATGTGCTGCCAAATCTTGAATATAATTGGTAATACGATGTGGCGCGCGTTGCTCTGCTGCACTTTGAATTGCTGATTCAAATTCAGCTACTTTCTTCAATAGTTCAAATGCTTTTTCATTATTGATCAATTTGAAGTTCACATCTGTCGATGGCGTAATGCCTCTTTCTGCTGCTTGTTTCAATATTGAACAAATTCTAGCATGAGCGTATTGTGCATAATAAACTGGATTATCTTGGGATTCTTGCTTTGCTAATTCCATATCAAAGTCGAAATGAGTATCTGGACTACGCATTGTTAAGAAGTATCTCGCAGCATCGACTCCGACTTCATCCATAATTTCACGTAAAGTAATTGCATTACCTGTACGTTTACTCATCTTAACTTCTTCACCATCTTGCATTAAACGAACCATTTGCATAATTTGAATTTCTAATCTGTTACTATCAACACCAAATGTTTCTAGTGATGCTTTCAAACGATTAATATAACCATGGTGATCAGCACCAAATAAGTTAATTAAAATATCATTTCCACGCTCAATCTTGTCAAAATGATAAGCAATATCTGGTAAGAAATAAGTATAATTGCCATCTTTTTTAATTAACACACGATCTTTATCATCTTTAAAATCTGTTGTACGCAACCACGTAGCACCGTCTTCTTCATACGTATAACCAAGTTCCGTCATTTTTTCTAACACTGCATCGATTTCACCTTTTTCATAAAGTGAAGTCTCACTAAACCAATTGTCATAATGCGTATTGAAGTCTGCTAAATCCTTACGTAACTTCGTCATTTCATAATCTACACCCAATTGTCTAAAGGTCTTAATACGTTCATCTTGGGATAAGTCTTTAAGTTCTGGTTGCTTTTCAGCTAAATCTTTACCAATATTGATGATATCTTTACCATGGTAACCATCTTCAGGCATTGAGACTGTGTTGTCACCTAACGCTTCAAAGTAACGTGCTTCAATTGAGCGCGCTAAATTTGTAATTTGATTACCTGCGTCATTAATATAATATTCACGTGTCACATTAAAGCCAGCTGCAGTTAAGATATTTGCTAATGTATCACCTACAGCAGCATTACGTGCATGTCCGATATGTAAATCACCTGTAGGATTTGCAGAAACATATTCTAACAAGACATTTTTACCGTTTGGTGTATCAGTATAACCAAATTCATCACCTTTTTGGATGGCTTGCGCAATAATTTCAGTTAGATATGCATTATCTAAATAAAAGTTAATAAAACCAGGACCTGCAATGTCGACCTTTTCAACATTAGCTGCTGTCGTATCTAAATTATCTACGATTGCTTGAGCAATTTCTCGAGGATTACGTTTCGCAATTTTAGTCAGTACCATCGCGATATTCGATGAGTAATCTCCATTTTTATTATCTTTAGGAATTTCTATTTTAATTTCTGGAATTTGCTCTGAATCCGCCAATTGCGCTTTTTGAATACTATTATTAATTTCATCGATTAATGTCTGTTTCACTTGTTCAATGATATTCATTTCGCTATCTCCTTGTATATTATTTCATATTGATACGTTCCCATTTTTTCTTCATCTTGTATTAAATCATAATGTACCTTCAATTTACCACCATCTGCTGTGACAAACTGTATAATTGAATGCGTTCTTACAGTTAGTGGAATTCGACCACCGGTGATTTCATAGAGTGTAATCGTGTCTTCACCTTCAACAAAATGGAGATTCATCTTGATATCACCTTTGCGAATAATCTTAACACCACTATCTTCTATCTTAACTGTGACTTGTACTTGTGCCTCATCAATTTGTTCATTATAACGTATAAATTCTGCATTCCTTTTTTGCCATGAACCTTGAGTAGAATGGGAAAATTTTTCTTTGTTCCCGTGTTGTTTAACGACTTGTTTCGTCTGGATATTCACATTGTTTTCCAATGGATGATTCACCCTACTTTTTAAAATAATACACACCATTATAGCATATTTAATTTGTCGGTTACAGTTCGTATGACATTTTATCAACGTCAATTATCCTTTACCACTATGATGTATATGGCTAGCTATATAAAAAAGGAATCAAACGATATAAAGTTTGATTCCTGATAAATTTAAATATGTTATTGTAAAGCCTCATGTAACGCTTTATCTGAATTATTCCACATATCCTGATCATGTTCCATTAAAAATGCTTTAAGTACCGCTTTATTTTCCTCACCAATATGGTCAATTTCGATTTGACGTTTCATTGACTTATCCATCATATTGACATGCTCTGGCATACTTTTATAACCTCGACGAATTGATTTATTAACCAAGAGATAACAAGCCGTCAAGCCTGCATAATAGGGGCCGTTTTCTCCTCGTTCTGTAGTTACCCAACAAAGCCAATATTCTTTCGCTTCATCACCTTCTACAGTAGCTTTATCATCAATCCATTTTACACCCTTTTCAACACTTGCTCGTGCATGCATGCCACCAATATCTATAAAAGCATCTTTATTCTCAACATCGATAAAGACTGGCGCTATATTATCTAAACTAATGGACCCAATATTCGTACCTTTATGACCGTCTAGTGGATCATTCTTAACAATGTTAAATTTAAAGCCCTTTTTATCTGCCACCAGAAAGTACCTCCTATCCATCATTACTATTATTCAAATTATTTATTATACATAAGTAATTTCTACAAGTGTATTCTACTACCTCGAAGACCTATTTCTCAACCAAAGCAGCAGCAATATTCACACATTAGTTCAATTCATTTAAAATACCAATAATCGCATTTCTTACATCATCGTCTTCAATTTCTGTGATGAGTTCTTTAGGGTAATATAATTTATAGTCTTCTCTATTTATCCCTGTGATACTTGAAATGACTAATGACTGACTGCTTATTTCCTTTATCTTGCCATTCCGTCTTAATAAATGAATGGGCTGCCTATTTGAACCCGGACGATCATAATCATATGGTAAATCTGAAAATGACTCACTTACAAAATAATAATTAGGATCGATATCAGCTTGGATAAATAAATCCGTCAACTCTGTGATTGTAATTATCGAACCATCAAATGGCATATGTTTAAATAAATCTCTATTTATAAAACGACGTGATAAATCACTCAGTATTTCATCATCTTCTCGAACCCATGCCTTCAAATAGTAGACTACAACCGCTTCATCTAATTCAATGTATTGCTCAATTGTCATAGTGCCTTCAAAGAATGGTATGAAATCTGTCGGTTCCATCTTAAAATGATAACCTTCATCGTATAATTGCTTTGCACGCTTTAAACAATTATTGAGTAATACCTCTCCACCGCGGCTTACTGGGTGAAAATAAATCTGCCAATACATTTGATAACGGCTCATAATAAAGTTTTCTACGGCGTGCATGCCACTCTCTTTAATCAATACTTCATCTTTAGAGGGTCTCATTAATCTTAAGATTCTTTCCATATCGAACTGACCATATGAGACACCAGTAAAGTATGCGTCACGCTGTAAGTAATCCATTCTATCCGCATCAATTTGCGACGAAATCATAGAAATAACGAGTTTATTTTTATGTGTTTTGTTGATTACATCCGCAACTTGTTGAGGAAAGTCATCTGATACACGACTTAAAACTTCGTTCACTTCAGTTGGTCCAGTAATAATCGCTTGTGTAAAAGCCTCATGATCTGTATTAAAGATCTTTTCAAAGCTATGTGAAAATGGACCATGCCCCAAATCATGTAACAAAGCAGCACATAGCGCGAGCGGTCTATCATCATTATTCCATGCTTCACGACCATTAAATGAATCATCTATAATTCGGCGTACTATCTCGTAAACACCTAATGAGTGTCCAAACCTACTATGTTCCGCCGTATGAAATGATAAATATAAGGTACCTACCTGCTTAATTCGTCTCAAACGCTGGAATTCCTTTGTCTTTATCAAATCCCAAATCACTTGGTCTTTAACGTGAATATATCTATGAATCGGATCCTTAAACACTTTTTCTTCGGGTAATTTCTGAGTAGCATATGTTGTAAATGTCAATTTAGTCCTCCTCTCCATTCACTAATCCTTTATTGAAATTATTTTAAGTTTTTTTTCATTAAAGCTAAGTCCATTTCTTCCCCATACATTACATGTTTATATGAACGTACTATTTCGAAACCTTTTTTATTGTAAAATGATACCGCATCATCATTTTTATTATCTACTTCAAGATAAATTGCCTCATAATTATCAAAGTAACCCAAACCTTCTTTCAATAACTCTGAACCATAACCATGATGTTTCCAAGAAGGTCGCACATAGTGTGCAGATAAATATAATTCTGTTCCACTAATAAAATTAGCAAAACCAATTATTTCATTGTCTTCTTCAACGACTAAAAAGAGTTGCTCATCTAATCGCTTTAATAAATGTTGTTCATTATAAGAAGCAGCCAACAGTTCATTTACCGTCTTTGCTGCATAAATATTTAAATACGTATTATACCAAGCTTTTGTTGCGACATCTCTGATACCTACAACGTCATCTGCCGTTGCTTTTCTTACTTTATGCATGTTGCACTCCCCTTATTTCTAATCGGTCTTAACAGTCTAATTATACCATATTTCCAATAGTCAAAATACTTATCCTTAAAGATAAAAATAGTTTGAACGATGCGTACATCATTCAAACTAAAGTTTAGCTATTTATTTATTAGCACTTAATGTTTCTTGCCATTCTTCTGCTCTATTTAATGCGTAGACATCTTTTTCAATATCACCAGGTCTTTCAGCCGTTCCAATAATGTAGCCAGATAAGCTAGCACCTAAAAATTCTAAACTATATTTCACTTGTGTAATACATGGTTTCGCCTTTACTTTAGGGCAGTCACCACCAACGATAATCAAGCGGAAATCTTTCTCTGCCATCTTAGTTTTAAAATCTTTATAATTAGGGTCCACAAGTGTTTCTGACCAATGATCAAAAAATGCTTTCATTGACGCAGATAAGCTATACCAATAAATTGGTGAAGCGATGATTACCGTATCACTCGCTAATACTTTATCAATAATCTGTTTATAGTCATCATCATAAGTTTCAATAGTCGTATTGTCATGTCTTACATCTCGAACTGGGTTTAATTGGTATTTTGTTAAGTCAATCCACTCATAGTCATATCCTTCAACGGCCATCTTAGTTAAATAAGCTGTGTTACCCTCTGGGCGACTTCCTCCGAATAAAACTGTAATCATAATAAACTCCTTCTACTATCTTTAATGATTTACACATTAAAAATTATCAATATACATTGCATATCAATGCACCAAACTTAATTAATAATCCTACACTAAATTGCTCAGTTATTAAACAGTTTAATTAAAATACATTAATATATTAAGTTATTTGCTCATAAATCATCAAATTTTTTATATATTAAAATGTATATTCCCTAATTTTTCGTTTTTAAATATTTAAATTGTTACGATTTTTAGAACTTAAATAAATTGAATAACATCCATTTATTTATCGTGTTGTTACACAACTTAAAGCATATGTAAATTTTATAATACAACCTGAGCAAAATTTATTTCTATAATTGTGCTTATCAGTGGTGACTATACTAAAACAAAACAAGCAGGCAGTTTCAAATTATGCATTTGAAACTACCTGCTTCCTATTTCACGTTTATTCAAAATGGCTATGCCTTATTTTTCAACAGGAAAAATCGACTCAATATGCTTAATCTCTTCATCAGTTAATGTCACATCTAATGTTTGTAAGTTATCTACTACTTGATCAGCACGTTTGGCACCTGGAATGACCACATCTAGTGAAGGTCTCGTTAAATAAAATGCTAAGACCACATGTGCCACATCGACACCATGATTATTTGCAATTCCTCTCAATTCATCTACTTTTTTAAGGTTTTCTTTAAATTTTTCACCTTGGAATTCTGGATTTTCAGAGCGTAAATCATCAAATGTACTATTTTCATTATACTTACCTGCTAAGATACCAGACACTAGTGGGAAATATGGAATAAAGGTAATATTATTTTCTGCAGTATAATCGAATATTGCTTCATTTTCTCTGTTTAGTAAATTATATTCCATTTGAACAACATCAACATATCCATCTTTATTCGCTTCTTTCAATTGTTCTAAACTAAAGTTAGAAACACCAATCGCTTTTATCTTTCCAGCATCTTTCAATTCTTTCAATGCTGCCACTGCTTTATCTTTAGGTGTGTTTTCATCAGGGAAATGAATATAATATAAATCAATATAATCTAATTGCAAGCGCTCTAAGCTTTTTTCAACTTGTTCTTTTAAAAATTCTGGATCATTACTTTGTTGTACGTTACCTTCTTCATCAAAGTAGTGTGAACCTTTTGTAGCAATAGCATATACATCACGAGAAAATTCTTTCACCGTTTCTCCTACCAATTCTTCAGAACGTTCAGGTCCATAGATATATGCAGTATCTAACAAGTTAATGCCATTTCTTATAGCTGTTCGAACTACTTCTTTACCTTGTTCTTCATCTAGGTTGTTATATAAGTTATGTCCACCTACTGCATTAGTCCCTAACGCAATTGGATTTACTTTAACATCTGATTTACCTAATTGTACTTTTTCAGTCATATGTTACCCACTCCTCATCTTAAATGTCATTACAATTTGTTGCGGTATACATTCACTGATTCTCACATTTCTAAACATCCTTTTCTCAATCACTTTATTAGCAAAAGGCATGTTAAATATATACGCTAGTTAAAACTTAGCATGAATAATGACCAATATTAAAATAAACTGCTTACAAAGCTGACATGTTTTATATGTTATTTATAAAGTATGCCAATATATGAGGCACTGAAATTTTATACCATATCCCTAAAAAAATAGTTTCTAATTAGCATGATCTAACAATAAAATACGGCAGTTTAGTAACACCGATTTATAGTGAATCTCTGTCTAATATAGAAACTATATAGTTACAAATTAGGTTATTCAGTTATTTTTATGAAAAGTTCAATTTTAACGTAGGAGTTGAACATTTTATATTCTGCAATAACATTTTGACTCAAATTGCTTTCACTTATCGTACTGCTATTGCTTACTTTTCGCTTTGCGCTGAGCTAATTTTTCCTTTAACTTTCGATCTTGTTCTTCTTTACGACGTTTGCGCTCTTCATTGCGCAATCTCAAGCGTTCTTCTTCTTCAGGATCTCTTGGCTTTTGCAATTGTTTCGTAACCTTTTCCATAAGTTCATCTTCGGTTAGGGCTGCTAAAGGTCGGTTGTTTACAAAGGCAAACGTCTTTCTTCTACCCGGACCACAATAGGACTGACAACCTATTTCAATTTCAGCGTCTGGATCTAACTTAGTTAATTTTTTTTCTAATGATTTACAATTAACACCTTGGCAATCATCACAAATTAAAAATTTATTTTGCATTTCCGCCCTCACCTTTCTCCTCAGATTGACTTTGATATCACTTTACAACAATTGCTAGTTATAATTTATTTTACCGTTAAACGGAGCATACGCTCAACAATCATATACGCTATTTACAACTCTAATTATTTTACTCTTTTTGGTGAAAAATTCAAGCTTTAATTCTATGATGTCATAATTACATTATTAATCTTTAACGTTTCATACTCCTAGCTTTACTATCATTTCTTAATATTTCATAAGTTGTACGCCTTATATACATACTATGCGTTGCAATACGCATAAAAGCAATCGATATTTTCTAATTACCGATTGCTTTTATGATAATTTAATTAATAGATTGACAGCTTGAGCAATAATACATTTTACGTCCACCATAAATCTGGTGCTGGTTGTGTAATATTGACTGATTTTAAATTTTGAACAGCTTTATTAAAACCTTCTTCTATCGACATAATTGGATCTTCGTGTTCTATACTCATCACATAATCGTAACCATTCATACGTAATGCACTAATCATTTCTCCCCATTCATGTGGATTGTGACCATAACCGACAGTTCGGAAAGTCCAAGCTCTGGTCTTCACATTAGCGTATGGCTGCATATCTGTTAATCCGTACATATTGACATTATCTTGATCAATATACGTATCTTTAGCATGAAAGTGATGTATCGCATTTGCTTGTCCAAGGATTTTAATGGCTGCTATAGGATCAATACCTTGCCACCATAGATGACTAGGATCTAAATTCGCACCTATCGCGTCCCCAGTTGCCTCTCTTAGTTTCAATAAAGTATAAGGTGTATGTACTAAGAATCCAGCATGTAATTCTATACCTATCTTCACATTTTGCGATGCTGCATAATTTGCAACTTCTTTCCAATATGGAATGAGTTTTTCATGCCATTGCCAGTCATAAATTTCAGAATATACTGTTGGCCATGGTGTTACAGGCCAATTAGGATGTTTCGCTTCATCATCAGCACCAGCAATCCCTGAGAATGTATTCACCACCGGAACATCTAACAGTGCGGCTAATTTGATTGTTTTATATAACGTATCATGCGCGGTATCCGCTTCTTGTTGGTTAGGGGAAATCGGATTATTATGACAACTTAACGCACTAATCTCCAAACCACGACTTGTTATTTTATTTAAATATGCCTTTCTTGCCTGTTCATCATTTAACAATTCATCAAGTGGGCAAAATTGGTTGCCCGGATTACCACCTGTCCCAATCTCAATCATTTCGACACCTGCATTAGCTACATAGTCCAACATTTCTTCAAATGATTTATCTTGAAATAGAACTGAAAAAATACCTACTTTCATTATAATCACTCCACCCTAATTAATTTAGTCGTATACTCTTTCCTTCTGCGTCACTGCGATAAATCGCATCGATCAATTTGTTAATCATTTGAGCTTGCTCAGGTTGAACAACTAACGTTTCTTGGCCCAAACAACTACGTATGAAATTACGTGTCTGCCGTTGTGCCGCTATTTGTTCATCATGCTCAGCTGTGGCTTGTTCTACAAAGAATGTACCAAAGCGCGGTTGATAAATTTCAAATGGATATAAGTTAATTCCACCGTTAGCTCCAGAAATACTTAACATTCTCGTATCTTCTTTGATATTAGCAGACCAAGAACATTCAAATTGCATTGATGAACCATCTTCAAATGTGATGTAACTTGTAACATGGTCGTCAACTTCAAATTGTTCATAGTCAAACGGTCCCCAATCATTAATTTGGGATGGATTTTGACTTAAACGATTATATGTTTTACCAATTACTTCTACAGGCGCGATGTCGTTTAATAACCAAAGTGACAAGTCTAATAAATGACAGCCATAGTCAATCAAGCTACCACCACCTTGTAGTGCTTTATTGGTGAAGACTCCCCATCCAGGTACCTTTCTACGTCTCAACGCCTGAACTCTCGTTACCAATGGATCTCCTACTACACCTTCCTCAATTGCTTGTTTAGCTGTTTGTGCAGCATCCGTAAAACGATAGTGATAACCAATAGCTAAACATTTACCGGAACGATTTTTTGCATCAATCATTCGTTGACATTCATGTTGATTCATCGCCATAGGTTTTTCACAAAAGACATGAACATCTGCATCTAAAGCCGCTATAGCAATTTCCGCATGAAACTTATTGGGTGTACATATCATGATTGCATCAACCAAGGGAAATAGTGCCTGATAATCTGTTACAATATGTTCGATTTCAAATTCATCAGCTACAGCTTTCGCTACTTCCATATTGATGTCCTGTACAGCGGTAATTGTAACATCATCGCTCAGTGCTTTTAGTGTCGGCAAATGCCTGTCTCGCGCAATTCCACCACAACCAATCACACCTATTGCTAATTTAGACATAGGGACACTCCTCTCATTACATTATTTTTTCTTGATTGTCTCTAATGGTCGTGCATTACCATATTCAGGTGTAGGTGTTTCAATTGGACGCGCCCAGTTCACTCCATTTTTTATCACTTGTTGAATTTGTGGGTGATAATACGTTGGATAACTTTCATGACCAGGTCTAAAGTAAAAGACTTTACCTTTACCTCTCTTATAGGTCACACCACTTCTAAATACCTCCCCACCTTCAAACCAGCTAATAAATATCGTCTCATCAGGTGTTGGAATATCAAAATGCTCACCATACATTTCTTCCTGTGTTAATTCAATATAACTCGGTAATGATTCCGTTATTGGATGTGTTGGATCTACTACCCATAAGCGTTCTTTATCATCACTTTCGCGCCACTTTAAGTCACAAGACGTGCCCATCAATGATTTGAAAATTTTAGAAAAATGTCCTGAATGCAATACAATAAGCCCCATACCTTGTAACACACGTTGTCTAACCTTTTCTACTACTTCATCACTGACTTCATCATGGGCTTTATGTCCCCACCAAATGAGGACATCAGTCTTATTGAGACGCTCATCCGTTAAACCATGTTCGGGTTCGTCTAACGTAGCAGTTGCCACATTGTGTTCTGAACTTAGGCAATCAGCAATTACTTGATGAATACCATCTGGATAGATTTGCTTAATTGTTTCGTTCTCTTGTTCATGTCTATATTCATTCCAAATTGTAATATTCATAAATTAATACCCCCTATTTATCTTGATTAAGATATACTGCCTTACCAGTCTTTGCAGAGTGATAAATTGCTTCTAATATTTGCGTCACTACCAACGCTTCCTCAGGTTTAACAATAGGTTCTGTATCATCGATAATACACTGCACCCATGCGCGCGCCTCTTCTTCAGCTTCGTCAATTGACTCACTATCAAAGAAATCCACCCCAGGATTATCAATTTCAATTTGAGATGTATAAAGTGTGCCTAAGTCCTCACCATGAATACGTAGCCCATCTTTCATATCGGCACCACCGTGAGTACCTGATAATGAACATTTCGCTTCATCTACTTCAAGAGAATTAAGCGCCCAACTGGATTCTAAAATGATTGTCGCGCCATTTTTCATTTTTATAAATCCAAATGCAGAATCTTCAACATTAAACTGTTTTGGATCCCATGATCCCCATGCATTAGCAGCATTTTCTTGCTGTCCTAACTTATGAAACGTAGAACCCATGACAGATTCTGGTTCATAATTATCCATCATCCATAGGGTTAAATCTAAAGCATGTGTTCCGATATCAATTAACGGACCACCACCTTGTTTCTCTTCATCAAGGAATACTCCCCATGTTGGTACAGCACGTCTACGTATTGCATGTGCTTTACTGAAGTAAATTTCACCTAGGTCACCTCGTTGAGTAACTTTACGTAAATATTGACTATCACCACGAAATCTATTTTGATAACCAATTGTTAATTTTTTCTTATTACGTTTTGCTGCGTTTATCATTTCACGTGCTTCATCTGTAGTCTTGGCCATTGGTTTTTCACACATGACATGCTTTCCAGCATCTAAAGCATCCACTGTGATGGATTTATGCGTATTATTTGGCGTACAAATATGAACTACATCTATCGTCTTATCCGCCAATAAATCACGATAGTCTTCATATACCTTTGAATCATCACTTCCATATGTTTCGGCAGCTAGCTGCGCTTTTGCCTTATCAATATCACAAAACGCTACTAAAGAAGCTTCTGAAATCTTCTCTAAACTTGGTAAATGTTTGCCATTAGCAATACCACCACAACCAATGATTCCTATGTTCAACTTCATACACTCATCCCCTTATCATTATTCCTTTTATACAAAGTAAACGCTTACAAAATATTGCGTGTAATTTAAAATTGTTTACTAATTAAAGGTTCTTTTATTTCATATTAAATTATTACCTTAAACTCACCAATAAGTTTGACGTATTTAGAATTTATATATTAACATTAGAATATATTTTCAAATTCCGGAAATTTTTCCAACGAATAGGTGGCATCGTAACTATGGTTCTTGATCATCTGATTAATGAAAACTTTGAACAATTAACTGAAAATGATTTACATATAATGAGTATTATTCATCAGCATATCGACGAAATGACATCAATGAAAATTCACGATTTAAGTCTACTGACTCATACCTCTATTTCAACGATTCATAGACTCGTAAAGAAATTAGGTTTTGAAGGCTATAGTGATTTTAAATTTTATTTAAAAATGGAAAATCATAGTACGCCTACTGAAACTATCAATACAACACCAATAGTAGAAGATATCCAACGTACTGTTGAGCACTTGCAAATGTTTGATTATCAACCATTAAACGAGTTTATTGATGCCGCTTCATTTATTTATATTTATGGTACAGGCATGGCACAACAAAATGTTGCTCGAGAAGCACAACGTCATATGCTCTCAATTTCCAAGAAAGGCATTGTACTCAATGATGAAAGTGAATTTCGCTTAGCCATTCAACAAATGACACAAGATGATTTACTGTTTATCATTTCATTATCTGGCGAAACTGAAAATTTAAAGGCGCCTATTCAGCTATTGAAATCTCGAAATTACAAATACGTCTCCATTACCACACTACACGATAATTATATAGCTAAAAATGCTGCCTTTAATATTTACGTCAACAGTGCGCCTATTCAGTTCTTTAATAATACCGAGTACTATAGTTTCACGCCATATTATGTTGTTTTTGACTTTATTGCTAGAACTTACCATAATTACAAAGTCGCTCAACATAAATCAGACACAACGTAATTGATCCAAACCATTCGTTCGATTCATAATTATTATTAAATGTAATTTACATCGACTGTGCTAAACTATTGTGGTTCAGTCGATTGTGTTTGTCTATGAATTAATTGCTCAACAGCTTCTCGCACTTGAGGTACTGACAAGCCAACTATCACTTGTACATTGCCGCCACTTTTAACTAAGCCATGTGCGCCTCCATTTGCTTTAAAATAATCCACTGACTCAACCTTATTAGGTTCTTGCACGGTCACCCTTAATCTGGTAGCACAATTTGTGACATCAATGATATTATCTACACCACCTAAACCTTGTAAATATGCAGCTGCTTTCTCTTCGTATTCTGTAGTCATTGTCCCTTGCATCGTTTTATCTTGTTTGGACGCTTGGTAATCTTTTTTAGTGTACAATTTAGTATTTGTAGATGCTTCACTTTCTCTACCTGGCATAGGTATATCAAATTTCAGTATGATAAATCTGAATAAGAAATAGTATATAAAAATAAAGATAAAACCAATGATAAATTGGGCAATATAGATACTCCAATGATTACCAAATAATGGCACCCAATTTGTAGCTGCAATTTCGATTAATCCTCCACCTAAATTACCAACAAGTCCAAAGGCGTGCATTATCGTTACCATTGTGGCACCTAATAGCGCATGAATTAAGAATAAAAATGGTGCAATAAATATAAACGTAAACTCTAAAGGTTCTGTAATACCTGCAAACACCGCTGTCAATGTTGCTGCAATTAACAATGCTCCAACTTCTTTTTTCTTCTCAGGTTTTGCTGTTGAATAGATCGCCAGAGCAATACCGATGGAGCCGAACATTTTAATGTTGCCTTGTAAAAGGAATCCACCCCCTGGGTATATATCTTTCAATGATTGCGTCGTATTAGAATAATCATTCAAATGAGAAATCCAGTATGATTTGATTCCACCATTTACTACTGCAGGACCATATTCAAACGGTGTGTAAATAAAGTGATGGAGACCAGTTGGTATTAAAATGCGCTCTAAAAAATGGAATAACCAAACACCGACATAACCTGATGATGCTAAGAATACTTGCAAAGAAGCAATCCAACCTTGAACTATTGGCCAACCCCAACTTGTTAAAAATGCTAGAGGTATCATGACAAAAAAGGCACTCATAATCACGAAAGGTGAGCCTTGGAATATGCCAATAGACTCGGGTAATTTCTTGTCATAATAACGATTGTGTAACCAAATTGCGATACCTGAGATGATTAAAGCACCGATAATATTTGTATCTAATGTCTTGATGCCAACTAATTCAGTCAAACCTGTTCCGGCACCTGCTTTTTCATCAAAATTCACACCAAACGATTTACCCCACATCGATAAAATACTGTTGATAAAATAATTAAACATCATATAAGTTACAACAGAAGACATTACGGCATGTCCAGCTGACTTTTTTGCCAATGAAATAGGTAAACCAATGACAAAAATCAATTCAATATTTTCAAATACTGTCCACCCACCATTTTCAATCAATGTCCAAATTTGAAACCACAGACTATCAGGCTTTGCCATATGCCCCATAATGGCTTCATTCTTAAATAGCGTGGCAATACCTATAATAATTCCGAAAAAAGGAAATAATAATACAGGTACAATCATGGCGCCGCCAAACCGACGAATTGCATTTCCAAAATTTTGTCCAAATTTCATAGCCATCACTCTCCTAATTATATGTAAGCGCTTTCTTTTACTTAAAGGTGATGATAGACCTTTATCTTCCACGATACAAGCCTATTTAGATATTTAGATAATAGATAGCAAGCAAAGGTTGTGTTTTCATTTTGAGGTAAATTTTCCAGAGTCTTGAATATTTATTTCAGGCACATAAACTAACAGTCGCTATAAGACATAAAAATAAGACAACACCACGCTTAATTTTGAGCATGGGTTGTCTTCATTTATTATTGACCATTATAAATATTAAATTCTAACGGTTTCACATCATTTTCGAGCCATTCTTTGTATATAGCTTGTTTATTGATATCGTTTTTAATAATTGTAATACCACAATCTCCACCACCAGCACCTGATGTTTTAGCTGCGCCGCCATGCTTTTCAGCAATAGAGCACAATATCTTTAAATGTGCTGTTTCAATGTCTATCGTTGCTTCTTTATCCATAGATTGAATAATTTCACGATTTAAACGAATCATTTGTTGAACACCTTTAATATGATTGGTCTTAAAGGCATGAATTAATTTTTCTACACATAAATGTGAACGCTCTAAAAATTTACCGTAGAATGTTGGATCTGATTTCAATCTTTTAACTTCACTGACTAAATGTGGTGACGAAGCTGGCGAGCCTGTCCAACCAATTAATACTTCCATGTTTTCAGGAGCTTGTAATGGTTCAATATGTAGACCTGGCCAGTTTTTCTTTAATACATCATTTACAGAGGTATCTTCGATTTGTTGAGACACCCATTCATGATCAAATGTACTGTACGCTAACCAACCTGTATAAACACTTACCGCAATATCACCACATGAACTTAAATTTTGTAATTTCATATTGGCTATAACTGCCAATTTGTATATAAATAAGTTTGATAAATGCATATTGTAAAATTCATTTAAAGCTTTTACCACAGAAACTAATACTGCTGCACTAGAGCCAAGACCATATTTATGTCCATTTGCATCATCTAAATTACTATCTATCGTCAAATGAAAATGCTTTAATTTCGTATTGTTAGTACGGGCATATTGTTCAAATACTTCTATGGCTGTAATAACATATTTTAATTGTTTGGCAGCATGTACATCAGAGACTACAATTTCGTCTTGATTTCTTTGAAATGTGACTGGTTCATGATGTAATGTCTTAGAATGGATCGTACCTTCTACAGCATTAGATTCTTCAATCGTAGCTGTTACAAATCTATCTACTGCTATTAGTACAGATTTATACCCAGGCTCAGTAACCGCATATTCACCAGCTATATAGAGTTTTCCGGGTGCTTTAACTTGAATCATGTTATCTCTTCCTTATTTAATAATTTCGACGCCTTTATTTGTAATATCACTCATAATCACTTGTGTTTCATCAAATGATTTACGCAGTGCATCCACGACTGCAGCTTTATTCTTCTGTTCTACTAAAATCTTTACATTTGGGCCAGCATCCATCGTAAAGTAACATGGATAGCCTGCTTCACGACATTCATGAACAATTTCCATAACGCGATAACTTTCATCGACCATATATGTAAACGGCGGTTGTGCACCTAAGTTCGTCGCATGCATACGTAATCCATTTGCTTCAAAAACCTCACCCAAATGTTTAAAATCTTGGTTATTTATGGCATGTTTAACTTCCGCTATGTCTTCATCTACGTGATCTAACCAATATTGATAAAAACGAGACGTATCACGTGTATGAGACATACCGGCACGACTTGAAACCTTTTTCGATTGATTATTGATAACTACGAAAATCATAGCTAAATCAGATTCCCAACCATTCGCTTCAATTGGATGGCTATAAGATGTACTATCATCATGCCCTTTTTCCCATTCAACGAAACCACCGTATATACTTCTTGACGCAGAACCTGAACCTCTTCGAGCTAATCTAGATAAATCTTTACCCGATAATTCTAGTCCTAATGCTTCATTACATGCCGCTGCTAGTGCTGCATATGCACTTGCTGACGAGGCAAGGCCCGCTGCAGTGGGAACAAAGTTATCACTTTCAATATATGCATGAGCTGTTGTGCCACTTATTTCACGTACAACATCCATAAAGCGCTGTATCTTCACTGTTTCTTTAGCGTCTACTTCTTTACCATTTAACACTAGGGTATCTTTACTATACTGTGTGTCAAATGTAACTTTAGTCTCAGTGTAAAAACGATCTAACGTTACAGATAAGCTATTATTCATAGGAATAATTAATGCTTCATCTGCTTTCCCCCAATATTTTATGAGTGCAATATTTGTGTGTGCACGTGCTTTGCCACTTTTAACCAAAACGCTTAACCTCCTAAATATTCTATCCATGTATGATGTGCACCCAGTGCTTCAGCAGTCTTAGCTATACGCTCTGCTATTTCAATAGTAGTTGCAAGGACAATCATACTACCACCACGACCGCCACCAGTTAATTTACCAGCGATTGCACCTTCATTTTTACTTGCTTCTAATAGTGCTTCAATTTTGTCGTGACTTACCGTTAATGTTCTTAAATTTTCTTGGCATAAATTAAAAATCGAGGCTAACTGTTCAAAATTACGATGATTTATGGCATCACTTGCTTCAAATACTAATTGGCCAATATGCTCAACATATTGTAGATAAGCCGCATCTTCTTTGCACAAATTATGGACATCCTCTACAGCTTGTTTCGTTGAACCTCGTACACCTGTATCAATGACAACCATATAGCCCTTTAGTTCTAAGGGCTTTAAATTCTGAACTTCTCCCTTTTGAAACCAAACCGGCTTATTCGAAACAATGGTTTGTGTATCAATACCACTTGGTTTACCGTGTGCAATACGTTCAGCCCAATTCGCTTCTTCGATAAGTTGTTCATCTGATAATGGTTTATTTAAATAATCGAAACTCGCACGTACAAAAGCAACCGCCATAGCTGCACTAGAACCAAGTCCACGAGAAGCAGGTAAGTTTGTATCGATCGTTACTTTAATTGGATTATCAATTTGATATAAGTCTATAAAGCGTCTAATTACTGCTTTTAAGTGTTCGGGTGCGTATATTAACGCGCCATCATAAACATCACTTTTTATATATGAGGTCTCTGTGTCACTTAATGCCTCAATTGTTGCTCTAACTTTGCCGGTAGTAAATGGAATGGCTATTGCTGGCTCACCGAACGTAACCGCATGTTCACCTATTAAGATTACTTTCCCATTTGCTTCCCCGTATCCATGTTGTGCCATATTTTCAATCACCTTTAGCTATTCTTTAATTTTATGATTTAAGTTCTCAATCTTACTATAGACAAAATAATTACACAGTTCCTCATACTAACCTAAAATATTATACAAAATTTCCCAGGAAATTTAAGTTAAATTATTTTGGACAAGTCCTTTCAAATCACATTACGATTATTAACATTTTGCTACTATCGTTTTAGTATTTGCTTAATCACATTTCTATTTATTATCTCACAGTTTATAAATTATGATATACAACTATAGTCATACTTATGAAATATAACGTTATTCATTCACAGTTCATAAAAAACTTATTACCTGCTACTAATTATATACAATACGCTATTATTATAAATCGTTCACCAGCATATTCAAAATATAAACCGCTATACATCTTCACTTTTACTATATTACTTTTTTAGCTTACATAATTCAACAATTAGAAAATTGTAGTCGCTTGTTTTTATATTTTTTGAGTTATTGAATCATATAGAATGCTTTAATCTCTTCAAATAAAATATCACTTGTCAATGCTATTTAATTCGAACATTACTTTTATATTGAATGTAATAAGCTATACTTTTATTTTTTCTATTTACCACAATTTAACCACTTTAAATAGAATAACATAATAAAAAAGCACATAAAAAAGAAGCGTATGAGACAAAGCATAACTAAATGCAAGGTTATAACCGCATTTAATAAGACCAAAATTGGTACTTTGTGCTTCATACACTTCTCAAATTATATTTTCAACTTACGCTTGAACTAATTCATTTTTTGATTAATTTTAGCGTTACGTTCAATCATTTTATCAAAATAACCATCATAACGTGTATATTCTTCGTCGGTAATTGGTTCCATATTAAGACGGCTACCCAAATCCTTCAGCGCATATAATAATTGAAACATTACGTCTTGCACAGTAATTTCTCTACCAAGCAATGTTTCTAGTGATGCCATACACTGTGGGTCAATGTCCGGATATTTAAATTTAGTTGCAGCTCCATTTAAGGCATGCGCATAAAAGTCCTTCATCATGCTCGCACGTTCACTACCATCACCTTCGACACATAAATACACTTGTACTGCTATGCCACCTCGTACACGACGTTGTGAAATACCTGCAAACTTTTTCCCGTTAATACTTAAGTCAAATTTTCCTGGACAATATGATTGTTCTATCTCATGAGTTTCAATTTCTACATCTTCATCTTCAAACATCTTGGCAATCAATAAATACATCACCGTAAATGCCTCATCAATCGTCACTTCATTTTTCCCTTTAAAAATCAGGGAAATATTCAGAATACCTTGGTCCAATACCACACCAAGTCCACCAGAATTTCTAACGATAGCATTATATCCACGCACATCAGTCAAGTAACGAATGCCTTCATGTAAAAATGGCAATCTAGAATCATGAATCCCCAGAATCACAGTATGCTGATGAATCCAAGTTCGCACCACATTACTTGATGCACCATTACCTACACTTTCTGAAAACGTATCATCAAACGCAAAGGACTGCATCGGTTCTAAACCAGATGAATGATCAATATAGCGCCAATCAATACCATTAAAATATTTGCTTGTTAAATCCATTATTGTAATGTTTGAGCAGCAGTGATGATTGATAAGTTATAAACATCTTCAGTTGAACAACCTCTTGATAAATCGTTCACTGGTGAATTTAGTCCTTGTAATACTGGACCTACTGCGTCAAATCCTCCTAGACGTTGTGCAATCTTATAACCAATATTACCTGCTTCTAAGCTTGGGAATACGAATACATTTGCATCACCTTGAATTTGAGCTCCTGGTGCTTTTTTCGCAGCAACTTCAGGTACAATTGCAGCATCAAATTGGAATTCTCCATCTACAACGATATCTTCTAAATTATCAGCTTTAATCTTTTCTTGAGCTAAACTTACAGCATTCGACACTTTTTCAACGTCATCTGATTTTGCTGAACCTTTAGTAGAGAAGCTCAACATTGCAACACGTGGTGACATGCCAAAGCTTTGTGCAGATTTTGCACTTTCGATAGCAATCTCTGCTAAATCTTGTGCTTCAAGTGTTGGATTAATCGCACAGTCTCCAAAGATATATTGTTGATCATCTTTAATCATAAAGAAGATACCTGATGTTTTTGATACGCCTGGTTTTGTTTTGATGATTTGTAATGCAGGACGCACTGTATCTCCAGTTGAATGCGCTGCTCCACTTACTAGGCCTTCCGCTTTACCCGTGTAAACAAGCATTGTTCCAAAGTAGTTGACATCTTTCAACATTTGTTCAGCTTGTTCTTGTGTAGCTTTACCTTTACGACGTTCCACGAAAGCTTCAACGAGTTCAGCTTTTAATTCACTCGTTTCAGGGTCGATAATTTCTAAATTTGAAAGGTCTAAACCTTTTTCAGTAGCTAAAGCTTCAACATTTGCTTTGTTACCTAATAATACAGGTGTTACATAATCTGTAGCTTGTAGTTGTGTTGCTGCTGTTAATACACGTTCATCTTCTCCCTCAGGCAATACGATTTTAACATTTTTTCCTGAAAGTTTTTCTTGTAATACATCTAATAAAGACATAATGGCCTCCTCGAGTTTTTTATATTCACTTTTCACAATCATTATACGCCATTTTTTTATAGAATTCCATGTCACTAATTTGTAATCATTTACTTATGTTATACCACTACCTTTATGGTAAAATTTTTAAGTGTAGACAAGAATTTATAAAGGAGCGATTAAGATGCCACAAGCACCAGAAACGTTAGATGGATGGTATAGTTTACATTTATTATATGCTATTGATTGGACAGGTTTACGTTTAGTTCCAAATGAAGAGCGACAAGCGCTTGTTGAAGAATTACAATCATTTTTAAACAAGCATGAATCAGCACGTACAAACAATACTGGTGATCATGCATTTTATAATATTACCGGTCAAAAGGCGGACATTTTATTATGGGCACTACGTCCAGAAATGAAAGATTTAAATGCCTTTGAAAATGAATTTAACAAATTAAAAATTACGGATTACTTAATTCCAACTTATTCATTTGTTTCTATCATTGAATTAGGAAATTATCTTGCAGGGAAATCCGATGAAGACCCATATGAGAATCCACATATTAAACCACGCTTATTCCCTGAATTACCAAGATCAGAATATATCTGTTTCTATCCAATGGATAAACGACGTAATGAAACGTATAACTGGTATATGTTACCTCTAGAAGAAAGACAAGAACTTATGTATAACCACGGTAAGATTGGTCGCAAATATGCAGGAAAGATCAAACAATTTATCACTGGTTCTGTTGGTTTCGATGACTATGAATGGGGTGTAACACTTTTTGCTGACGACCCATTACAATTCAAGAAAATAGTATACGAAATGCGCTTCGATGAAACAACAGCACGCTATGGTGATTTTGGTAGTTTCTATGTAGGTCATGTAGTTACAAAAGACGAATTACAAGATTTATTTAACGTATAAACTACTTCGAATTGTAATTTATGATAGCCAAAGACGCCCTCAAATAATGAGGTCGTCTTTTTTTGTTGTCTTCTATATGTATTTACTAAAGTTACTTTAATAGCAACCCATTCATTTCAATTGGCATTTATAAGTTCTAACGATAGATAAGCACTAACTGACATACAATAGCTACAAAAAAAGAGGGCCCGTTGAAACATTCAGTTCAATGGGCTCTCTTTTTACTAGGATACTCACCCTAGCCTGTTTTGTGTAGTGTGTTTGGGAGAACTTTAATCACTACTTAATTTAATTATTAACTGCTAAACAAACTGTGAGATTGTCGCTACTCAACATCAAGTTGTAACAGTTAACTAATATTATATTAACCTATTTGCAATAATTGAAACATATTTGACTTTCTAGAGTTGCGCTAAATATAATAGCTCTAAATTTTATAAACTAAACAAGCATAAATTTATGCTTATTTAACATAGATATCGTGTTAGAATAAACGTAATCTTAGTAATTTTTATTTCCAAGCTATTTAGGAATTAAACATCGCACAATTACAAAATCTTACTTACTGGTGATCTAATGACAAATTATTCTCAAACTATTGACAGTTATGATGAAAAGCTGGCCAAAGATATTATCGTCTTGGCTGGTAGAATATTGCTTGAGTCTGGCGCTGAGGGATCTCGTGTCGAAGATACAATGACCTATATTGCTCATACACTTGGTTATACCGAAAGTAATAGTTTCGTCACAAATACTGTTATAAATTTTATGCTACATGATGAAACCTATCCAAGAATTTTCAGGATAAAAACAAGAGATACAAATTTACATAGAATATCTGAAACCAATAGAATTTCTAGACGTTTAGCCAGTGGCGATATATCAGCTGAAGATGCTTATCAAGCACTAGGTAAAATTCGTACATCACAAAGCATTAACCATGATTTGCTGTTCAAATTTATCGCTGCCGCTATCATATCGGTAAGTTTCTTATATTTACAAGGAGGCCACTTTGTCGATGTAATTACAGCACTGGTTGCAGGTGCTTTTGGCTATTTAGTGGTTGAAGTGTTAGATCGTAAATTACAAGCACAATTTATTCCAGAATTTGCTGGTGCTATGGTTATTGGATTAATAACCGTTATAGGACGTGAATTATTCCCCGGTGGTTCCGGTGCAACAATCATAATTGCTGCTGTGATGCCAATCGTTCCAGGTGTATTGATAACCAATGCAATTCAAGATTTATTTGGTGGACATATGTTAATGTTTACGACCAAATCACTTGAAGCACTGGTCACTGCATTTGGTATCGGCGCGGGTGTTGGTACGATTCTCATAATTTTTTAGGAGTAATGTCTATGTTTTGGATATTAAATTTAGTATTTAGCTATACTGCTTCATTGTTTTTTGGAGTCATTTTCGATGTACCGAAGCGCTTGTATAACACGGTCGGCTTCGTTGGTGCAAGTGGTTGGATGATTTACACATTATTCTATGAAACCTTTGAATTACATACTATTTATTCTAGTTTCTTCGGCAGCTTAGTCTTAGGAATTCTCAGTCATATTATGGCACGAGTTAAAAAGGAACCAGTGATTCTCTTTATGATTCCTGGTATCATCCCTCTCGTTCCAGGAGGCTTGGCATTCGATGCAACGAAAAACCTTGTATTATTAGAATTTAGTAAAGCCATCAATACGATGTTAGAAGTTACGTTAATCGCTGGTGCCATTGCACTTGGTTTATTATTTGCAGATCACTTCTTTAAACTGATATTATCTGACAAATACAAACTCAGTCGCCACCGTAAACCTTAATACTTATACTCGCTTTCTAAATAGCGTTCATCGCTCACATGTGCCAGATTATATAATAGTTATTAACCTATAAATGTTTGAACTATAATTTCCAATTTCAATAATAGAAAACTATGTCTTGTTGGAATAATTCTCTTTTTATATAAAATCATAATTTTTCAATAGCTATTTTGGCAAGACAGCTACGATAAAAATACTAGTCAAATAGCAAGGGTACAACGCCTTATCAATAAAGCAAACCAACTATAAAAATATTATTTATTCTACGACCCATAAATGCGTTTATTTTCATTTATGGGTTATTTTTCAAGATTTATTTACAGTATATGTTTTTACATTATGTGTTGCTGTTCTCTTTTACACCTTCAATCATCCATGTCGGTATAAAGAGCAATAGGAATAGTACAAATGTTACGAAGAAAGCAACATGAAATGCTTGTAATTGATTTTGCAATAGTTGAGACATACTACTTACTAATGTTGATAGGATGGCAGCTCCGAAGCTCGCGCCCACATTCTCAATCATACTAATACCTACACCTGCTTCAGATAACTGGTGATCCTCCAAACCTTGGTAAGCATTTGTTGTAAAGGGCAACATAATACCGCCTACACATAATCCGCGAATGAATAATGCCACTTCAAAATAAATTATCGGTGTGTTTACAGACATAACAACAAACGGAATCGTAGACACAATAGAACAAACCAGGCTAATCATTAAAATTACTTTAACTCCATATTTATCAGCTAAAATACCAATAAACGGTCTAGCAATTAACATACCTAATCCTTGTGGAATCAATGCAATAGAAATACCAACTGTATTATAATCATTTAAATTGGCAATAAATAATGGAAATATGATCATCGGACCTAAAATGGCACAATTAGCAATAAATAAACCCATTGTCGAGCTTAAAAAATTACGTTTTTTAAACAAAGTTGTAGGTAAAATGGTCTGATAATTTCTAACTTTATTGTAATAACCATAACTCCATATCAGTATGATAGTTATTAGTGCAAATATAATAGTCACTCGGTTGATTAAACTTTGCTGGCTTGTTGCTTGTGTTATACATAACATAGTAGACAAACAAATCAATGTTAATAATAATATGCCTATCTTATCAAACCCTTTTTCTTTATTAAAAGGTTCAAAGTTAGGCAAAAAATAAATTAAAATGGGCACAATGACGACCATAATATATACATTAATATAAAAAATCCACTGCCAGTTTGCATATTCAACAATCATACCTCCTAATATTGGACCTAACATAGGCCCTAAAATCATTGGTGTCGTTACTATTGCAATGATTCTGTTTAAATAGGATTGATCAGTAACTTTCACTAAAAGTGTCATCATTAAGGTAGAAATAATGCCTCCGCTTAATCCTTGGAATACTCTAAATAGAATAAATAGTTGTACCGTCCCACTTAATGCCACACATAATGACATCACAGCAAATACAATTAATGCATATATATAAATCCACTTACTATTAAATTGATTCATTAACCATCCTGCAATAGGTACCGCTATTCCAATTGCGAGTGTATAGCCAGTAATACCCCATTGTATAGTCTTGAGCGTTGCATTAAAGTCGTGTGTTAAGTCTGAAATAGCAATGTTTATCATAGTAGCATCAAGCATTGGTGCAATGGCACCTAATACGATCAACCAAGCCATTAACATCATATGTCGTGGTATCTTCTTTAATGATTGCGTCATCCTGCAACCTCCTTATTGTTTCTCAGGAAACAATATACCTCTATTTTGTTTCCTCGTCAACAATAAATGTAAATAAAATGAACTCAATCATTGTTCAATTGAGTTCATGACCTTAGTTTATTAATTTCTGTCGTTTATTTCTTTCGTTAAATGCGCATTATACTTACTTAAAAAATCTAACATTACATCATACGCTTCATCAGTTACGGTATCAAATACTGGTTTATCACGTTCTCTAAATTTATTATGTAATGATGCATGAAGCACAGCCACTTCTTGTCCTTTATCAGTTAATTGAAAATAAATTTCTTTTTTGTTCTGTGTTTCTCTAAAACTTTCTATAGCACCTTTGTCGATTAATTTTTTAGTCAATTTACTAATCGCTCCACGAGTCATAAAAAGCTTTTTCGATAATTTACTTACATTAGGCTTATTCAACTTATCAATCGCATCAATACAATGCACTTCAGTTGGTGTATAACCCTTTAAATGTTCTTCCATTACAGGTTTATTAAGCCACACGATCTTATCATATACTTCCTTGATATCATTTAATAACTGTTCTGACTTATCCATGATATCACTCCTTTTCTACTCTACATAAACAATCACCATTAGCTTACTAACAATATATCATATCATATACCTCAAACATAAAAATCCTTACATCAATCAATATGATGTAAGGATTTTTATGTTTCGCCAAAAAGACAAATAAAATAATGTAATTTGCATTTATTATAACTAAAAAATATTATTGATTTACTTTAGTTGACTTATTTTCATTAATTAAATCTACCAACTCGTCTTCAGTTCGATTTAAAATAAGTTGACTCAATTTGTCATTATCCATCTGTTTCAATTTAGGATAACGGACAAAGAAGAAAATCAAACCAATGACCAACCAACCGGCTAAAGCAATATATGAAGGTATCGATAACGATGCCGGTGAGCCTGGAATCAATAATAAGCATAAGAATATAAATGAAACAATCGTTCCTAAAATAGCAAAGGTCTTGTAAATTGGCCCATAAGTATTGCTCGCTTTGTTATAGCTAAATAACTTAGCAGCTGATAAACAAGTTATAAAATATGCTATAGAAACACCTGTTGAAGACATATCTACAATCCATGTTAAAGCTGTTCTACCCAGCCATGGTGCAATTAAAGTAATTGTTACTAAAAAGATAATTGCTACATATGGTGTTTTAAAACGTGGATGCAGTTTACTAAACACAGTTGGCATGATACCTGCACGTCCCATTGAGAATAGCAATCGACTTGAACTCATTAAGAATCCATTAAGTCCAGTAAAGATTCCCATTATAATGGCGATTGCAAGTATTGCTAAGCCAATATAACCAAAGGCCTCTTGTGTTACTGCACCTGTTAACCATAAATTACCGTTTAAACTTTTACTTGATGTACTTAACCATCCAGTAAAGAAAATCATTACAACATAAGTGATTGCGGCAGCTAACAAGCTATAGACAATTAATTTAAATGTCTTGTTTGGAGAGAAATTAAATTCTTCAGCCGTCTGTGGTATGTTGTCAAATCCTACATATGCCCATGGCGCAACTGCTACGATTGCAACAATCGATGTTAACCACCCTGAATGCTCGTTAGTAAGTGGCTGTAAATTCTCTAATGAAAAGTTATTGCCAAAGAAAGAGCCGAAGAATAATAATAAAATTGTGATAACCATTGCGACACAGAAATAATATTGTAGCGAACCTGATACGCTAGCACCTACAATAGCTATAAACATAAACACAATTAATAATAGTGATGCAATAATAATTTCAGTTATGTAAACATCCCATCCAGCTACCGTATAAAGCTTGCCCGTTTTCAATACATCAGGCAATAGGAACTTAATTAATAAGCTAAAGGCTGTCGCATTTAAGGCAACAACACAGATATAACCAAAGGTTAAGAACCATGATGAGAAGAAACTAACATATCTACCAAATCCTAAAAAACTAAAGGCAAATGCACCACCAGAAACAGGAAATCGTTCTACTAAAGCACCATAACTAACTGCAATAAGTATCATTAGTAAGGCACCAATGACTAAACCAATCGCACTAGACACAGGACCAGATTTAGCAATCCAATCTCCTGGTAGGATAAATGCACCCCAACCTATACAAGAACCGTAAGCAATTGCCCAAACAAATTTTTCAGACAAGTTCTGCTTTAAGTCCCCTCTATCTACTTGCACATCTTTTTTATCCATAAATAAAATTCACCTCATGGAATGTATTTAACCACAAGATGAATTCTTAAACAATTATAATTTAACTGTTGCAATAATTAACATTAACCAACCTACTATAAACAATACGCCACCAATTGGAGTAATTGCACCTAATATACGTATTTGCGTCAATGCTAATATATATAATGAGCCACTGAAAAATACAATACCGAAGAACATCAACCAACCAGCCCAATTAACGTTAATTGAAGTCGTACCACTAATAATACCAATCGCTAATAATCCTAAACCATGATACATTTGATACGTTGTAGCCTTCTCCCAAACTGACATATATTTAGCTGACAATTTGTTTTCCAATCCATGGGCTCCAAATGCCCCCGTACCAACTGCCATCATCGCATTTAAAGCACCTAATATAATAAATAATTTCATCATGTTTGCTATATCCCTTCTATATTAAAAGTCAAAAATAGATTCGCCATTACCTAATTCATCATCAGTAACCATTCGATTTCCTGACACAGCGTTATCACTTGTCGTCGTTTGTTGCTTTGATGGTACATGACCACCCATCGCCTTCAACTCAGCCATTGATATTTCATCGCTCTTCGGTTGATTCGTTGTTACCGATGTATTTGATTGTGATAATCCTTGTGAATGTGCAGATTTAGATAATACCTGTCGTTGCTCATAGAATGATACATTGTTCGAATCACTTGTTACAAGTTCTGTCAATGTACGTATTGCATAGATATGTTTTTCAAATTCAACTTTACTACTCGCTTCATCAGCTTGCACAAGCTCTTGTTCAATAAGTTGAATTACTTTTTCCTTTTCCATATATTATTCCTCACCTTCACACCAGTTAACTGGACTAATTCCATGTGACTCAAGATATGCGTTCACTTGTGAATATGGTTTCGAACCAAAGAATCCTCTATATGCTGATAATGGGCTCGGATGGGGCGCTGTGATTACATGATGTTTCTCTGTATCAATTAGTTTGATCTTTTGTTGTGCAGGTTTCCCCCACAATACGAATACTACGTTCGATAAATAGTGAGATACTGCAGCTATTACTTCATCCGTAAATACTTCCCAACCAATATCTTTATGTGAATGCGCTTCGCCTTGGCGAACTGTTAATACCGTGTTTAATAATAATACACCCTCTCTCGCCCAATCTTGTAAGTGCGGAGAGTTTCTGTGGCAGCCAATGTCATCTTCTAATTCTTTATACATATTTCTCAACGATGGTGGAAATTTAGCATTGGGTTGTACTGAAAAAGCTAACCCGTGTGCTTGATTTGGTCCATGATAAGGATCTTGACCTAAAATAACTACCTTTACTCGCTCAAAAGGTGTTAAATCAAAGGCTTGGTATATGTCTTTTCTATCTGGATAAACGATTTGTGTCGTATATTCATTTTCCAAAAAATCATGCATCGCTTGAAAGTCGTGTTTTGTCGTAATTTCATGAAATATATCGGACCATTCCATATAGTGAATCACCTCATTGTATATATTAACATATAGCAAACTTCTACGTTACTACTACATCTATTAAACTCATTTAAACAATCCATAGATTATATAAATTCTCATTATTTAGAATAGTCGACAATCGTGGTATGATATTATCATATAAAAATATAGGGAGTGAACTTCAATGGCTTTAAAGAAAACACTAACAATTGCTGGTTCTGATACAAGTGCTGGTGCAGGTATGCAAGCAGACTTGAAAACATTTCAAGAGTTAGATACTTATGGCATGGTGGCGTTGACTTCTATCGTGACTATGGATACAAAAACATGGTCTCATGATGTTACACCATTGCCATTTGATGTATTTGAAAAGCAACTTGCAACTGCTATCTCTATTGGACCTGATGCAGTCAAAACAGGGATGTTAGGAACTGAAGAAATTATCAAACGTGCCGGTGAAGCATTTGTTGAATCAGGTGCTGACTATTTTGTCGTAGATCCAGTTATGGTTTGTAAAGGGGAAAATGAAGTACTAAATCCTGGGAATACAGATGCAATGATTAAGTACTTGTTACCAAA
The DNA here is from genome assembly GCF_043107035.1 of Staphylococcus sp. 231237_7MaSpsaltlick. Classification (NCBI taxonomy): domain Bacteria; kingdom Bacillati; phylum Bacillota; class Bacilli; order Caryophanales; family Staphylococcaceae; genus Staphylococcus; species Staphylococcus sp. 231237_7MaSpsaltlick. The sequence goes on from NZ_JBICNX010000003.1 coordinate 371,100, forward strand.
GGCAACTGTAGTGACACCAAACTTATTTGAAGCGGGTCAATTAGCCAACTTAGGTACATTGACTTCAATCGAGGACATGAAAGAAGCAGCTAAAATTATTCATGACCACGGAGCACAACACGTTATCATCAAAGGTGGTAAGGCTTTAGATCAAGATAAATCTTATGATTTATACTTTGATGGCGATAAATTCTATCAATTATCTACAGATATGTTCCAACAAAGTTACAATCATGGGGCTGGTTGTACTTTTGCTGCAGCAACAACTGCTTATTTAGCAAATGGCAAATCACCTCGTGAAGCAGTTATCGCTGCTAAAGCATTTGTAGCATCTGCAATTAAACATGGTTGGAAGATGAATGAATTCGTCGGACCTGTAGATCATGGTGCTTATAACCGTATCGAACATATTGATATCGATGTAACCGAAGTTTAAAGTCGCTTTAGAACGATATACAATCTCTCAAAGGTAGTTGCATACTCGCTATGCAATTACCTTTTTTGTTTGTGTCCATTTTTTCTTCAACTCATGGCTGCATTATTATATAGAAGGAACTCATGCTAATTTTTTCCCATAGACACTAAATTCATCATTTTAAATCCCTGCATAAATGCCATCAATGTTAGTGTCTGACATACCTTAAATATAGTTAACATGAACTTAACATTCTAGTACGACAATAGTCTGAATTAAAGTTGATACTACAGACTCATGATAAATATAACGTATTATATTACTATATTAAGTGTAGAGAGACAAAGGAGGGAATTACAACATGATTATCTACAAACAGACAATCGAAAATGGAAACCCAATTTATGAAATTATCACCAAGACCTTTAAATCGATAACTGTTAAATTTGATGAGAACTTTAGTAAAAACGAATTATATAAGTTACTCTCTCTACTTGAAGGTGATGTTGATAGTATGAAATTAAGCTATTAATCACATGATTGAACGAACATCAAAGACTAAACAGATAAAGCTCGATGAACAAATTCAGAAGAACATAAATAACTACCCCAAAAAAATATGAAGTTAAAACTCAAAAGTATGATTAAAGTTGTCCCCTTTAGTCTACTTTGCATAAAACATTCCTAAAAACACTCACCCTAATTGGCATAACACCCATTCGACCAAAGATTGTCCCCTTTGTCACTTGGAGAGCAGCTCGAAGTATTGTCGTTAACACATGTTATGCCAATAGAACAAGGAGGTTGTCATATGACAACCTCCTTGTTTTTTGCTCTTTAGTTAATTTAAATAAATATTCGTTAAGTTCGACACCTTATACTTCAAATAACTCGATTTACCAAAGTATGTATCATACACATTTCCGCTTACAATCGAAAGAGAATCGGTCATTCTATTCCTTTCGGTCTGACATCCATACCACACATATCTACTTAAATTAGAAAGCCATTTCTAAGAAATCAAGCTCATAAAACATAGTAGAGAATAGAAAAACACTCAGATAAATTGGATGAATTTATCTGAGTGCTATAGTTCTGAAATTTACAATCCAGAATCTCTTTTATTCAGTATAGTGCGATATTCCATGTACTTATTTTTTCATTCTTAATATTTCAATGTCCTAGACATGAAACAATTAAAAGTATATATTATTCGAATACTATTTTAATTCTTGTAATTAAACACGTTTGTCTTTAGCCCACCATAATGCTTTTTCTGGGTTGTTGGCATAATATTCATATTCTTTATCATTTTGTACGTTTGGATAAGAACCTTTTAATGATTTACCTGCCGTACTTACATGTAATAATGAAATTACAATTATTCCAACGACACTTATTGCTGCTAAATAATAAGCTGGAGATAATGGATCTCCCGTTTTCGCTACTAATGAAGAAGCGATTAATGGCGTTGTACCACCAAATAATGATACAGATACGTTAAACGTTACAGCTAAAGTTCTATATCTAATATGTGTATAGAACATTGTTGGTAAAGAACCAGGCATCGTCGCTTCATACGTAGATAAGAAGAAACCTAGAATAAAGATACCGATGATAATCAATACTAATGATTTAGATTGGAAGAATGAGAACGATACAACACTAAACAATGCTGTTCCGATTAATCCAATTAAGAATACTTTCTTTTCACCAATCTTATCGGCAACTCTACCAAACATTAACGCTAATGGAATCATAATCGCCATTACAATCGTAATTAAAAATGAAACAGTTGTGCTATCAAGTTTAATTATTTCTTGTAAATATGAAGGCATATATGAAGTTACCATATAGTTAGTACAGTTGAAGAATGCAACTGCTACAAAACAAACAAGAATATCTTTATAGTAATATCTTAAGATTGTAAAGAAACGAATGTTGTCTCTTTTCGGTTGTGTCGCAACATCATTTTCATATACCGGTGACTCTTCTAATCGTCTTCTTAAATAGAAACCAAAGATACCTAAGAATAGTCCAAGTATAAATGGAATTCTCCAACCCCAAGATGCCATTTGTTGATCATCTAAGAAGAAGAATAATAAACCACTTAAAACCGAAGCTGCTATGTAACCAGATAAAGTACCAATTTCTAGTCCACAACCAAGTGTATTTCTTTTATTATCAGGTGAAGATTCCGCTACGTACACCATCGCACCTGCATATTCTCCACCAGTTGAAAATCCTTGTAACACCCTACCAAATAACAGTAGTATAGGTGCCCAAACACCAATTTGATCATATGTAGGTAATAATCCGATTAACAATGTTGAAAATGCCATCATGATAATCGTGGTTGTTAATACTACCTTTCTACCATACTTATCCCCGATAATACCAAAGATGATACCACCAACAGGTCTAAGTAAAAATGCAATTGCAAACGTTGCAAAGGTAAAAATAGTTTTGAGTTGATCATTTTCTACCGAACTGAAAAAGTTTTGTCCGATTATAACTGCTAAATAAGAATACAAACCAAAGTCAAACCACTCCATCGCATTACCAACACCAGTGGCAAATACGGTTTTTTTGGCTGCTTTAGGATCTACCTTATTTATGTTACTTTTATCAAAATCCTTATCATAATCCATGAACATGTCACTCCCCTTAACATGTTATATTATTATACGTAGTTAATCTATTTTGTCAAATTGAATACAATTCTCTAATTTCCTATTTTTTATTTTTATTCATTTTGCAATAAATCAAAAAACAAGACAGAAGAATTTTACAATTTTTGAAAACCACTTTTTTAACTACATACAATTTATATACATACCTTTAAATTTTAAGGATGTGGATTTTTACCCTTTTATCCGAATTTGAAACAATGACATGACCTACTTCAGCAAGTTCAAACTGGATGGATTCATTTATTTCAACAGGTTCAACATATTTAATTTTATAATTTGTCCATGAAATATTAAGGCTTAATTTCGCTATTTCCACCACCATTTGACCTGGCACAACTTGTTGATGAATTGGATTTTTATCATGAACAAGTTGCAAATAATCTAACACTTCATTTTTTGCTATTTGAATCATTACGTCACCTTTCTCAAAAAAATTTGGGTAATATTAATACACTTTTTAGAATCTTTATTCATTTCTAACTTGTAAATATATTGGATGAATTGTTTGATTTTTCTTTGCTTTATCATTGTTAATTTTGCTGTATATTGATTTCCAACATAGATATCTTCAAATTGTTCAATTATTGTTTCTTGTAATAACAAAGTTTCTTGCTCAAATTTATGAAACATTTTAAACTTTGGCCAAATTCGTGCACATTGCAAAGGTGGTACTATATTGTTTATGGGTTGTTTGAAAAAGCTATAATATTGAACAACTTCCTCTTGAGAAAAGTTAATCTCTAACGTTTCCTCTCCATCGTTCAAATAAGACTGCATTCCCCATTCCACCTCCAATGCCCATTGTCGCAATCGTTCGTTGTTTGTTATTCATATAAAATAAACGTGTAACTATTGCTGCGCCACTCGCACCATAGGGATGCCCCATTGCTAGCGCACCTCCATATATATTCAATTTATCATCTGGTATTTTTAGAGCGTGTTGACTTGCGATGACTTGAGAGGCAAAGGCTTCATTTAACTCTACAGCATCGATATCAGCCATTGTGAATTCTGCATCAGTTAATAAACTTGTAACTGCCGGTATTGGACCTATGCCTAAAACTTCAGGTGAAACACCCTTAGTCTTGCTATGTTTAAATAGCAAACCTTGATCAAATCCATGATTTTTTGCTAATTCACGTTCCATAACTATAAGTAATGCTGCTCCATCATTTTTCATACAACTATTTCCAACTGTAACCGTTCCATGTTCTAATAATGGCTTAAAGCGATTTAAAGTATGTTCTGTTAAGTTAGGCTTGATACTTTCATCTTCATCAAATTGTTGACCTCTAATTTTCAAAGGAATTATTTCATTTGGTATAATGCCATCAGTGTAAGCTTGTATTACTTTTTGATGACTTTGCCATGCAAATGCATCCTGTTGCTCGCGAGACACTGCATATAATTTGGCAACATTTTCTGCCGCTTCAATCATCGATGGATCGATATGCTCAGGAGCAAATGATGCGCGCTCAAAAAATTCCGGAAGCTGTGTATCATAGACCGACTGCGGACGTTTAATCTTCCATGGCGAGCGACTAACACTTTCCACACCTCCGGCAATATAAATATCACCTGCACCCGCTTGAATCATACGACAAGCGTGAATGACAGACTCTAATCCTGAGCCACATTGCCTATCGATTGTAAGTCCAGGAATTTCATCACTTAAATGAGCTTCTAACAAAGCCTTACGTGCAATATTACCGCCATTTCCGACAACATTACCTAGCACTACATCATCTATTTTTTCCATAATAATTGGGTAAGTTTGTTTAAAATAATTGAATAAAGGGGCTAACAACTGCTCTGGTTCCAAATGGCGTAATTGTCCCCCGTACTTTCCAAATGCTGTTCGTTTAGCTGCGACAATAACTGGTTCTCTCATTCCTTATCCCCACTCTCTCTATACCATTGTTTCATCTTATGACGTGCTATCTTCCCACTAGCAGTATATTCAAATTGTTCAACTCTGATTAATTTTGATGGAATCTGATATCTTGGAATTTGCTGTGATAAGTAGCACTTTAAGTCAATGTAGTCTATTGATGTTGGGGCTTTGTACAATAGAATAGCTATCTCTCCAAATTTAGGATGTGCTTGTCCAATAACTAACACTTCATCAAACCATCCCGTACCTTTAATTGCTTCCTCAACTTCAGATGGATAGACATTCCTACCACCAATAATCAAACGGTCATGTTCTCGACCATGTAAATAGAGATAGCCCGCATCATCCATAGATGCAAAGTCTCCAGTGCGAATCCATTCATCTTGTTGAAACCCTTGATCTACGTATCCACTAAACACCATATTACTATTAATATTAAGTGTGCCAATCTGATCATGATCTTGGTTATCGAAACGTACAAATACATTATCAAATAATTTACCTACCGAGTTAGTAGGCGCCTGATTATTGTAATTGTAACTAATAAAACTCGCTTCAGATGTTCCGAAAAATTCTACAACAATTGCCTGAGGAAACATGAGTGACACTTTTTCCCTAATGTGTGGTGCTAATTTATCTCCACTACTAAATATAAAATGTTGCCCATTTAGTTGCTGATGACCTGTGAGGCATGCAATTAACATCGTAGGCACTAAAAATAGAGCAACTTGCTGTTGTACTGCTGTAATTTGATCTATAAATAATGCTGCACTAAATGTTTGCTGTCCTATAAATGTTCTCCCACTATATAATGCATAAATACATGCATATAGCGATAATGAGTGAGATAAGGGACCAGGCGCTAGTATTGTCGATATTGTTGTTGTTAGTAGTTTTTCATTTTCTACATAAGAATTTATCCAAGATGGTTCATCTCTATAATATGCCTTTGGTAAACCTGTCGTACCAGATGTAAAACCAATATGTAATAACTGTAACTCCGTATTATCATATGTATCTGGTTGTGAATAACCCGTAGTAATAACAGTTAATTTATCATCCATGACATATGGAATTTGATAATGAGCTAATATCTCCTTACATTGTTTATTCGTCCATCGAAAATCACATACGCATGGTATATTACCTTCACTTAAAACAGCTAGATAGTTAACAATCAGTAATAGAGGTTGTTGCATCGTTAATGCCACAATATTATTTGACTCCAACTTTGAAATTGGCTGTCTTGCTCGATTAATTTCAGCTTGTAATTGTGCATATGTTAATTGCTTTCCATCAAAATCAAGGGCAATCTGCGATCCTTGTTGTTCAGCATATTCTGCTATCTTGTTTAGTAATTGCATCATATTCACCCGCTTTGTAAACTTTTATATTTTATATATTAACATTTTATAGTCACTTTATGCTTTTGAAAAAAACACAAATAGGGTGACCGATGACATATTAATCCCTATTTTCAAACTCAACACTAGCAATTCATTATTGAAACAACAATATATTCAAGGATTTTGCTACAAAAGTGGTGTAGTTTCCCATTTATAGCGAGTAAATACACCTTGCATAAAAAATAACGCTAAACCACCAACTTAATCGTCGATGATTTAGCGTCACCTATCTCTTCTTATTTAAATAACATATAAGTCATTACTACAATACAATATTACACTTGTAACTTATTCTAAGTTTGCATGATTTTGTTGCATTGTTTCTTCGTCAACTTTCAATGCACTCATTAAGTCTAAGACAATACTGTCTAAGAAAATTTGTGCCGCTTGTTCAAATAAACTTCCTAAAGGTTGTGCTGAACCTTCTGCATCATACTTTGTACCTGCTGGAAGTTCAATAATCGCATTTGCTAAGTCACCAATTGGAGATGATGGTTTTGTTGTTAATAACACAACTTCTGCACCGACAGATTTCGCTTTATCCGCTAATAATCTTAAATGTTCTGTAGAACCAGAACCTGAAATAATAACGAATATATCTTTGTTAGTAATAGAAGGTGTCGTTGACTCACCAACAACATGCGCTACCTTACCCAATTGATTTAATCTCATTGCAAAGCTATTCGCTACAAACCCTGAACGACCTTTTCCAGATACAAATACCTGTTCTGCTTTAATGATTTGCTTTAAAAATGTCTCCGCTTCACTATCTTTCACATGCGATAATGTGTTATCAAGTTCATCAAGTATTAAACGGTAGTTTGTAATTTCAGTCATCATTATTTTCCTTCAATAGCCGCTTTACATTGTTTTGCAGCTTCAACAGGATCATCAGCATTTGCAATGCCGCCACCAACAATAATTAGGTCAGGCTCTTCAGCCACGATATCTTTTATTGTTTCTGGCTTAATTCCACCTGCTACAGCTACTTTTGAATTGCTAATTACTGATTTAACTTGACGTAAACTATCTAACGGAGAAACACCTTCTGCTTGTAAATCATAACCAGTATGGACAGCGATATAATCTGCACCTAATGCATCAAGTTCTTTCGCACGTTTTTGTAAATCTTGTACTGCAATCATATCTACTAATAATTGTTTACCATGTTTGTGTGCTTCCTCAACAGCTGCTTTTATTGAAGCGTCTTCAGCTACACCAAGAATTGTAACTACATCTGCACCATATTTAACAGCTTGGCTCACTTCATAATCCGCAGCATCCATTATTTTTAAGTCAGCTAGAACTTTCACACCATCAATATTATCGCTTAAATGTTTTACAGCTGGTAAACCTTCGTTAATTACAATAGGAGTACCAATTTCTACGATATCCACATGATCTTTAACTTTATTTGCTAATTCTGCAGCATCCTCTTTATTTAATAAATCAATTGCTAGTTGTAATTCCAATATAATCATCCCTTCTATTGTAATAAATGTGTTTATCTACTTACACATTACATTTAAACATTAATTATCTAACTTTACACATCATTTGTTTACCCTTAGTTATTTCTATTAAACGACCGACTCAATTCTCGGTGCTGAATCATCATCTACATATATTTCTACATTAGGATGTGCATGTAAGATGGTTGCTGGTACCTCTGGGTCTACTTCATTGTTAGTTAATGCCTCAATGGCTGCCCTTTTTTTCTCACCAAAAGCAATTAGAATAATTCTCTTAGCCTTGAGAATCGTTGCTAAACCCATCGAAATTGCTTGTTTAGGTACTTCAGACTCATCGGCAAAGAATCGACTATTAGCTTGTATAGTACTTTCTGTTAGATTGACAATATGTGTTGGACTGTTAATATCTGTTCCTGGTTCATTAAATCCAATATGGCCATTCTCTCCTATGCCTAGGATTTGAATATCAATTGGCCCTTGTTGATTTATCAAAGTTTCATACCTTGTCGCTTCTATTGTTAAATCGGATGCATTTCCTTGTGGAATATGGATCAATGACGCATCGAAGTGAGGATATCGACTAAATAATTGCTCCCTCATGTAAGTGTGATAACTTTCTTTATGTTTAGCATCTAGTCCGACATATTCATCCAAATTAAATGTTTCAATCTGCGAAACGTCTAATTGATTCTTGTGTAATAAATCGACTAAATATTGATAAATTTGAACCATTGTCCCTCCCGTTGCTAAACCAAGTTTACTGTGGGGATGTTGACTCATTTGTTTATATAATTCACACGCTACGTAAAATGATGCATATGAACGTGTACCTAAATTTGTAATTTTCATACCAATTCCCTCCATTAAAATGCTATATCATTCTGCAACAAATTAAGAAGCACTTGTCGATTCCTATACTATAGAATATTGTTGATTTTTAACAGAATAAGCTCTTTTTCACAGATTATTATTAAAAATTTAAAATTCTTTGCGAATAATTGAGCAGAGAGTTACATTTCTGTTACTGTTTTTAGTAAAATAGGAAGATAATCATTAATAAAGTAGGATTGTTATAGATAAAATTCACATTACTAGTAGAAAATGTATACAAGTCCGTTTACACTAGAAGATATACTTCTAAATTCTAAATTATTTTGCAATACGCAATGACTATAATTGAATTTTGTAATGTCCGTTTCTAATGGCAAGGAGGCAAAATTTTGGAAGAAATTAATGTTGAAAAAGTACAGACGCTACTTTCATCATATGAAAATAAACCAGTATATATACATGTAGAAACAACGAACGGTGCTTATGCTGCACATTTCGATCAACGTGTATTTAACGCAGGAACATTTTTACGTAATATACAAGTAACTTATGAACATGCACAACTTAAAGGCGGAGAAAAGGATCCATACAGAGTTGGATTAAAGCTCGTTAACAACGGTTGGGTTTATGTTCAAGGATTAACGCATTATGAAGTAAATGACAATGGTGAATTTCTATTAGCAGGCTTTAACTATGAAGGACAACTCGCTGCTGCATTAGAAATTAGTACACAACCATTTGAAGTTTAAGGAGGGCGAATCATGACAGAGGAAAGCCACGTATTAGTAATCTTCCCACATCCAGATGATGAATCGTTCTCATCTGCTGGGACACTAGCACGTTATATAGACAATGGCATCCCAGTTACTTACGCATGCTTGACATTAGGACAAATGGGGCGTAACTTAGGGAATCCACCTTTTGCAACACGAGAATCATTACCACATATTAGGGAAAAAGAATTAGAAAATGCAATGGCAGCAATTGGGATTACCGATTTACGAAAAATGGGATTACGCGATAAAACAGTGGAATTCGAACCACACGATGAGATGGATGCCATGGTAAAATCTTTAATAGATGAATTGCAACCATCCGTAATCATCTCATTCTATCCTAAATTTGCTGTACATCCAGACCATGAAGCTACTGCAGAAGCGGTAGTTAGAACTGTAGGTCGAATGGCAAAAGAAGATCGACCACGCTTACAACTCGTAGCATTTAGCAATGACGCAAAAGAAAAACTTGGTGAACCTGACATTCTAAATGAGATCAGTGATTATAAAGAGGTAAAACTACGCGCATTTGAAGCACACGCATCACAAACAGGTCCATTCTTAGAGCAACTTGCAACACCTGATGTTTCTGGACAAGTAAAGAGCTTCTTAGAAGTAGAACCTTATTGGACTTATAACTTTGAATCTTAAGTGGAGGAAAGAGCATGACTGAATTTGACTTATCAACGAGAGAGGGTCGATGGAAACACTTTGGTTCTGTCGATCCTGTCGAAGGTACTAAACCAACCGTTAAAGAAAAAATGAAAGACTTACAAAGTACGCATAAAGATTTCTTGTTTGAAATAGAAGAAGTAGGCATTAAGAATTTAGTTTATCCCGTTCACGTGGACCGTTTCCAAACTGCTGGAAACTTCAGCTTTTCAACAAGCTTAAACCAAGATGAAAAAGGCATTAACATGAGCCGTATATTGGAAAGTGTGGAAAAGCATTATCACAATGGTATTGAGTTGAATTTTGATACTTTATATCATGTATTACGTAGCTTACAAGAAAGCATGAATCAATCTTCAGCCGGATTAGATGTTTCTGCAAAATGGTTCTTCGACCGTTATAGCCCAGTTACACAAATTAAAGCTGTAGGTCATGCTGATGTAACGTATGGTATCGCTATTGATGAAAAGGACGTTACACGTAAAGAAATTACGATTGAAGCTGCAGTGACAACACTTTGCCCTTGCTCAAAGGAAATCAGTGAATACTCAGCTCACAACCAAAGAGGTATTGTTACTGTAAAAGCGTATCTAAATAAAGATGTCGTATTAAATGACGATTTCAAAGATGTAATCTTAGATGCAATGGAAGCAAATGCGAGTTCAATTCTCTATCCAATCTTGAAACGTCCTGACGAAAAAAGCGTTACCGAACGCGCTTATGAAAATCCTCGCTTTGTAGAAGATTTAATTCGTCTTATCGCAGCAGATTTAGTTGGTTTTGATTGGTTAGATGGCTTTGATATTGAATGTCGTAATGAAGAATCAATTCATCAACACGATGCATTTGCAAAGCTTAAATATAGAAAGTAATCTGTTATCACGCTTTAATTCATATGTGTCATAAATAAATGACACATAATCACTATATTAACTCGTTAAATAATCGACACAGTTTACAGGCCAAATATAAAGCGACACTTTCGTTACACTCATTAGCTGAGCATGTATACGGAAGTGTTTTTTTATTCCTTTAATTTAAGTGATATGACATCGATCAACACACACATTATGTATTAACGAAATATTTATGCAAACCATACCGGTTCAACTACCTCTATATAGGATTGTTAACATTTATTCAATCCATACCGATACCGACTATAATTACTAAAAATCATTAACTTTGAATAAACAGCACCTCGATTTTTAACAATTCTCTCCCCTTATTGCTTGATAAGTCAATTTTTTTACAAATTCTGTTTAAATATTGCTACAAACCGTAGCATATTAACATTAAATATTAAAAAAACATGTGTCACTTTTTAAATTTTTTCGATGTTCATTATACGTCTTCCATATTAAAATTTAACTAATCTAATTCCGGAATATTTATAAATAGGAGTGAGTATAAGATTTCAGAAATTGACTTTCAAATACATTATTTCAATAACAAAGAACTACCAAATAAAGATTTGCGTACACTATATTTTGTAAATATTTATTATTTATTAGATGGCAATTTAACTATTTTAAACGACACTTGTTTAATAAAATATCAGGAGAAAGAATTATTTTGGGTCCATGATTACGACAATTTTAAGTTAATTGACTTTACTGGCACATTAGTGCGTTTGACTTTTAACAATTTCTATTACCATGAAATAACTCGTAATTTGAGCTTAGAACAAATCGTCAAGCAATCTCCACCGTCACCTAATACAATTGAGCAACAATTCAATACAGTTGTAACTGCTAAAATTACACATCATTCAACGATGATTCAAACTGCTTTGAACCAATTGATTCAGTATATTTTCCATGTAGATGTACATCATAAAGCTGCCGATGTTACAACTTCCAATAGTGCTATTATTGAAGCAATCGTCAAGCACATTAATCAATGTTCAACTGATAAACATAGTTGTCTTTGGTTTGCACAACGCTATTACTTAAACTATAGTTACCTATCACGTGAATTTTCAACATTTATGTCCTGCCCACTCTCTGAGTATATTTTAGGCTGTAAAATACATGCCTCGACATGCGAATTATCTAGAGGATGCCCTTCAGAACAACTTTGGGAAAAGTACAATTTCAAATCACATCAAGATTACATTGCTCATTTCCAAAGATTTCATCACTGTTCCCCTCATGAAATTGTTCGCCCTGTAACTGATAGATAAATATAACTTCATTGCATCATACATAGCAATATAACTATTTTAATATTGAGGTGTTGAATATGAATTTCATTAATTACGAAGAAAGAAGAAAACTTATCAAAAAAATTATTAAACAAAATCTTCAACTTACATTCGCAGATATCATTATTTTAGACAAGTTATATCAGTTAAATAAAACACAACTAGATTCCACAGAATTAAAGCAAATCTTATTCAATCGTAATATGCCCTTCTCAGTACAATTGAATAATTTAATCAACTCTGGATATTTAACAAAAGTCCGTAATGATTCAGATGAGCGACTGATTATATTAAATGACATTAATTTAACTAAAATTAAACAGACACTCGAACAATACCACTATATCGTGCAGTCCATACTTGAAGATAATTAAAAATCAACGATGTACAATCATCATTACTAAACATACTCATCATCTTGATAACTATAATTTAAAACTACAATTATTTTCATCAAAAAAACACTTCCGCTGCGATACATTGTCTTAAAATGTATTTAACGGAAGTGTTTTTAATTATTTTCGTTAATACGTGTCACTTAGCACATTTATGCTTGCTCGTCATCTATCGATACATTAAATAAGTCATCAATTCGTATGATTTATTTTAAATGTTCGTATGGACTATTTTTAACAAATGAAATAATTTGATCAACGAATAATTTAGATCTTAATTGGAATTCACTATTATCTAAATAAAGTGTACCATTATCTAATTTATTATAATCTGTATCATGTGTTGCGATTTGAGTAGGTACTGCAATTCCCAATAATGTACGTACGATTAGTCTTAAATGTGACAATGGTTCAGAACTTACGATACCGCCACTATTACCAATTAATCCAACAGGTTTCATCTTAAAGTCATCCATAGTTAAGTGATCTAATGCATTCTTTAAGATACCTGAATATGAACCATGATAGTTCGGAGTACCTAAGACGAAAAAGTCTGCTTCTCTTGCCTTACTTTGTAAGTCTTGTAAATTCTGTTTATAGTCTTCACTTGGATTTGATGCACCTGATACGTCTAATTGATGGATTGGACGCTCAGCTAAATCGAATATTTCTGCTTCAAAATCATGTTCTTCGAAATGTCCCTTTAAAAAATGAGCTAAAGCTGTAGTATGAGAACCTATTTTTGCACTTCCTACAATAATTAAACCTTTCATTGATTCATTCACCTCTATATTATTTCTCGTTATTTTCTTGTATTAATTTCATAATGGCTTTACCTACACCACTTTGTTCATTTGTTTCTGTTACATATTTAGCCACTTGTTTAACTTCTTCTGTTGCATTATCCATAGCTACTGGATAGCCAACACGTTCTAACATTGACACATCATTTAAATTGTCACCAATAGCCATTACGTTCTGCATATCGATGTTGAGACGCTCTGCAATAGTCTCCAAAGCAATTCCTTTTTGTGCATCAGAGTGTGTAATTTCAATATTGCCTCTTGAAGATGAAGAAACAGCCAAACTACCTGATTCAGCTAATTTACGACTGACACGTTCAATTTTAGATAAATCACTATCGAACGCTAATATTTTCATGACAATTTCACCCGGTGTTTTTTCAATCTTGTCATAATTCTCTACTACCTTTAACGTACCGTTATCAATACGTTTTTGTATGCCTTGCTTAATCTTTTCAACATCAGCAGTTTGCCCAGCTCGCTCTGCAATATCAATATAAATATCTAAATCTCTTTGGGGATTTTCAGTATAAATACCCAAGTTTGTGTAAACTTGATAATAAACATCCTCATGATTTAATTCTTCAGTAATTCTGTTTATCAATTCACGGTTTAAATTAGATGTACTCATTATATTAAATGATTCGTCTCTAACTTCCGCGCCATTCAAACAAATATATGGCACCTTTAAATCCGTCTGGTTCACAGGCGTATTCGCTTCATAAAACGCTCTACCAGTCGCTATAACAACTGTAATACCTAATGATTGTGCATATTTAATGGCTTGAATATTTTCCTCTGAAATTTCATGTGCCGCATTTAATAATGTACCATCCATATCTGTTGCAATTAGATTTATCATTCGTTTTCCTCATTTCCCTCTATTATCATTACTACAAATTTAACTACACACTCAATTTTTTAGACATAATTTTGTAACATAATTATATTCTAACAAAAGTTTAACTATTTGTATTATCCGCCGATTGGTCTATTTTTTTCTTATTTCTTAATTGCTTGAAAAATTGCTTCAATAACGTGCCACATTGCTCCTCTAAAATACCAGCAGTAACGCTCGCTCTGTGATTAAATCGCGCTTCTTGTAATAAATCCATCAAACTGCCAGCACACCCTCCTTTAGGATCACTTGCTCCATATACTACGCGAGGAATTCGGCTCATTACGATTGCTCCAGAACACATCACACATGGTTCCAAAGTTACATACAAAGTACAATCTTCTAATCTCCAACTTCCTATTTGGGCAGCCGCTTGTTCTATAGCTATGTGTTCAGCATGAGCAGTCGGCATTTGTGCTTGCTCTCTTAAATTATGGGCACGCGCAATAATTTCATCATTATAAACAATAATTGCTCCTATGGGCACTTCTCCCATTGCCCCCGCTTTTTCAGCCTCTGTAATTGCGAAATTCATATAATATTCATCAGTTGTCATGTGTCACACACCTTATATATGGTACAATACTTATTGTCTATTTTAACATTGGAGCGGTAAATATGAAAAAACCTTTTATAGCTATTGAAGGGCCAATCGGTGTTGGCAAATCATCATTAGCACACAAACTTAGTCAGTCACTTAATTATTACGAAGAAAAAGAAATCATTTCTGAAAACCCGTTTCTTTCTGATTTTTATGAAGATATCTCAAAATGGAGTTTCCAAACTGAAATGTTCTTTCTATGTAATCGCTACAAACAATTTCAGGATATTGCAAAAATGCATTCCGGTATCGTTAGCGATTATCACATTCACAAAAATAAAATATTTGCGAGCAATACACTAACAACAAAAGAGTTTGAAAAGTTTTCTCGTATCTATGATATATTAACTGAAGATTTAGAGATGCCAAACGTCATTATCTTTTTAGATGCTAAATTAGAAACATTAAAATCACGCATCGCTCATCGTAACAGAAGCTTTGAACATCAAATAGAAGATAATTATTTAATTAACTTAAAGCGTGATTACCAAGATTATTACGAATCGTTGAAAGCTGAAGGTCAACGTGTAATTCGCATCGACACTACTGATTTGGATTTTGTTAATTACAATGAGCACTATCAATATATATTAGAAATGATTGAACCATTGATTGGAGGAACAAATAATGAATAATTACGGAATCCCTCAAGATGCCGTCATCACAATTGCAGGTACAGTTGGTGTGGGTAAATCTACTTTAACAACAGCATTAGCTGAACGTCTCAACTTTAGAACATCATTTGAAAATGTAGATCAAAATCCATACTTAGATAAATTTTACAGTGATTTTGAACGTTGGAGTTTCCATTTACAAATTTACTTTTTAGCAGAACGCTTTAAAGAACAAAAGCGCATGTTTGAATATGGTGGCGGATTTATACAAGACCGTTCCATATATGAAGATGTAGATATTTTCGCAAAAATGCACGAAGAACAAGGTACGATGAGTCCTGAAGATTTCAATACCTACTCAGAATTATTTAATGCTATGGTTATGACACCATACTTTCCAAAACCAGACGTGCTCATTTACTTAGAATGTGATTACGACGAGGTCATCGAACGAATTGAGCGTCGTGGTCGTCAAATGGAGATTGAGACGGATCATGCCTATTGGCAAAAGCTCTTTAAACGTTATGACGACTGGATTAATGAATTCAATGCATGTCCTGTTGTGCGTGTAAATATCAATGAATACGATTTACACGAGTCACCTGATACGTTAGATCCAATTATTGATAAGATACGCAATGCAATCGAAGCTTATCGCAAAGTTGACCAACGTTAAATATCATTTAGAAAAATATATCGAAGCATACGGCAAGTGATATGATGTCGTCATGCTTCGATTTTTTTATTATTCAATATGACTACGGTAAATAATTTTCTCGATTTCTTCTTCTGTTACATATTTACTAAAATAATCCGTATCCGTTTTAGTTAAACCAAATGTACTTGCTTTATCTTCATCTTCTGTGCCGATATAATAATCGCCCTCTGTATCTTGATAGAGATCAAATACTGAACCCTCATAACGTGCTTCTTGAAATAACTCATATAATTCATCCAAGTCTGTTCTCGGCACTTGTTTAAAGTACAATGTATGATTTGAGTGATGCGTAGTTTGTGCTTCAAAACCATGCTCTACTGCATGATTATCTTCTGTTACTAGTACGACTTCTTGACTGATAATTTCTACAACTTTATATGTCTCGCCTTTGTAGTCAGCATACTTACCATCTATCATCCTACCACCCCTATTATTCAAATACGCTTTAAATAAAAAAGCCATAATATACGTTGAGTATATTATGACATAATTTAAGTACAGCGCCTATCGATTTATTAAGTTTATAATTTCATTAGCATTATCTACGATATAATCCGCTTGTGTTAATTCTTCTTTCAAACCAACACCTGTCAATACCGCTACTTTCAATCCTAGCTTCGCATTAATACCAGTTTGAATATCATTCGCATTATCTCCAACAATCGCAACATTTTCTGGCTTTACATCATATCTATAGAATAAAGGGTTTAGTACTTCAGGATTTGGTTTTTCAACTGCATCTGCTTCCGTTGAAATAATCAAATCGAAAAAGCGATCAAATTTTGTTACTTCTAAAAATTGATCAACACCAATTTTCGAATCACTTGTGACAATACCTAACTTATATCCACGTTGCTTTAGCGTCTCAAGTGTCTGTTCGATCCCTTCAACTAATTCATTTTCTGGCACACGTTGATCCACCAATGTTTGGCTGCGTTGTTGCGCCCATGTTGATACATCTTGGCCAGCGATTTCGCAGAATGCATCAATCATTTCATCCAAAGCGCCTGATGCCATAACAGTTCCAGGTTGTATCTCACCATCAATAACACCTAATGATTCGTAAGCTGTATCAACATCAGCAATATCAGCTTTATATGTTGTCAAAAAATCATCGACTAATTGTAAACCGATTTTCATCCAACTTTTATCAAAATATATCAAAGTACCATCTTTATCGAATAATATCCATTCCATCTCGTTAACAGCTCCTGTATTTTTAACTCTTAATACCAACGCTTACTATTTTAATATATTTTTCACTAATGAAACAAATGTTGAATTTGAAATAATAAAATAATTGCAGCTAATTCTATACTTTGTTATAAAAAAGACTTGCTCGAGTCATACATACCCGAGCAAGCCTTCGTATTATAATTCATATTAATATCTTGGAACTACAACTCTCCAACCCTCTGGATCATCTAATTTACCACTTTGGATACCAATATAGTTTTCATATAATTTTTGCGTAATTTCACCAGTCTCATTATCATTAATCACAATTTCAGTATCTTCATACTTTAATTGACCTACTGGTGAGATTACAGCTGCTGTACCTGTACCAAATACTTCTGTTAAAGCACCACTATTATGGGCTTCAATAAGTTCGTCAATTGATACACGACGCTCTTCAACTTCATAGCCTAACTTTTTAGCCAATTCGATAATTGTCTTACGTGTAATACCAGGTAAGATACTACCATTTAATTCTGGCGTAACTAACTTGCCATTCTCAACGAAGAAGATGTTCATACTTCCAACTTCTTCAACATATTTCTGTTCCACACCATCCAACCAAAGGACTTGGTCATAACCTTGATCTGCAGCATTTGTTTGTGCGAGTAAACTCGCTGCGTAGTTACCAGCCACTTTGGCATGTCCGACGCCACCTCTTACGGCACGCACATATTCATCTTCAACATAAATCTTAGTTGGTTGTAATGATGCACCACCATAATATGAACCTGAAGGAGATAATAAGATTAATAATTTATAAGAATAAGAAGGACGTACGCCTAAGATACCCTCTGTTGCGAATACAAATGGACGAATATATAATGATTGTCCTTCACCTTCTGGTACCCAGTCTCTTTCTACGTCTACCAATTGCTTTAATCCTTCAAGTAATAATGCTTCATCAATTTCAGGCATATCTAAACGAGCTAATGAATGATTGATACGCTTAAAGTTCTCTGAAGGTCGGAATAAATCTACCTCTCCCTCATGCTTATAGGCTTTTAATCCTTCAAACACTGCTTGTCCATAATGAAGCACTTGTGCTGCTGGTGAAATTTCTATTGGCCCATAAGGCACAATCTGTAAATCATGCCATCCTTGATCAATATCATAGTCGAAACTTAACATATAATCAGTGAAGTATTTCCCAAAACCTAAATCACTAGGATCCGGTTTTTCTTTTAAGTTTTCACGTTGTACAAATTTAATTTTTTCTGACATGATTCTTTCCTCCCAATGCTCATTTAAAGTATTTATACTAAATTATACCAATAGCAGATACGCTGTTCAATAATTTTCAAAAAATTTAAAATATATCAATTCTTAATGAATGAAAATCAATTCAATTGTATGTAGCCATTTTAATATTTTAAAAGCAAGATATAACAATTTTTATCAAAAGAAAAAGAACAGGCTGAAACATTAAAAATGTCTCAACCTGTGTCCAATTTACTAAGTAACTGAAATATCCATTACATCGTACTTGTATCTATTACGAAGCGATACTTAACATCTGATGCCAATACTCTTTCATATGCGTTATCAATATCATCCGCTGTAATTAACTCAATTTGTGGTTCTATTTGATGTTTTGCACAAAAATCAAGCATTTCTTGTGTTTCTCTAATACCACCAATTGCTGAACCAGCAAATGATCGGCGATGACCAATTAAGTTAGCAACATGTAATGAAATTGGTTCAGCAGGTGCACCAACATTAACAATAGTACCGTCCAATGCTAATAAACGTAGATATTCATCTAAATTTAAATTTGCACTAACTGTATTAATAATTAAATCAAATGAACTTGCAAGTTTCTCAAATGTCGCTGTATCATTTGTCGCATAGTAGTGTGTAGCACCTAATTTCAAGCCATCCTCTTTTTTATTTAAGGTTTGAGATAATACAGTCACTTCTGCTCCCATTGCGTGTGCAATTTGAACAGCCATATGACCAAGACCACCCATACCAATTACTGCTACCTTTTTATCTGAATTTGCATTCCAATGATTCAGTGGTGAATACGTTGTAATACCTGCACATAATAATGGCGCTGCAACATCCAGACCGATATTATCTGGTATTCTCAAGACAAAGTCTTCATGGACTACGATATGAGTTGAATAACCACCTTGAGTAGGTTCTCCATATCTATCTGTTCCCGCGTATGTGCCAACATTGCCTTTTAAGCAGTATTGTTCTTCACCATTTCGACAATGTTCACATTCGCCACAGGAATCTACCATACAACCTACACCCACACGGTCATCAACTTGATATTTACTTACTTCAGTACCTACTGCTTTAACAATACCTGCGATTTCATGACCAGGCACTAGCGGATAATGTACAGGTCCCCATTCTCCGTGCGCAGTATGAATGTCAGAATGACATATACCAGCATATTTTATTTCTATTAATACATCATGTGTATCAAGGTCTCTTCTTTCAATTTTAGTTGCGTAAAAATTGGAATCCGGACCACTTACCGCTCTTGCTTTAGCATTTATCATATTTTAATTCCTCCAGTGCTTAAACAATAGAATATCTCAATCATATTCTTCATTTACTATGATATGTCCTGGAGTGAACTCTAGGTCAATTAAAGTGACTTTGATTATACTATGAATTTTGTATTTTATTACACTATACAGCACTTATTTAAAAGGATTCGAAAAACAACTCATATGAGATATGTTACATATAAAAGAAATTGATAACATTCAAATCGTACCTCTATTCATTACAACAAGAATAAAATACAAAAACGTCAATCTCTATAACTATAATAGAAATTGACGTTCATTCGCTTATTTGAGACACAATGTCCCTCATACTTTCTACGTATTCATAACCTTATATACGCAGTGATATCATCTGACTTTAATACTATTTTAAAGTTGTACATTATTATTTAAAGTTAATAAACCTTATTGACTTACTTTTTCTTTTTTCTCAATCGCTTCTAACATAATCTCTGTCATTTTTTGTAAATCATGCTTAGGATTGAACCCCCACTCAGCACGTGCACAACTTACATCTATACTGTTTGGCCAACTATCAGCAATACTTTGACGCACAGGGTCCACATCATAATCTAATGTGAATTCAGGTTTATATTCTTGAATAGCTGCTTTAACCATTTCTGGTTCAATACTCATCGCGCTTAAATTATAAGCATTACGGTTGATTAATTTCACACCATCAGCTTCCATCAACTGAATAATTGCATCAATGGCATCGTCCATAAACATCATATCCATATATGTGTCTTTCGCAATATAACTAGTGTAGTGTCCTTCACGCACAGCTTTAAAATAAATATCAACCGCGTAGTCAGTCGTACCGCCACCAGGTTCTTTAATATGTGAAATTAGCCCTGGGAATCTAACACTACGTGTATCAACATTAAATTTATCAAAGTAATACTGACATAACAATTCACCTGCAACTTTATTCACACCATACATTGAAGTTGGACGTTGAATAGTAACTTGTGGTGTATTTACCTTTGGAGTCGATGGTCCAAACGCTCCAATAGAACTAGGTGTAAAGAATTGTAATTGATATTCACGAGCCGCTTCTAATGCATTCATTAAACCACCCATATTAAGTTCCCACGCAAATAATGGATTTTGCTCTGCAGTCGCAGAAAGTAATGCCGCCATATGCATGAACGTATCAGGTTGAAAAGACTCCACTAATTGATACATACGCGTTTTATCTGTAACATCTAAAATTTCGAATGGTCCATCCATAATTGGTGATCCAGCTTCTGGTTCTCTGATATCAGTTGCCAATACATTATCGTTTCCATATAATGCTCTACATTTCACAACAAGTTCCGTCCCTATCTGACCTAATGCCCCAGTAATCATAATTTTTTTCATAGTAATTATCTCCCTTGTATATTACAGAAATTGTAATGTATTCTCCATGTGTACAAAACAGTTATTATTAACCTCATTATAGTATATATGAATGTTTTTGTATACTATGAGTGTACAAAAGTTATGGATTTTGGTGAAATATTACTCATTACTTAAATTACCACTTTTCTATTTTTTGAACCTAATTTTCACCATAAAGAAACCGTCAACTGCCATTCAAAGCAAATGGATTTTGACGGTTTCAAAATTCTCATATCTATCTATAGCTTATCATTTCTTGACTTTAAGCTAATTAGAACGTTTTATTTTTCAAAATTATACTTTCTTGAAATCAGGATGGCCAAGCCACCTACAAACGCAAACAGTGTACCAATTGATAGGTTTAATACCGTATTATTTAACTTCCCTGTTGCGGGTAATTCATTACTTTTATTATGATTTCCATTTTGATGTTCTGCTTGTAACTTAGCTGTTTCCTCATAAACTGCACGGTTATACTCTTCTGTTGAGACATCATTAGGATTAGGAACATTTTGTTCTAATTGTGCATATTCTTCATTATTTATTCCATCTGGTGTGATGCCACCATAAGGTCTTTCTCCTTGTGTAGTTTGATGTTCACGCTGCTCTTGAAAAGCTTGATTATATACTTTAGCTACTTGTTCATTATATTCTACTTGAGATAATACATTATTATCTTTTTGTTGATTAAGATTAGCGATTTGCTCTTGATATTCTTGTGGTAACACAGAAGGATCAAAATCAACATTTGCCCAACCATCTCCATCTGGGTCGGCACTAGTTGGTAATGTTTCCCCCCACACGGTTTTTGCTCCATCATTATCCGCTGCATTTGCTACCCCTTGTATTCCAGTAAGTGCTACAGAACTTGCAAAAGTTGATGCTAAGATTAAATTTGATAATTTCATAAAATACCCCTTTCAAATTATGAATTTATCATCATTGTAACAAATAAGTTGTACCAAACCTATATTGTACATTATATTTTTCTGTTAAGATTTTTAATATTTTATTAACATGTTTTATTAGTTATTAAATGTTTAACAAACAGTTTGTTAAACGACAAATCTGTTCATATTGCTTTTAAAAGTACTTTGTTAACTAAATAATTTAATTTCGACCTATCAATACTTTAAATATTCAATAAATGTTTGAATCGTTTTTTTATGATTATTCTCTTTATTAGACAACGCGACAAAATAGATAAAATAATCAAACGGTGAACCCATTGGTAACTGTTCAATTAATTCATGCTCAATGTATGGATCATCTTCTAACATTAAACTAGAAACGATACTAATACCTAAGCCTTCTGACACTGTTTTAATTAAAACACTAGGATTATTGGTCCTAAAAACAATTTTTAAAGGACCGTTTTCCTCTTCAAATTCCTTTAAGTTATCGTGATAAAAATTACGATCATAAAGTACAAAAGGATATTGTTGTAAAACTGTCAAATCAATATTGTCTTTCAACGATAATTTTGATTTTTTAGGTACAATGAGTCTAAAATCAGTTGATAAATTAAGGGGGTATATTTTTAACCCTTTGCTAAATGGCTCATTCTCTCTCTTTCCAATTAGTCCTATATCGACCTCATTATTATTTACCATAGTAATAATATTAGCTCTGTCACTCTCTATGACTTCAATCTCTATATGTGGGTAATCATTTTTAAACGCCGAGAGCGCTTTTGGAATTATTTTATTAAAAAGTGTAGGTATTGTAGCAATTTTCAAAGCGCCGGTTAATTTACTATTCAATGCATCAATCTCACCCTCTAAATCATCCCGCGCATCTAGAATATCTATAATAAATGGAATTAATCGTTTTCCAACCTCCGTGGGAAATGTTCCCTTTCTAGAACGTTCAAATAATTTATAACCTAGCTCTATTTCCAAATTTGCAATAGATTGGCTCATTGCCGATTGACTAATATGCAATGCTTGAGCTGCATGAATAATAGATTCGACTTCATAAATTTTCTTTACGTATCCCAACTGTTCAAAGTTCATTTCTTCACCTCAATATAAGTGTAACTTATATAAATATCATAAATTCTAATTATACATTAGTTATTGTGATTCATATAATTATAGATGTAGGAAAAATTTAATACAAATAAAAGGAAGGTCTTTCTATGTATAACAAACTATGGTCAAAAGATTTCATCCTTATAACAATTGTAAATTTTTTAATGTATTTGATTCATTATACTCTCATTGTGACTGTGACAAAATTCGCAATTAATCAATACCATGCCTCTGAAAGCATGGGAGGTTTAGCTGCGGGTATTTTTATTATAGGTATGTTGTTCGGACGATTGTTTTCTGGAAGAATCATAGATAATTTGCCGCCGAAACGCATTCTATTTGGTGGTATTATTTTCTCAATTATCGCAGTCGGTCTTTACTATACAATTCAAAGTTTATCACTATTAATGATAATTCGACTTGTACATGGTATTGCTTTTGGTATCGCCTCAACTGCTACAGGCACTATTTCTTCAAGAATTATTCCAGACGATAGAAAAGGTGAAGGTATTGGTTACTATGCATTAAGTGTAACGTTAGCATCTGCAATCGGTCCATTTTGTGGTATTGTCCTTAATCAGCACTTTGGTTTTGAATCTATCTTCAATGTAAGCCTTATTGCTATTTTACTTGCTTTAATTGCTACAATTTTTATAAAAAGTTTAAGTAAATCAGAAAATCAAAATTCTTATAACCAAGAAACAAAAGGCATTTCGGCCTATTTACAAATAGAAGCATTACCTATTTCAATTTTTGTCGTTTTTGTAGGCATTGCATATTCTAGTGTATTATCTTTCTTATCTGTCTATACAGAACAGTTGAATCTAGCAAACGTCTCCAGTTTCTTTTTTGTCGTTTATGCATTGAGTACCTTTGTTACTAGACCCTTTACTGGGAAAATATATGATCATTTTGGTGAAAACAAAGTGATGTACCCAGTGCTAATCAGTTTTATTATTGGTTTACTATTATTAGGTGGTACTACAACCGGTATAATGTTGCTCATATCCGCTGTCTTTATTGGCATTGGCTATGGCACCATCATTCCTAGTGCTCAAGCAATTGCAGTGCAACAATCACCTAAAGATAAAGTAGGTCTAGCTACTTCGACATTCTTTATGTTTGCAGATTTCGGTGCCGGTATTGGTCCATTTATTTTAGGCGTTATAATTCCTTATGTCGGATACAGTAATTTATATCTTATTATGGCTCTTGTTGTTCTAGCTTCTGTCTTACTTTATTATGGTTTACACGGTAGAAAGTCACATCCTCAGAAATCACAAACATCTCAATAGATAGAAATGATAAACAACCAAACACCTTATCAAGCATAAATAAACTTATAGTTAGCACAAAGTTTAGTATGATTGGCATTTAATTAGAATGAAAAATATTGTATCTGAATTATAAATTCCAGTACAAAGCACTCAGATAAATGCATTCAATTTATCTGAGTGCTTTTTATTCACAATTCATATTTTTGGCTCGCTTTCCTAGGGGACAGCTTCAGCCTGTAGTCTTCAGCTTGTCCTGTTCCCTCAGGAGTCTCGCCAAAATACGTTGTATTAATAAGTGATTTTCACAGTAACATCCACTTAAAATCACATACTAAATTTGACTTGTTATTGTTGCTATATCAATCAGTAAATGCACAATATATTATATACTAGCCTTTTATTTAATATTTGGTATTATGAGTTCGCTTTCCCAAGGGAAAATACTTCTATCTATAAACGTAATTTTTGTGCAATTTCTTGCTGGTTTGTTTCAAAATCAAAATCTGACTGTGCTAAGATCTCACCTTGCTCGATTAAGTTTTTCAAACTGTGCATTTGATATTGCCAACCAGAAAAATCAAGCGTAATGTGTGGAAATTCATACGGCAAATATTCTTTTAGTGTCAACAATGTTTGACCTTGTTGCTCGCTTAACTGAAATTTCACAGTACCAATATCCCAACTGAATTCAAAAGTATACGGTTCATCAAATTGTAAAATTTCCATTCTTAAATCTTCATCATCTTCAATATGGAAATATAAGTTTCCGTGTTCACTTCTTTCCTCAACATATAATTGAGGAAACCATTGTTGAATACCCTCTGTCGTAGATAAATAATTAAAAATAATACTTGGTTTTTCATTAATTAAAACATCTATTGTTTGATAAACACCTTTATCATTCTTAATATAATTGACTTCCATAGCAATACCCTCCTCAATATAAACAAACCAGAAATAGCAGTAAGATAGTATCTCAAGACACTTTAAACGCTATGTCTGGCTCATGTATTTATACTCTACCCGTTTTCTTTATTAGGTAGCTGAATATTCTGTTTTGAAGCTCTACTTTCATTTGATTTTTGCAAACGCCAATATAATATACCTAAAATGATAAACCAAATAGGTGATAATACGACACCCATACGTGTGTCTGGCATAATGAATAGTACAACAAGGACAAATACAAAGAATAGTTGCACTAGTCTTGCAGCATGCAAGCCACCTGGTAATTTGTAAATACTTTCTTTATGTGCATTTGGATTCCTTTTAGTGTACATTGCATAAGCATGCATAATAAACATCCAAACAATTATTAATAGAATTGTCGATATTGCAGTCACATAGAAAAATACTTGTGTCGCATTAGGAATAAAATAGTTCATAATTACCGTAACCGACAATAAGATGCAAGTTACAATAATCGCTATATATGGTACACCGCGTTTATTAGTCTTCATCATCAACGGATGCGTTTGTTCCTTTTCAGATAAGCCAAAAAGAATTCTACTATTAGCAAATATACCACTATTACATGCCGAAGAAGCTGCAGTTAATAATACAAAGTTTATTAATCCAGCGGCAAACGGTACACCTATCAATGCAAATAAGCTCACAAATGGACTATCATCCGCTTTGATATTTTGCCATGGAATAATGGACATCATTACAACTAATGCTCCAACATAAAAGAGCAAAATTCTAATTGGTACACTATTAATCGCCTTTGGAATTGTCTTTTCAGGATTCTTGGTTTCACCTGCTGTAATACCTAATATTTCAATACCAGTAAATGAAAATACAACCATCTGGAACGACATTAAAAATCCATTAGCACCATTAGGAAAAAAACCTTCTTTGGTTACCATATTGCCAAGTCCAGTATGTCCAAAAGGTGTCTTCACTGCAAATACAATCATTACAATACCAACTACAATTAGAGCAACTATCGTTAATACTTTAATAATCGCAAACCAGAATTCCAATTCTCCAAACATTTTTGTACTTGTTAAATTAAATGCCATCAAGAGTAAGATACAAGCAAGCGACGTAATCCAATTGGGTAAATCAGGCACCCAATATTCCACATACTTTGCTACAGCTGTTATTTCTGCCATACCAGATGTTATCCAAGTTAACCAATATGTCCAACCGGTCATAAATCCTGCCAATGGACTGATTTAGTCATGTGCAATATCAGCAAAAGTTTTATACTCTGTATTAGCTAATAATAACTCTCCCATCGCACGCATAAACATAAATAATACGAAACCTACAATAATATAAGTGAGTAGAATCGATGGACCCGTTAAACTAATGGACTGGCCAGCCCCTAAAAATAAGCCAGTCCCTATAGCTCCACCAATCGCAATAAGTTGAATATGTCTATTACTCAACTCTCTGCTTAATGAATTCGACATAACAATTTGCTCCCATTCATTTGGTTTAAAGCATAATCAACATAAAAAATTGATTCACATACCCCTTTGTTTTTATGTAATAATCAATAAATTTAGATAAGAATGTAATTTTCAAGTATAGTGATGAGCGATATTTATGGTTGCACTCACGCATATTCCACTTTACTTAATTATGTTCAAAATAGCTCAACCACGCCTTTCTCAAGTCTTTAATTGATCATTATATTGCTATCTAAATTAAATCTTGATAATGCTTGGTTGTATAATATTCCTTTTATCAGAAAATTACAACTAATTATGCAAAAAAATTTAAATAATATTGCACTCTTTAATTAATTGCCATTTTAACGCAATAAATTAATTATATAAGAAAAAATACACTATAATAATTAAATATACATAATTTGTAATATAAATGTATTTTATGTTTGGATGCAATATTTGTTTTCCATTTAAAATAGTGCTATTTTGCAATTAAATCAGTTAATTTACACTATTCTTCAACTAACTTTTGTAATAGTAACCACTTTTATATACAATTGATTCATTGCTTTGTAATTAAACATATTAATTTATATTACTTAGCACAGAAAGTATGGTGAATATGGAAGCAGAAAAAAAGAAATTATTACGCAAGATGGTTAAACCTTTCGAGAAGACAAGTTATACGAAAAGTACGATTCAAATTATAAATACATTATTACCATTGTTGGCACTATTAATAGCAAGTGGATTACTATATCAACTTCATTGGTCATTAGCCATTTTATGTAGTGCTGTTGCAGCAATATTTTTAATTCGTACATTTATAATCTTTCATGATGCTTGTCATGGATCTTATCTCAAGAAACAAAAGCATAACGATTTATTAGGCAATGTCACTGGATTCTTAACATTTTTCCCTTATAGAAAATGGCGAAGAGAACATTTAATCCATCATGCAGGTAGTGGAAATCTTGAAAAGCGTGGAATTGGTGATATTTGGGTTATGACAGTAACTGAATATAAATGCGCATCAACAACAAAGCGCTGTCTCTATAAAATCTATCGTAATCCTTTTGTCATGTTTGTCTTGGGGCCTTTTTTCTTGGTACTTATATCTAATAGATTTAACGCAAAGGATGCAAAATTTGGCGAAAAAAGAAATACTTGGTTGAACAATATTGTCCTTATCATATTATATGGCAGTCTTATCTACTTATTAGGTGCTGGACAATTTTTCGCAATTTTCGCACCAATGGTCTTTATTGCTGGTATGATTGGCATTTGGTTATTTTATATACAACATACCTTTGAAGATTCATATTTTGAAGAACCATCTGAGTGGGATTATGTAAAGGCAGCAATTGAAGGTAGCTCGTATTATAAATTACCTAAATTAATCCATTGGATTACTGGAAATATTGGTTATCATCATGTACACCATCTCAATCCCAGAATCCCAAATTACGCCTTAGAAGCGACCCATAAAAATGTAAAACCGTTACATCATGCAACATCTATTACCTTGATAGAAAGTTTGTCATCGTTAAAATTCAAATTATATGATGAACAGAAAAAATGTTTCATCACATTTAAAGAATTTTCACTACGTTATAAGATGGCATAATCTAAGAAAATATAATAAATGTCTGTAGTACAGTAACTTTTGAATAAGCCTCCCAAAAGTTATCTTTTGGGAGGCTATCTTTATACAAGTCCTTCAACTTAATCAAATTCTCTTTACAATTGAATATATGTCGATGCTCAGTCTCAATGACTCAACTTGTTACCTTTGCTATCTCACTTCAATCATTAAACTTTATAAATTAAGACAAATGCACTTAGCAAAAAATTATCGTCACTGATTTCTTCAAAGCAAGTATTTCCAATCCTTTATTATTCATTGATTAACTTAGCTATTTGTTTAATATCTTCAGGTGTTGTTTGACAACAACCACCGATAATTGTTACCCCTTTGCTAATCCAAGTTGGTATACTTTCTAATATTGCGCTTGTATCACCTTCGTCTTGCCATATTTTCTCATTGGCATCATAGATTGCACCACCATTAGGATACAAAGCAAGCGTTTGTGGTAAATCCTGTAAACCTTTGTCCAATGCTTTATTTACAGCACTAACATGAGAACAATTGATACCAAAAACCGGTACTTCACTATGATGCAACGCAATATATTCACAAACCTTTTCAAAAGGTGTGCCATCGGACAAATCACCTTCTGCATTGACCGTCACCGATATCCAAAATGTACACGTTGGATACTTCGGTATGATAAATTCCACCAATGCCTTGATTTCATTAAAATTAGGCACTGTTTCAAATACAAAATCTACGATTCCTTTTTCGACTAGACGATCAATACGTGTTTGATGAAATTGATAATAATCTATATTACTTAAATTATAATCACCTGTATATTCTGAACCATCACTTAAATACGAACCATAAGGCCCAAGACTCCCCACTATCACTTGTTGAGTTGTAGTTGCATGATAAACCGTTTCTATCGCAGTATTATAAATATGGTCAATATCTTCAATTGTTAAGCCAATATCTAAAAAGGTCGCTGCACTTGCTTGATAGGTACTAGTTAATATAATTTCAGCTCCAGCATCTACAAATGCTTGATGCGCTTTATAAATCTCTTCGGGCTGTTGTCTCAACACTTCACTAGACCATAGCGTTGAATTTAAATTGCATCCAGCTTGCTCTAAAGTAGTAGCTAAACCACCATCTAACACAATTGCCTTTGAACCTGTGTGTTTGATTTTTTCTAATAGTCGCATTTAAATAGCCCCTTTTTTATTGTATTTAATAAAATAATAAATGAGTGCAATCAGCGCAAATGGCACCCCAAAATATAGTGCTGGCGCTTGATTAGGATCAAATATCATTCCAACACACGACACAAAACATAAACAAAACCCTGTTACCGGTACCCATTGTTGTATCTTTAACGATTTATCGCGACGCTTAGCATTAAAATATGCTAGACAAATACTCATCCACACAATTACAACTGCTAACCCTGCTATTGATACCAACACAACATATAATGAATCTGCAGCATAAACACTTGATAGCAATGCCAACAGACCACCCAACATACTAAATAATGTTGCACGAACAGGCATTTTAAATTTATTTAACTTACCAAACCATACTGGGAATAACCCTTCATTTGATAAACTCCATATCATTCTACTAGCTGCATACAATCCAGAATTTGCCGCTGAAAGCAATGCTGTTATAATTACAAGGTTCATTAAGTCGCCCGCATAAGGAATACCCATTCTTTGAAATATAACAACAAAAGGACTCTCTAATGACTTACCTTGGTAACTTGGAATTAATATAGAGATAATAACCATCGTGCCAATAAAGAAAATAACTAGACGCCAAAGTGTTGCTTTGATTGCCTTAGGAATAACTTGTTCAGGATTTTTAGTTTCACCTGCAGCAATACCAATTAATTCTGTACCACTAAATGCATAATTCACTGCCAACATTGTCAAGAATACCGAACCTAAACCATGTGGAAATGTTGGATCTGTATAACGATGCTTAATCGTCTCAATACCTTGATAACCATTATAATGTAATAAACCAACAATAACTAAAGCTCCCAACGCTATAAACACAAATATCGTCACAACTTTGATTAATGAAAAGTAAAACTCAACCTCTGCATAAAAACGTGTTGATACAATATTAAACACTAGAATTAACAGGATTGCTAACGTAGCGAATACATAAACTGGTATATGAGGGAACCATTTTTGCATTAATAATCCAACAGCAGTAAATTCAGATCCTAAAGCTACTGTCCATGTTAACCAATAGAACCAAGCTACAATATAACCAATTGCTGGATGAATATATTTATTTGCATAAATATGAAAACCTCCCGTTTCAGGATGTTTCATCGCAAGTTGCCCCAAACATAACATCACTAAATATACTAATAACGAACCAATTACATAAGACAATACAGTTCCTAATGGTCCCGCTTGCTGTAATGTATAACCAGAACTTAAAAACAACCCAGTACCAATGACGCCTCCAAAACTAAGTAACATTAAATGCCGTTGCTTCATCGCTCGTTTGAATCTCACTTGTTCCATACTTTCACCTGATCTCTATGTAATTTTGTGCACTATCCTTTTATGTATAATTAAACATTTTATTAATGTCTGAAAATTTAGTCAATGGTAAATCAATAAGATTACTCAGGAATAAAAGTAAAAATACTAAATTGATGTTAAATTTTTACTATTTAAGTTATAACGCCTATCAAACACTTATTTTATTATTATTTCTATTTTTCAAATTCTGTTCATCCATTACATTCAAAATAACTATTATAATTTTACACTTGCAAGGTTCGATTTTGTCAGTTATATATTTAATAACCCACATCAATTTGTATAATTGCATCGATCAATTACACAAATATCAATAATTATCGTATTTTGGCAAGACTCCTGAGGGAACAGGACAAGCTGAAGACTACAGGCTGAAGCTGTCTCCTAGGAAAGCGAGCCAATAATACTAAAATATTTAATAAAAAATCCCTAAGATAAATGAATTATTCATCTTAGGGTTATTTTTTTCAGGATTAATATACTAGACGCTTAAAATATAAAATAATAAATTATTGCTATTTATCTTTCATAACTATTATTTATAGGTGTCCATTAACACCTTAATTTAATTTTGTTTCATTGCTTATCGTTTTATAAGCCAACCTTAAGTCAGCATTATTTTGTTGACTTATTAAATTCAACACAACATTAAAGTCATTAATAATATAACTCAATTTTTTAAATATAGGTTTCATATCAACAGTAGTATGTTGTTTCAATCCAAGACAAAATATAAGTTGCACTTCCTTAGTCTCCCACTTTATCGGTTTATCCAGTTTAATTACATATATAAATGACTGTTTGGCTTGAGGTGTGACTGGATGTGGCACTGCAATTAAATTTCCATATGCTGTTGTTGCTACTGCCTCTCTTTCATACACTTGTTTCAAAAAATTGGGTTCGATGTAATCTAATTGCTTTAAATCACTTTCTATTGCGGTTAATAATGTTTCTTTAGAATTGATACCATTTTTCAAATCAAATATTTCTATCAGTTGCTCATTCTCATTTTTATCGTAATTGTTTATAAAATGATTTAATTGCAAAATATCCTCTTGAGTTAAAATTGTATTAACAGTGATAACTGGCACATCATATTCCCTTGATAGTGGTACTGTAGCAATGATTAAATCTGTATTTTTAAGTGTTTCTTTACTCAATTCATACATTTGTTGAGAATTTGTCATAGTTAATGCATTTCCAAAATTCTCAAGTAATTTATACTTTATTAATTCTGAACTTGCCATGCCAGAAGCACAGACGATAGTCGCTCTGATTTTTTCTGTTACTGATTGCGATTTTTGTAATACTAATTGAAAATGTAATGCTAAAAACCCAATCTCGCTCTCTGAAATTTTTATCTTAAATGCTTCTTCAATAACCTTTCCTCCAACTAAAGCAATATCAAATGCATAGGGATAATTCTTCTTTATCTCAGTTAAAATAGGGTTTCTAATATTCATCTTGTACTTATAACGATTGATTGAAGTAGATAAGTGTAATGCCAAATTTTTCTTTAATTCTAATTCATTATCCAAATTAATTTGAAAAACATCCTGAATTTTATTAAACATTTGATGAATTAAATCGTTAATTTCTTTACGATCTATGAGTTCATATTTCTTTGAAACTATTCCAGATGCCGCAATATGTGCTTTAATATATTGTTTTTCTTCAATTGGCAATATAACATCATAACGTTGTTCGAGCAGACCTACAATTGCTTGAAAGAAATGTTTCAATTCAGCATCGTAATATTCAAAATTCTGAAATATATTATCTTTATCGGCTATCATAAATTTATTGTCAACTCTGAACATGGCAATATAAATATGAATTACCAAATTTTCAAGTTTAACGTCTGGAATTGTAATTTGAAATTGATTTATTAACTTAATCAGTTGTTCTTTTAAATCATTGATTTTATCTGTATCAAATGTGTGTTTGTGATAAGGTTTATCGAGCAACATATTTGCAATGGCATATCTTTTTTGAAATTCAGAACCTTCTATTTTCAAACCATAGTACGGACTGGATATCAGTTGTAATTCATATTTATCAAGTTCGTTTCTAATAACCTTTAAGTCCTTTTTCACTGTCGTGTCACTGACATACATACGTTCACTCAAACGTTCTATTTTGACGTAATTATCTAATATGAGTAATTTACTCAATATAAAATGCACTCTGCTTTCCTGATTATTAAAATTCAACAACTCATCTTTAAGATATTGATTATTAATGAATAAATTGAATTTGCTTTTATCCTTTATATCGATTTTGTAACCAGCGGATTTTTTTGATTCAATATAAAAACCATGCGTTGCTGCGATGCCGTTGATCATTTTTATATCATTTCTAATTGTCCTTGGTGAAACGCTTAAACTTTTAGCTATAAATGCTCCTGAAACATAACAATTTGTGTGGTTATATAATAGTCTGATAGTTTCTAATGCCCTTTTATTCATGCGCTCACTTCCATTATCTTTATCGTTTTAAAGGGACTATACTTGATAATCAAATTGGTTCGTTTCAGCTAAAGCTTTAAACCAATAACCACTTTTCTTAATTGTTCTTTTTTGATTTTCTAAATCTACTGAAATAAACCCATATCTATTTTTATAAGCATTCATCCATGACCAATTATCCATAAATGTCCACATATGATAACCATGACAATTAGCGCCTTCATCAAGCGCTCGATGTAACCAATATAAATGATCCTGTAAAAAACGAATACGATAATCATCTTCAATACGCCCATCTTTTAAAAAGCGCTGTTCATTTTCTACTCCCATACCATTTTCAGAAATAAATGATTTGATATTACTATAATTTTGTTTCAAGTTAATCATTATATCGTATATCCCTTTAGGATAAATTTCCCAACCTCGATATGGGTTCATCTTTCGACCAGGCATTTCATAATTGTCAAAATAATATTCCGGTTTAAAAGGTGCATTCGGGTTTGGTAAATTATCTTTTGCTTTGATTCTTCTTGGTTGATAATAATTTACGCCTAGTAAATCAATCGTATTTTGCTTTATCACCTGTAAGTCTTTCGCTTCATACTCAGGTAACAAATCATGCTGTTCTAATATTTCTATTAAGCTACTAGGGAATTCTCCTTTTGTAACAGGATCTAAAAAGCTTCTATTAAAAAATAAATCTGCAATTTCGGCAGCTCTAACATCAGCATGGTTATTACTTCTTGGATATGAAGGTGTCAAATTTAATATAATGCCTATTTCACCTTGATAACCTCGTGATTTAAACAGCTCAATTACTTTAGCATTTGCTAAAATGGTATGAAACGCAAATTGAATACCTCTTTTAGCGTCGTTCACGTCTGGATAGTGAAAATTATAAAAATAACCACCTTCTACTGGAACGATTGGTTCGTTAAACGTAAACCATTTCGTTACTCTATCTCCAAACAATTCAAAGCATGTTTGTGCATAATCTAGGTAATGTTTCACCACGACTTTGGATTCAAATCCACCTTGTTCTTGCTGTTTCAATGGCATATCAAAGTGATATAAATTAACAAATGGTTCAATATCATTACTAATTAATTCGTCAATTACTTTATTATAAAAATCTACTGCCGCTTCGTTTACATCACCTGTCTCTTGATTAATCAATCTAGTCCATGAAATTGATAACCTAAATGAATTATGTCCAGTCGCTTTCATCAATTGAATATCATCTTTATAGGTATAATAAAAATTAGATGTTACATCCGGACCGACCTGATCAAAAAAGCGATTTGGTTCTTGTTGATACCAATAATCCCAATTTGTTTGATCATCTATATTTTGTGTCCCTTCAGTTTGTGTTGCACTAGCTGCACTTCCCCACCAAAAATGTTTTGGAAATGAAATATTCATCCTATCACCTATCCCTTTTCATTAATATATTGGTACAAATCGATAAATTCATTGGCCATGTCTTTAATCGTTATTGCATTCATTAAGTGATCTTGTGAATGAATCAAGATTAAATTAAGTTCATAGTTCTTTCCTTGTGCTTCCGCTTGTAATAGTTTGGTTTGGAAGTTATGGGCCTTATTTATTTCTGATGCTGCTTCTGCTAATTTTTCTTGTGCAGCATTGAAGTCATTGTCCTTTGCAAATTGTATTGCTTCCATAGCGCTTGATCTACCATTTCCCGCAAGCAAGATGATTTGAAAAGCCATTTCTGTATTATTCTCCATAAAGCATTACTCCTCATTCTGTTTATTTTTCTGCTCTTGTTTAAAGTAACCATTATCTAGTACCTTAAAGAATGGTAACCAAATGATAAAAGTAACTAATAAATTGACTAATTGTAATACAGCACCTTGCCATGCATTTCCTGTTGCTAAATAACCACTTATAAATATTGGTGTCGTCCACGGAACTATAACTCCAGAAGGTTTAGGTACTAGCCCTAATTGCATTGAAAAGTAGGTAATTAAAGTTACAACAATGGGTGCAATAACCCATGGTATAACTATGATTGGATTCATTATGATAGGTAGTCCAAACAATATCGGTTCGTTTACATTAAATATAGAAGAAGGTGCACCAAGCTTACCTATTTCTTTATTTTGTTGACTACGTGCAATAATATAAATTAATAAAATTACTGCCATTGTGCCACCAGTACCACCCATACCTACTAAAAATGTATCAACAAATTGCTTTGTTATAATATTTGGCAGTTCTTGATGTGCTTTAAATGCTTCTAAATTCTCATTATTTAAGGAGTACCAAATCGGATCGAAAACAGTATTGACAATGATTTGACCATGTAACCCGAAAAACCAAAATACTTGTATCAATAACACTGCAACAATTGTTGCAGGCAATCCACTACCTAATGCTGTCAATGGTTGCTGTAATACTGTATATATAAGATTTTGTAAAGTTTCAAATGGTGTAAATGAAACTATAATTCTAATCAATAACACTATTGTTAAAGTGGCAGAAATAGGTATCAATGCACTAAATGACTTTGATACTTGCTCCGGTACACCATTTGGCATTTTAATCGTAATTTCCTTTTTACATAAGTAGCTATATATTTCACAACTCAACATCGATACAATTAATCCTAAGAACATTCCCTTTGCACCTAGAATTTCAACAGGTATCACACCCTGTGTTTTCCCTACAATTTGTGGCGTCAAAATCAGCACACTACTTAAAGCAGTGACTGCTCCATATATTCCTTCAAACCCATTTTTTTGGTTAATTTATATCCAATACCGATAATGACAAATAGTCCCATTATTGATAATGTTGATTCTGATGCTGGACCTACGAGTTGTTGCCATGTAGCAAATTGCTGTTTGGATAAAATTTTATCTAAAAATGGAAAATTTGAAATTACAATGAAAATTGATCCAAATATGATTAATGGTAAAGCCACCATAAAACCATCACGTAAACTTGAAAGGTACTTATTATTATTTAATTTATCGGCTATTGGTAATAAAATATCTTCCAATTTTTCCATAAATTTACTTTCCATACTTTCACCCCCCTTATTACTCAATTAAATTCAGTGCTTGTTTTAGCACTCCAGCACCATCAATGCGTCCATAAGCAACCGTATCTATAACATCAATAGGAATACTAATATTTTGTTCTTTGACATGTTTTTCAAATTTTCTCTTCATAAATCGCATTTGTGGACCAATTAATAAGACGTCATAACTATTTAACATTGAGAAAGCATTGTCACTAGACACCGCATCAATTTGAACTGATAAATTTTGCTCTTCTGCTACCTCTTTCATTTTTGAAACTAACAAGCTTGTAGACATACCTGCCGAACAGGATAGTAATATTTTTTTCATCATTCATCATCCCTTTCTTTATGTTGAACCCATCATACAATGTATACGCTTACATATTAATGATTACTTTTTCCACTATTAACGGCAATTTTGTTTACTGCTTAAAATGCTTATATCACTCAACAGCTAAACTATACTTTTATCTAACGCTATAACGATGTAAATTAAAGCCAGGTACTGACTTATATACAAGAACATCATCACTTAATAAACGGACACATCAAAAAACCTTTCAATGAAATAATTTCATCGAAAGGTTTTGAGTTTATTTTTGGTTACATCTATTGTTAATTGCTATTTTGTTACATAGGCTTTAGCCATTATGTGTGCCATCTTGATAATTAATTTTTACACCTTTTTGTGTGTTAGACACCCATACATTTATATTTACTGTTTGACCTTCGTCATTTACAGAATAAGCTCTTACGTGCGAACCCCTAGGAAGTAACTCACTGCCTTGATAAACTGGTGTCACTTTATAATACACTTTAGTTTGTGGATGTTCGTGAATCGCATTACGAATTTGTGTTTCAGCATAACCCATTCCTCCACCATTACGGTCTCGATTAGTCCCAACATTTTGTGCGCGTGTACCCAAGGTAAGATTATGTGTTTCCATATCTCCTCCTAGTGACCAAGCTAATGAATGTGATTTATTATAAATATAGCCTCGATAGCCATTTAACTGCAAAATTTCGTTATTAGATTCTTCTCCCTTCCACGCTTGCTTTTCAGGATTGTATACACCGTCTTTATATTCACCAGCAATATGTACACCATAATCAAACGCTGGTCGCTTTCTAACCTTTGAAGAATGACTTTCCACAGACTGCTGCGTTACTAATGCAGTAACAGTTCCAGCTCTACCATATTGATCTAATTTCGGATAAATTACCCAGAACTTTTCACGACTATATTTATCAAGTAACTTATTATCTGCTGTTGTTAAATTTGTTTTATTATCATTAATATAGGCATAATTTTCACTATTAGTATTAGCGTTAATCAGATCAATATCTGCCTTTGTAACCTCAGGCTTGGATGTATCGTCTGAGTCTTGTTGTAAATGCTTAGTTAAGGTTTCTAATCCTTGCTCTACCTTATCAAAATCTGATTGTGTAAAGTTCCCATCACTATCACATGCGGTTAATAATGTTGTCGTTAATATAATAAGGGCAATTACTTTAAGTATTTTCATGATAGTTGAACTCCTGCTTCAATTTAATTTATAACACGATTTAAATTAACTCTATTCGCTTACTTACTTCAATGATAAAGACTATAACTGATTTTAAAAGAGGCATAATTACATCAATTATGTGTAACAAACAATTTTAAGGTACATTTATCGTTTTTTCACAACAAGACATTCATATGAAATTCATTTTTTAATAATTTCATTATATATTAAGACATCATATCTTGATTCCTTTCAATAACCTCAATGCATTCAAGACAACTAATACTGCAGCCCCTGTATCACTTAAAATGGCTAACCACAGCGTGAGCCATCCAGGAAAGACAAGCATAAAAGCAATTAATTTTAT
Organism: Staphylococcus sp. 231237_7MaSpsaltlick; assembly: GCF_043107035.1. Classification (NCBI taxonomy): domain Bacteria; kingdom Bacillati; phylum Bacillota; class Bacilli; order Caryophanales; family Staphylococcaceae; genus Staphylococcus; species Staphylococcus sp. 231237_7MaSpsaltlick. The sequence goes on from NZ_JBICNX010000003.1 coordinate 409,912, forward strand.
AATAATAGAAAAATAAATGTTTTGTTTGATAATTGCAGTCGTTCTTTTACTTAATTGTATCGCATAATGAACATACTCTAATTTATCTGTCATCAACACTACATCTGCCGTTTCCATTGCTGTATCTGTACCGATACCACCCATTGCAATACCAATATTACTCGTTGCTAATGCTGGCGCATCATTTATGCCATCTCCTATCATACCGACAACTTTACCTTGCTGTTGAATCATTGCTATTTGGCGCAATTTATCTTCTGGTAATAATTCAGCATAGTATGATTTTATGCCCGAACTTCGCGCAATATTTTTCGCGGAACCTTTATTATCTCCTGTTAACATTATCGTTTCTTCAATACCACAACGTTTTAACTTCAGCATAGTTGCCTGTGTTCCTTCACGTACTTTATCACTCAAAGTAATATAGCCAAGTAATTGTGACTGACTAACAATAACGACTACCGTTTCGCCTTGAGTCATATGATTTAAAATAGCATGCTGATATTGAGTAACTTTGTCATTTATGCTAGCTACAAATGACATATTACCCGCGAAATATCTTTCACCCTTTATGACAGCACTAATACCTTTGCCAGGTATATTCTCAAATGTTTCAGGTTGCATTGAAGTTAAATTATTCTGCGCATCAGTATAATTTAATATTGCTTGTCCAATCGGATGAGATGATTGTGATTCAAGGACTTGTGCTATTGCAATCAACTGCTGTTTGTCACTATCAATTTCTACAACTGATTGAACCGTTGGCTCTCCTGTAGTCAATGTGCCTGTCTTGTCGAACGCCAGAACATTTAATGAACTAAGCTGTTCTAGATAACTGCCCCCTTTAATTAGAATACCGTTTTTAGCAGCATTACCTATAGCAGTCACAATTGCGACAGGTGTTGAAATCACTAATGCACATGGACATGCGATGACCAGTAATTCCAATCCTTTATAAATCCAGCTCCCCCATGTACCAACGGCAAATAATGGAGGCACTATCATAACAAGTAGAGCCAATACAAACACTACAGGTGTATATATTTCTGCAAACCTATCAATAAAACTCTGTGTTGGTGCCTGTTGTTCTTGTGCAGTTTCAACTAAATCAATAATGTGTGCCAGCATGGTTTGTTGTTCTGTTTTAGTCACTTCAATTACTAATGTATTATCCTCATTAATAGTACCAGCATAGACCTCATCACCCATACTTTTATTTACAGGTATAGACTCACCTGTTATTGGAGCTTGGTTTATCGCTGATGTACCTTCTATAATCACACCATCTAATGGCACACGATCACCTGGTCTAATTTGAATTATGTTTCCAACAGCAATACTGGCAACGCTTTGTTCTGACCAATCATCTTCTTGTTTAACTCGTGCTACTTGTGGTGTTAGATCCATAAGTGATTGGATAGACGCCCGGGTCTTTTCTATGGAAGCTTGTTGTAAACTTGTGCCTATTACAAATAATAAGATGACCATTGTCGCTTCAAAGTATTCTCCAAGTAACACAGCACCTATAATTGCAACTGACATCAATACATTCATATCTAATCGTTTAGCCTTCAAGGCAAAAATGCCACTTTTTACCGTTTTAAATGCGCAAATGATAATTGCAGTTAGTAGCAATGTATTAACTAAAATATCTGACATATTAAAGTAAGTGAATAACCAAGCACACAACAGTAATATTAACGATATCAATGGCAATTTAAATAAAGTCAGTATCGACTGTTGTTGGGTTTGTTCATTTGATAGCGTCGCACTATATCCCAACTTAAATACTTCTTTAATAACCTGTTTGGGCTGTCCATTATATTGTAAAGCTAACTTTCCAGTTGCAAAATTAACGTTCGCTCGATCTACATAATCTAATTGACTCATATGTTGTTCTATCGTTTTGGCACAATCATTACAATCCATACCCTGAATCTTAAATACTGTTTCAGTACCAGCATTACTAAGTACGCTTACACCATAGCCTAACTGTTCAATCGTTTGTATGACTTGCTGTATATCTTCCTTGCTATTAACATTCAAATGTAATTTTCCATTTGCAAAACTAATACGCGCATCTTGAACAACATTTAGCTTTAGTACTGATTGTTCAATGGTCTTAGCACAATTATTACAATCCATACCTGTTATTTTAAGAATATAATTTGTTTCTGCTGAATGTTTAACTGTTTGAGAGTCAGCTTCACTGTTATTGCTATGATCATTCACTTCATGTAAATTTGTTGTGCAACAATGATTATCGTGCGCTTCTACAGCCTTATCATGATGCCCTTGCAAATTGTTGCCTTTATACTGTTGACGACTCACTCATATCAACTTCTTTCTATACTAATACTAATTATTTAATATGATACTGACATTTTTTTGTATCATCTTGCGTTTCTATAATCACTGTATCTATAAGTGTTAACAATGTTTTCACACTATTCGTTGTGAGCTTATAATACACATACTTACCTGCTTGTCTAGAAGTAACTAAACCACAGCCTTTGAGGCAAGCTAAATGTTGCGACACGCTAGATTGACTAATTTGAGTTGCTGACACAATTTGATTTACGGTACATTCACAATCTTTGATTAATTCTAATATTTGTAGACGTATAGGATTGGATAAACCATGAATAAAATCTGCCCTCTCCTCAATTGTTATAAAATCCAAATCTCCACCTCATATTATTTCTATTTAATATGTTTCATATTATCATTTTCTAATATGAATGACAAATGCTGTCATGACGCGATCTTCATAATTTTTCTTGAAAATATTTTCTGAATTTTTCGATAAATATATAAAATTTTATTGATTTTAATTCTCAATAAGGCTAATATTTGTATTTCAAGTATGTATAAATATAGAAGATATTTAATAAAGGGGTTATATTATGACGGAAGAAAGTAATTTAGTGTTATCAACGCAACAAGTAACTAAAGCTGCTTTACATAAATTAGGTTTTGATGAGGGAATGTACGAATTAATCAAGGAACCATTACGATTTCTCGAAGTACGTATCCCTATTCGTATGGATGACGGAACAATGAAGACATTTACCGGATACCGTGCGCAACATAACGATGCAGTTGGTCCAACTAAGGGTGGTATTCGTTTCCATCCGGATGTTAATAAAGATGAAGTAAAGGCACTATCAATGTGGATGACATTGAAATGTGGTATTACCAACTTACCATATGGCGGTGGTAAAGGCGGTATCATTTGTGACCCAAGACAATTGAGTCAACAAGAGTTAGAACGCTTATCTCGTGGATATGTAAGAGCAGTGTCACAGTTCGTTGGACCTTCTAGTGATATTCCTGCACCAGATGTATATACAAACCCACAGATTATGTCGTGGATGATGGATGAATACAGTAAGATCAACCGTTCTAATGCTTTTGCGTTTATAACTGGTAAACCATTGGCACTCGGTGGCTCATTAGGCAGAAATCGTGCTACTGCATTAGGTGCTGTAATAACTATTGAAGAAGCTACAAAACGTAAAAATATTAATATCTCAGATTCACGTGTCGCAATTCAAGGTTTCGGAAATGCTGGTAGCTTTATTGCTAAAATTTTACATGAAATGGGAGCAAAAATTGTTGCAATTTCAGAAAGCTATGGTGCCCTGTATAATCCAGATGGGTTAGACATTGAACATTTAGTGGAATTAAAGGAACAACACGGTCGCGTAACACATTTATTTGACGATGTGATTCCAAATTCAGATTTACTTGAGTTAGATTGTGACATTCTAGTACCTGCCGCACTATCTAATCAAATTACAGCTGACAATGCACCAAATATTAAGGCAAACATTATTGCAGAAGCTGCTAATGGTCCAACAACACAAGAAGCAACTGCAATATTAAACCAACGTGGTGTACTATTAATTCCCGACGTTCTTGCTAGTGCAGGTGGCGTAACGGTATCTTATTTTGAATGGGTACAAAATAAGCAAGGTTATTATTGGTCTGAAGATGAAGTAGAATCAAAGCTACGTGACAAAATGGTCGAAGCATTCAACACAATTTATGATTTAGCTGAAGATAGAAAAATGGATATGCGTTTGGCAGCTTATGTATTAGGTATCAAACGCACTGCTGAAGCATCTCGTTTCCGTGGTTGGGCATAATACAACCTTTTGATATTACTTCACGTTCCATAACACTTCGCTATTACATCACTGCGGTACAATGCTTAAATCTTCGCAAAATTACGTTCCCTATTCGCCTTTAAACTAAACTTAGTTTCTAACTTTCCCAGGTAATATAAATTATATAAGTAATTGAGTATTTACATTCATTTGAAATACAAAACAATAATTTATATAATTATTTACAACAAAGGGGAGGAATTACATTATGAAAAATAATATATATGGTAATATACCTTGTTTTTTAAATAGTAAGAACCTAACTAAGTCACAAACATTAGATACGGATGTCATCATTTATGGTGCACCATTTGAAGGTGAAAGTACTTGGGGAGATTATACAGGTGTCGAATTAGGACCTAAACAAATTAGATCTAGTTCAGCACGTTATAGTCAGTATTTACCGGAATTGAATCACATCAATATTAGTGATCATTTATCACTGGGTGATGTAGGCGATGTCCCATTTGTAGCCCATGACAATAAGCAAAGTTATGAAAATATTGAAGACTTTGTAAAGCCTTTATGGGAAAGTGGCAAATTTCTTGTCGGCTTTGGTGGTGAGCATGGTGTTACATATCCAATTTTAAAATCCTTAACAGAAACTACAGGAAAAAAAGTTGGTATTATACATTTAGATGCACATTACGATAATATGCCAGATTATGAGGGTGAAATTTACGCACGTAACACACCATTTATGCACTTATATCATACTGATGGTATCAGAAATGAAAGTATTATTCATACCGGTATTCATGGTCCTAGAAATAAACCTGAAACCGGAAAATACGCAAATGAAGCTGGCGCAGTTACAATTACTATAAACGATATTCGTGCTGCAACTAACTTAAAACAATTCGCAAGAGACATATATAAGCAAGCAAGCAAAGATGTCGATGTCGTGTACTTAACGATTTGTAGTGATGTTTTAGACTTTGCCTTTAATCCTGGTGGACCAGTTGATGGTAATGGCATGACCTCATATGAATTACTAACGATGATATACGAATTCGGCACACTCGGATTATGTGGTATGGATTATGTTGAGGTTTATCCAATGAATGATCCAAACCAAAATTCAGCTCATTTTGTATCTACTGCCGTACTGTATGTACTTGCTGGACACGTTGCCTATTTAAATACAACTAAATAACTGAGGAGTGGTGTAGATGTTTAAGGATGCGAAGAAACTATTTAAGTCTATTGGTCCTGGAATGATAATCACAGCCTCATTTATCGGTCCTGGTACTGTCACAACAATGACCCAAGGTGGCGCAGGATTTGGTTATAGTTTATTATGGGCGGTTGTCTTTTCAATTGTAGCAACAATTGTTTTACAAGAAATGATTATTCGTTTAAGCCTTGTTACACGAGAAGGTTTAGGCGAAGCGATTCAAGATTTATTCGCCAATAAGATAGGTAAATTAATCATCGTTTGGTTTACATTAATTGCCGTAACACTGGGGTGTGCCGCATATATAAGTGGTGATTTAATTGGTACTTCACTTGGTGCTGCTTATTTATTACATTTGCCTGAAAATGCAGTAGCCCCCATCATTGGTGTAATTATTTTATTAATTGGTCTGTTTGGTAACTATCGTTTTTTAGAGAAAATCATGATATTCCTAATGGTAATCATGGGCATTATATTTATTACAACAATGATTGTCATCAAACCGGATATTATTGGAATCTTAAAGGGTATCTTTGTGCCGACTATTCCTAACGGCTCAATTATAACTATTATCGCATTAATTGGTACCACAGTCGTTCCTTATAATTTCTTTATCCATTCTACTGCAGTACATGAACGCTTTGGTGATATCAAAGAATTAAAATTTGCACGTTGGGATACAATCATATCAATTTCCATAGGTGGTATTATTTCAGCTGCTATTCTTATCGCAGCAGCCACTTTAATCAAAGGTAAAGAAGTTACCAGTATCATCCAACTCGCAGGTCCATTAGAACCCGTGTTAGGCAATGCAGCACCATTTGCTATAAGTATTGGTTTATTTGCAGCTGGATTATCTTCAGCAATTGCCTCACCAACTGGTGCAGCTGCTACCATCAGTAGTTTACTCGGTTGGCAAGGTGGCATGGAAAGTAAAAAATACAAATTTGTATTCACATGTATCATTATTATTGGTATTATTACATCCGCATTAGGATTCGAACCATTGCAAGTATTACTTGTTGCACAAGCACTAAACGGTATCATCTTACCAACAGTGGCCATTCTGATATTTATTGTAATTAATAAAAGGAATTTAATGGGCAACTATGTCAATACTGTGTGGCTTAATATCATCGGTGGTATCGTCGTAATCGTCGTGACATTCTTAGGTGTATACAGTCTTATTGATGCAATTAATAGCTTTATACAACGTTAATATAAAGTTATAGTTCAAAATGTAATTTAACTTATTCTGCTATTTCATTGCATATCTAATATTTATCAGCACCTAATTTTAACGAGCAACGCCATTAAATGAATTTTCCAATTCATTTAATGGCGTTTTTTCCTACTATAATATTTATGTCAATCTTTCTAAATTACAACTATTACGATGAATGAATAGTAAATCATATTAATACAAATACTCGGTCTCATGCCATTTTATATTCTAATTATTTAATTCTGTCACAACAACAGTTTCTGTTATTTTATTACTCTGAATTCTATACTGTAATATTAAAAGTTGATGACGAGTAAAGGGGCAAACGAAAGTTATGAATCAAACTTTTGATCTAAAAGCTAAAATTGTAAGTACCAAAAAAACAGCAAAAGCTATGCGATTACATTTTGAAACACTTCGAAGATTTAGGATTAGTGACTATCAAAGAATTAGCAAAAGATGCTGAAGTCGGTATTTCCACAGTTATGCGTACCATACACGCTTTAGATTATGACAATTCCAATGACTTTCGCAGAGATATCTACAATAGCGCAATACCAAATGATTCCAAATTTTCTCTTAAAAATGCATTTATCGAAGGTGGTAAAGTAAAATCCCATACATTGACACACGTATGGGATAAAAGTCTTTCATTGCTAAATCAATCACTGAAACCTGATTTAATTTCATCATTTGACCAAGCAATCAATTTAATTGAACAAGCAAATAATATTTATGTATTAGGTACACGACCTTATAAAACAACAGCACTCTACTTAGAACATTTATTAAATGAATTTAATTTAAGTATCCAGCAACTGAGCTATGATACAGATGCCATATTTGATAAAACTAAAAAAATGACTAACAGTGACTTGCTTATTGCATTTTCATTCGAACCTTATACTTATTCAGTAATAAACGCTGTCAAAGAAACCAAACAACAGGGAAACGACATCATCTTAATTACCGATCATGATACATCACCATTAATTGAATTTAGCAATGTTACATTAAAACTATCTGTAAGAAAGGATCATTTTTCTATTTTGCCAATCATCGCCTTAATTGATGCCATCGTATTAGAATTAGGAAAAAGAACCTCCGAAACATCCCTTAAACATTTAGAAAAACTAGAAGAAGTATTGAATAGAAATCACGTCACTTACAATACTTCTAATAACTAGTTAATTATATTGATAAATTAAAAAATTGAAACATAAATACTAAAAAGCCAGTAAATGATATCAATACGCATTTACTGGCTTGAGTTTGACCTATTTATATTAAAAATGGTTTTAATCTTTCGTAAATATAAATTAGATCCATATATATTATTGATATTATCACTCCATAATATTTCAACCTATGAAATAGCTATAATTTAGAAATAAATAATTATCATATGCTTTAATTTTTAAATTCTAGTATAAAACAGTTGAAACTTTGTAATTGGCAAATTGATTTAAGGTCTCTAAAAAATCATTAAGATGTTTATTATTAGGAAATCTACATTCTAGTAAATAACATCCATCTCCAATAATTTTATAATCATTTAAAATATATATGTTTTGTTCATTTATGAACTCCAAATAAGGTTTATGTGAAATTTTATGCATATAGATATTAATAAAAGCATGTATATCACAATCTAAGCTCTTTTGATTAACAACAATTGTATAGTTTTGTATAACTCCATCATCTTCTAAACGAGCAACTCTTGTATTAACAGCTTGTCCTGTTAAATTAACTTTCTTTCCTAAAGACTTCATTGTAATTTTAGAATTATTTTGAAGCTCTTTGATAATTAACTTGTCAGTATCATCTAAATTCATATTATCCCGCCTTTTTCAAATATCAATTAAATATCCAAAATCCTTTTCAAAAGATTATGTTTTTTATTTAGTAATCAGAATAGAATTACAGTATAACAAATAGGAGGTTTTTATAATGAATATAACTCATGTAAGAAATGCAACTTTAATAATTGAATATGCAAATAAGACAATTTTAATCGATCCTATGTTAGGTGAAAAAGGTTCATTTCCGCCATTTCCAAATGCACCAAGAGATGATCAAAATAATCCATTAGTTGAATTACCCATGGAAATTAACGATATTATATCAAATATAGACATTGTGATTTTAACACATTTACACTTAGATCACTTTGATGAAGCTGCACAAAGATTGTTGCCTAAAGATATTAAAATATATACACAAAATAACGAAGATGCAGAAGAAGTTAAAAATGTTGGTTTCTTAAATGTAGAAGCATTAGAAACTACAAATCATATTGACAACATTAATATTATTAAAACACCTGCACAACATGGTCGAGGTGAAATTCTTCAAGTAGCTGGTAATGTATGTGGTTTAATATTACAAAATGAAAATGAACGAACATTATACATCGCTGGAGATACAGTATGGTATGAAGAAGTTGAAAAAACATTAGAATCTTACCAACCAGAAATTGTTGTCGTTAATGGAGGAGATAACCAATTTAATATGGGCGGCTCTTTAATTATGAATGAAGTGGATATTCATAAAGTTGCCAAAACAGTGCCTGATTCCAAAATTATTGTTGTCCATATGGAAGCTGTTAACCATTGGAACTTATCAAGAAAAGATTTAAAACAATTCGCTGCAACAAATAATTTTGATTCGCAAATTATTATACCGGATGATGGAGATAAATATAAATTTTAAGTGAGGTAATATTATGGAAAATAGAGAAGAAATGATAAAAGGATTTTATAAACTCATTGAAAATGAAAATTATGATGAATTAAAAGAGTTTTGTCATAAAGACTTTGTATTTTATCCACAAATAGATACACCTTTTTATGGTATAGAAGGATTAAAAGCTTCAGAAAGAAAAAACTTCTCTTCGTTTCCAGGTTTTAAAATGCCAGTGAAAGAAATTATTTTAGATAATAGTGATAAAGCGGCAGTATACTTAACCTTTGAAGGTAAACATACTGGGACACCTTTCAACGGTATAAATCCTACTGGAAAATTTGTAAAATTTTCACTAATGATGCTTTTAAAATTTAAAGATAACAAAATTATTGAAAAAAGATCACATGTTGATGTAAATGATATTATTAAGCAAATTAAAAAATAGAATTGCATAGATAAATAAGGAAAACAACTTAAACTATTAAGTTGTTTTTCTTATTTATTAGGTAAAATCATTCTCATATATCAAATAAAATTACACAACAATCTATTTTGTATGATTAAGATATCTTATATTTAATATCATCTAAAAAACATATTAATTTTTCACTAAGTATAAATAAAAAAGAGCAGAAAGGGTAAATAGCATCGTGAATAAACATCCAGATAATAAAATACTTGTTGCTCGCTCATTATAAAGTCCTTTTATTATATATAGTATGGCTGCAAAAGAAACAGTAATTACCATTGCCGTAAAGAAAACTATTACAAGAATTCCTATAATACTCTCGATCTTATTTCACCTCCTATATAAATACTATTTTTGCATTCCAAAACACTATGATGCTATAATGTAATTAACAAATAGAGTGTTTACATGGTAAACACCGAGCCCGATAACTATGTCAGTAGTTATCGGGCTCTTTTTTGGTGTATTGGTTATGTCGTCGTCGGATTATTGATCACGCTTGTTTAACCAATGTGAAAACAACGTAATTATAACTCCAACTATGATAGAAGCTACAAGTGCTACAAATAGAGTGTTTAACATGGTGTCACCTCCTTCCATGTTAATTAAAACACAGAAGTACAACGACGACTTTTATATTATACCATCTGTATCTTTTGAAACGTATGCACTTCCGATAATCATCTTTTATGTAAATTATTTGAAGGATCAAGTGAAATAATAATAAATTACTAATTTAATTAAGCATCAGTACCTAAAGTCATGCCACCATCCACGACTAGTTCTGCTCCAGTACAATATAAACTTTCATCAGAAGCAAAAAAAGCAATGGCCTTTGCTATATCTATTGGCTTTCCAATTCTATGAAGAGGTATGGAATCATAAAAAGAGTTTCCGCCTTTACTTTCCGAAAACATTCCTGTATCGACGCCACCAGGGTGTATCATATTAACGCGTATGCCATAATCACCTAATTCTATAGCTGCAGCTTTTGACATAGTAGAAATCGCAGCTTTTGTAGAGGCATATAGAGATGATTGATTAATAGGAGAGAAAGAAGAAATAGAAACTGTATTGATAATAGAACCTTGTTGTTGATTTTTCATTTGTGTTGATACAATTTTCATTCCTAAGAATACTCCTATTTGATTTGTATTTATCAATGCTTGGTATTCTTCTAATGAGGTATTTATAAATGGTTTACGTAAATACATGCCGGCATTATTTACGAGTACATCTATTTGGCCAAAAGTTTCTATTAGTTTATCTACGGATAATTCCCAATCTTTTTTATTAATAACATCTAATTTTAGAGGGATAGCACAACTTCCTAATTCATTAGAAACTTGCGTAGCTGCTTCTAAATTTCTAGCTCCAACACCAATTTTCGCACCTAAAGAAACAAAATACTTTGCTACTTCCTTTCCTTGCCCTCTATTTGCTCCTGTTATTAATACAACTTTATTTGTTAGGTCTGACAAACATACTCCTCCTTACACTAAATGAAATTATTTTTTATCATAAAGAATATTATTATTTTCTAAAGCTTCTTTTAAGTTATCTAATTTGTTAACAGCTTGATTCGAAGTTCTTTTTCCAATTTCTAAACTAATAACTTCTACTAAAGCGATAAGAGGAACGACAGAAAAACTATCTTTACTCGGTTCTAATTTCAATGTTACTTCAGCATAAGGTGCTAATGGACATGTATTATGGTTTGTAATTAATATAATTTTATTTCCTTGTTTATACGCTTGTTTCGCTGGGTTTACTACACTATTTGTATAAGGTTCAAAAGCAAAGATAACTAATATTTCTTCTTGGTTAATTTGCAATAAACGATCATAAATTAAATCAGGATCAGAACTTAATTGTTTTACGTTAGATATATACTCACTAAGTATTATTTCTAAATAAAGAGCAATCGCTTTATAAGGTCGTGATCCTAATAAATTTATTGATTTTGCTTCCATAATTATATCCATAGCTTTTTGGAAATTTTGAACTAAATCTACATTCAAAGAATTATCTAAAAGTTCGCTACTTTCTTGCCAAAATTTTACTAAAGTTCTAATCTCGTTGTTTTTATTATCAGGAATTTCCTCTATAAATGACTTTTGGGAAGATGCAAATCGAGTAGCTGGTACGGTATGATATTCATGTATGTCTGTTTTTAATGTATTAAAATCTTTATATCCTAATGCATTAACCACTCTGTTAATAGTAGAAATGCCGACCTCTGCTTTTGAAGATAAATCTCTTACACTCATCAATCCAATTTGGTTGTGATTTTCTATTATAAAATCACATAATTCTTTTTGTCTTTTAGGGAGGTTTTCTTTGATGTTTATGATATTTTTTATTGGTTCTTGTTTATTATTCATTATATCTCTCCATAATTTTTTGTGAAATATATAACTTTAAAGAGAGTATAACATATACATTATTCTCATCTATTTTCTTTGTTTCTGATATTATATTTCCAAGCTTTATCTTTATGCATCATTTTTATAGCTGCATAAATGGTTAAAAACTGAACAAAAATTATTGGTATTCCTAATACACCAGATAAAACCTCTAGTGGTTCTAGTCCACCTATCTTCATTAAAACAATAGTTACTATTGCTAGTACAATGGCTAAGATTATTCTTAAAGACTTGGGAGGATCTTCTTGACTCATGTTTTTTCTACTAGAATATGAAGCTAATGTATAAGTCGTAGAATCCAACGTTGTAATTAAGAACACACTTCCAATAAAAATAAATGCGATAACTACTAATAACGGTAATGGTAAAGAAGTTAAAATTTGTGGGATAACTGCCATAATATCTTTTTTGGCTATATCAGTAACTGGCACTTCTCCAGTTAAAAATCTATTTACCCCAAGGCCTCCTAATACGCCAGTAGTAACCCATGAAACAATAGTTGTCCCTAAAAGATAAGTTAATATCATTTCTTTTATTGTGCGTCCTTTAGAAACTTTTGCTATAAATACACTGCCAAGCATTCCCCAGATTGCTGTATACGCATACCAAAATATAGTATTACTTTCCATAAATGAAGTATTACCAGATTTCATTGAATGCAGTGGAATGGCAAAATCAAGGTAATGTTTTATAATAAAACTAAAACTTTCTGTGAAATAATTTATAATGAACAGTCCTGGACCTAATACGAGTATGAATATTGCAAAAGCTCCAGCAGCATACATATTAAATGTACTTAACTTTTTTATTCCTTTTTCTATTCCTAAATAAGCACTTAATGTAAATAATAAAATCCAAATTATAGTTATTACTAAAGATAATCCAAAACTTTGTTCTATATTAAAGATATAAGCAACACTGGAAGTAATAATAGGCGTTGAAAAACCTAAAGTTACGGCAGCTGCAGATAATATGCTGACTAAAAATACAACGTCTATTATTATACCACCTATACCATCTGTAATCTTGTTACCAAGGACAGATCTACATGCTTCAGATATTCTTAAATAAGGACTTTTTTTAACATGTAAAATATATGCTATTGCTGGAGCAGATGTTACAAATAAAGTGAAAATGAAAGGACTCCAAATAAACATGCTATAAGAGTTTCCCCATAGTAATGCTTCTGTAGATTCTGGTTTAACACCAGCAGGTGGATTTAAGGCAACATCTATCCACTGAATACTTCCAGTTCTCATAATAGATATACCTACGCCAGTGGAAATTAAAATAGAAGCATATTCAAACATTGAGAACCTAGGTTTTTCTACAGGATCTCCTAAAACAACTTTTCCATATTTCGAAAATGAAAAATACATAGCTGCTGCAAATAAAATAACCATATACCAAATATAACCCCATGAAAATGAAGAAACTATTGTATTAAATACAGAGTTTAATATACTAAAACTTTCTTTTTCAAAAAAGCTAAAAACTAATACAATAGTACTCATTATACATATAAAAGGAATGAAAATTTTATAATCTATAAGTGCTCCCTTAGCTTTACTCTCTTTTTTTACTTTATAATCTAAAGGTATATTTTGTACCTTTATTTGTTTTTGTTTCACTAGCTTATCCCCCTAGTTTACTTCATGAAATAAAAAACATAACCGACATGAAAGTAATCGCTTACAAAAATTAGTTTGTTTTATCGAATAACTGTGTCATATTTTCTTGTAATAATTTATAGTTTTTATAGGTGTTATCGTATATTATTTTACTTTGTGCTTCAGGATAATATATTTTTTCAACTTTTATAGATTGATGAATAACAGATTCAAATGAGGTCCATAAACCAATATTTACACCTGCTAACATTGCTGCTCCGTATGAAGCTGCGCCTTCCGTATCTTTCATTATATAAACAGGTAAGCCGGTTGCATTAGCTTTTATTTGGCACCATATATTACTTTTTGATCCCCCACCAAGTGATATTATTTCTTCAATATTGATATTCAATTTTTCTGTGGCTTCAATCATTCTTCTTAATACCATTGTTACACCTTCCATGATACTCCTAGAAAAACACTTTTTATCATGTGCTAATGTAATTCCAAAAAATACCCCTTTTGCTTGGTTGTTGGAATCTGGAGGCCCCGCCCCTTGTAAATGAGGTAAAAATATCAAACCTTTTGAACCTTCTGGAGCTTGTTTTACTTCTTCATCGATAATTGAATAAGCATTGATGCCGCTAATTTCTTGAATGTATTTTTCATTGACACAAAATGTATCTCTATACCACCTGTTAACCATACCTCCTGTAGAAAAAGCATGTAGCATATATTTTCCGGGTATTGCGGAAGCAAAGCAAGGCATTTCTTTATTTGGGTCTACCACAATGTCATCCAATATTGTCACAGAGGTTAATGCAGAACCTGTGCTCTCAGAAAAAACTCCAGGATTGATGTTTCCAACTCCTAGTGCGCCACATGATTGGTCTAATGCTCCGACAGAAACACTTAAATTTTTAGGTAAACCAAATTTACGTGATGCATCGTCAGTTACTGAACCTACAATCTCCCCTTGTTGAACAATTTTGGGTAATTGTTTCTCTTCAATTTCTAGGATTTCTAACATTTCTTTCCAATAATTTCTAGTATTAATATCCCACCACATAGTTGAGCATAAAATAGAATCTTCGCACACAAACTTACCTGTTAGTAAATAAATGAGATATTCTTTTATTAAAATAAATTTAGCTGTTTTTCTATAATTCTCCGGCTCATTTTTTTGTAACCACAACATTTTAGAAGCAGGCCAAATGGCGTCCATTCCTACTTGCCCTGTAACATTGTGAATATTCTCTCTACCTAGTTTTTCTTCAATAAATTTAGATTCTTCAGTTGCTCTATTATCCATCCAAACAATTGCATTTCTAATAGGTTTATCATTTTCATCTAAGCATATGAAGGTTTCTCCTTGTGCGGAAAAACCTATAGAAGCTATATCATTCTTACAGATTCCTGAATTATTAATTGCATTATTAGTAGCTTGCACAAACTTATTTACATAAGTTTGTGCATCAAGTTCTACAATACTGTTATCAGGAGTGATAAGTTGATATTCTTCAGTTGAGTTACCACATTCTTCTCCTAATTCATTGAAAATAGAAGCTTTAATAGCAGTTGTACCAATATCTAAACCTAAAATATATATCACTTTATCACCTCATTATTGTAACCTTTTATTTAATTGAATTACATATTCTAAATTGTCTCTGAAAGATCCTTCTTGTATAAATTGCCCTTCGAAAAGAGCCCCTCCAATAGTATATGCGA
The DNA here is from genome assembly GCF_043107035.1 of Staphylococcus sp. 231237_7MaSpsaltlick. Classification (NCBI taxonomy): domain Bacteria; kingdom Bacillati; phylum Bacillota; class Bacilli; order Caryophanales; family Staphylococcaceae; genus Staphylococcus; species Staphylococcus sp. 231237_7MaSpsaltlick. The sequence goes on from NZ_JBICNX010000003.1 coordinate 425,407, forward strand.
ATGGAGAAATGTCATTCATTAATTTAATTCGTTCTACAGAATTTATACTTCCAGCAATGATGATTTTTTCTTTTCCGATTTCATTGATTACTGATTTTGCTAAAAATAATGGGTCTGCATCTTGTGATCTATAGGCTACGAGGTCAACACCATTAACCCCTTTATCTATTAATTCTTTTGAATCATTAATCACTTCTTCGATTGTTCCATTTAATTTAATTTGAGGTTCAGTGCTAACATTTCCACTAAATGGAAAATACTTAATGTTCTTTTCTTTTGCATATTCTAAAACAGAAGGATAAAAAACAGTACCTGTTAAATAATCTATATCGCATTCATAAGCTAATTGAACTGCGTCAATTCCATCTTTTTCTTCAAAAGAAACCACTTCTAAAACAGTAGTTTTTCCATTTTCTTTCATTACTTCATTTAATTTTTTGAGTTCTTTTGTACTAAGGCCTACGTCTTTGAACCCCCAATACTGAACGGGTAAATCCTTACAGCTTTCAAAAATTTCTAATGCATCTTCTCTCGTTTTATCATTATGTGTTAACATTGCAATAACTTCTGTCGCCATTATTATCATCCTTTTTGTTGTTTATTCGCTTGGAGCTAAACTCCAAGATACTTTAGCTATACATTCGCCGATATTAGTCAATTGATGTGGTGTATCTTCAGGAATAATTTGTGCATCTCCCTCATTAAGTTCATATAATTTTTCTCCACATCTTAATAGAACTGTTCCTTTTACCACATAGAATACTTCTTGCGAATTTTTATGTCCTTCATCAACTGCCCCAGTTACACCTGGATGTAATTCTGAAGTTCCAAAAGTGATTAAGTCTGTTTTTATATATTCTCTACAAACTTCTGAACCTTCTAAAAAAACGTCTGCATCTTCTGGTTTTACTATTTTTGTTTCCATTTTAATCACTCCAAATTTTAACTTTTCTATTTATTTTCTTTTTTAGTAACTAAAAAACTATTAATATTTTGAGCTGCGGTAAAACCTGTTTGAATTGCTGTTTCTGTATAATTAGTTCCAAGATAATCACCAGCAAGATAAATACGTCCAAAAGGTTGAGTTAATATTGGCTGTAGTTTTGATCTGCCTGGATGTACATATGCTGAACCAAAAGGATATTTCTTAACATGAGCTTCCACGACGTACTCTTTAAAATTTGGAAATATATCATTTAGATCATTTAAATATATATCAATGATTTCTTTGTCAGATTTATCGAATAATTTTCTTCCACTTTCACCAGGAGAAAATGTCATGAAACTACTACCTGGATTTCTTTTGATTTTTTTGTCATGCACCAAGTTGGATTGATGAAGTACAATGTCAAAAGATTTTTTGGGAGTTGCAATAGAATATATGTTATCCCAGATTTGTTTCCCTTTTTCATTTGTTAAAAATGCAGCACTAACGTGTGGACCATATTTTATCTCACTTAATGCTTTATCCATTTCTTCATCTAAATTCTCCACTATATTTCTAGTAATAGATGGAGGAGTAGCTATAACAACAAAACGTGAGTCTACTTCATATTTTTTACCGTTAACGTTATAAATGATTTTGACATGATTATCAAATTGTTGAATATTTTCTACACTGGCATTTAATTGAATTTGATCTTTTAAAATTTTTCCAATTGTATCTGTTAACGTAGAAGGTCCACCTAGTATGTTTCTTCCTAAACCTTGGTCTTTATTCCAAACTGTATGAAAATACCCAATACCTGATCCTGCTGTCATAGTTTCAGGTGTTCCAGTTGATCTACTTACTGTTGGTCTAAAAATAGCATCGGCTTCTGGAGGTAACTGACCTGTAAAATCTGAAAACGTACGATTTTCCATGAATTCTAATACTCTTTGTTGTTGTTCGCTATAATCTTCATTTGGGCGTTTTTTAGCAACTTTTCCATATTTTATAACTGCTGCTCTTACTTTAGCTCCTTTCCACATCATAGCCATTCTAGCTTTCCAAGACATAGGAGCCATAAATGGATATAACTCAACTAAGCCATTTAATAAAAGTTTTCCGTTTAAATACATGCCCGTTAATTTACCTGGCACAGGTAAAGCAGTTATACCAACTGATTTAATCAGCTCATCTGTGGCTGATTCTGGACCAGCAAATAAATGCCCTCCCCAGTTTAACCAATAATCACCACGTCTTTCAGAGTTAATTCTACCTCCTACGCGATTTTCAGTTTCTAAAAGTAAAATATCTTGATGCTTAAGTCTCCATGCGGACGATAATCCTGCAAGACCACCACCGATAATAACTACGTCTTTCATGATTTACACCTTTTTTCTATATAATTATTGTGTTATTTCAAAACTTTGAACTTCAATGATTTTATTTTTTACTCTTTCTTTTAAGTTTTCAGTAGCAGGTAATAATGGTTTTCTTGGTGTACCGCCGTATAAATTAATGAAATCTAATCCTACTTTGACTGCCGCAGGCGGTGGCTCTTCTTCAAGTAAATCTATAAGTTGCGTTAAAATATGATTATATTCAGAAGCAACTTTATTGTTAGCGCTTACAAAATTATCGTGCATTTTTACGTACTGTTTAGGAACAATATTCATAGCCAAACCGACGGCCCCTTTTCCTCCTATTGAAAGTGTAGGTAAAATCAATTGTTCAAATCCTGTTAATACTGAAAAATCGGGGTTATCTTTTGTTAAATTAACTAATTTATTTGTATGCATTTGATCAATTGTATTTTTAATACCAACAATTCCTGGTATTTCACTTAATTCTTTAATAAATTCGGGAGAAAGTTCTACGTTAGTACCTTCTGGATAATGATATATAACTACGCCAATATTTAAATTTTTAGTAATTTCTTCATAATAATTTTTAATACCTTTCTCATCTGTTTGCATATAATAAGGTGGTAGTACTAATACGCAATCAGCTCCACATTCTTCCGCATATTGGGATAATTTAATAGTGTCCTCAGTTGGATGACATGACGTCCCCACCATTAATGGTTTGCGTTTATTATTCTTTTCCGCTACAAACTTAATAATTTGTTTTCGTTCTTCTAATGTCATTAAGGAATATTCTCCTGCGCTACCTAATGACAATAAACAATGTACTCCACCATCAATAACATGTTCAATATTACTTTCTAAGCCCTCAAAATTAATTTCGCCATTTTCTTTAAAAGGCGTTGGTAATGCAGGAATCATCCCATATGGTTTAAACATAAAAAAACCTCCAATATTTAATTTGTTGAAATATTCTATCAACTTTTCTAAAATATAACACTAAAAGGGAATGATGTAAATCTAAAAATTTTAAAAAAGGAATGTTTCGGTTCTGTAATTTCGATTTTTCTTATATATGAAGTATTTTAAATCAATAATAAAAAGGATTCTTTTTCGAAAAGAATCCTTTTTATTATTGAACATATATAATTTATTACTTTAGTTTATTTTCATATTTTCAACTGTTTGAGCTATTAACTTTATACCTTTTTCTATTTTATCAATTTTAATAGAAGATGCACAAAGTCTTATGGAATTATATTGATTATTAAAATTTAAATACATATCTTTGCAATCCTTAACATGCACATTATTAGCATTTAAAGTATTTGTAATTTGGGTTGAATCTACACTTACTGGAAGATAAATAGTAATGAAAAAACCATTATTAGGAACGCTATATCTTATATTCCTCCCTAAATATTTATTGCAATAAAAAAGTAAAATTTTTATTTTTTTCTGATATAGTAGTTTTAACTTCTTTAAATGTTTCGAAAACATACCATTTTTCATGTAAATTTCTAAAGCGCCTTGAGAAAGGATAGGACTATTAAAGTCATGTGTGAATTTTAAATTTTTAAATTTTTCTCCTAAAGATTTAGGCATAACTGCACAACCTATTCTTAAACCCGGCATATATATTTTAGAGAAGCTTTTTACATATATTACTCTATTTGAATTATCATAATAATAAAATGTATGGGATTTATTATTAAAATCTAAATCTCCTAAATAATCATCTTCTATTAAATAAACATCATATTTGTTCAAAAGAGAGACTATATATTTTTTTTCGTGTTCGCTGTAACTATGTCCTGTAGGATTTTGAAATCTTGTCATTAGATAAAATATTTTGATATCATGATTTTTAAATATTTCCTCTAATAAAAACAAGTCTATTTTTTTAGTTACATCTATCCCAAATACCTTATTTTTATTATTTTTAACAATTTCCATTGCTCCATGGTAAGTAGGTTGTTCAACAAGTATGTTTTTTCTATCATTAGGGAATTCCATATTTAATAGTATATTTATAGCTTGTTGAGCTCCTGTTGTAATATGTATATTTTGTGTATTTGTGAAAATTTGAAAATCCTGAAGATATTTTTTTAATTGCTCTTTTAAACTATAAAGCCCTTCTATATTATAGTATGCAAAAAGCTCTTTTTTATAGGATCTTATGGCAGTATTCATACAATGTTGAAAGTCTTTATAAGGTATTAATTCTGTATCTGGAACTGCTGATAGAAAATCAAAATTTTCTTTATTAGAATCTTGATTATCCTGATGTTCAACGACATAATAGCCACTTTTTGCAATTGAATAAATATAATGTTTATCTTCTAATTCTTTATAAGCTCTTATTATAGTACTTCTACTACAATTAAACTCTTCAGATAATCTTCTTATAGATTGGATTTTTTCACCTGAATTTAAACTGCCGTTGTGTATCAATTCAATTATGTATTTTTCAACACTTTTATATTTCATTCTAATACGCTTCTTTCATGTTATTTATAGTTTTGTACCGGTACAGTGGTTATTATTCAACATTTAATTAATAGTATTTATACATTATCATAAAAATAAGAATTTAAAAGGTATCTTTTAAATTCTTATTTTTAAAGAGGTGATAATTTGTATAAATCACAAAATCGAAATTTAGGTATTTTTTTAGCTGTTTTAGGAGCGTCTTTATGGGGACTAGGGGGTACTATATCTGATTACCTTTTCTCTATTAAAAACATTCAAATAAATTGGTTTATGACATCAAGACTACTTATTAGTGGCTCTTTTTTACTGATTATACATAAAATTTTGTATAATCAGACAGATATTTTTAAAATTTGGAAATCTATATCAACTATTATTCCTTTAATAATCTTTAGTATATTAGGTATGTTGTTAGTTCAATATTCTTTTATGGCTTCAATTAATTATGGTAATGCTTCTGTAGCAACAATGTTGCAATACATAGCACCTATTTATGTTATTTTGTGTTTTTCTCTTCGTGATAAAATTAAATTAAGTTTATTTGACTTTATAACAATTTTTCTAACTTTAATAGGTATGTTTTTATTATTAACTAATGGATCTTTTCAAGTATTAATGGTGCCTTCTCCTAGTTTAATATGGGGGATTATTTCAGGATTATCATTAGCTTTTTACACTATTTACGTCAATAGGTTACTTATTAATTTTAATTCTTTGCTTATAGTGGGATGGTCAATGATTATTTCAGGATTAATAATGAACTTTATCCATCCAATATGGGGAATTAAACCTGACGATTTATCTGTAATAACTATCATGGCCTTACTGTTTAGCATTTTTGCAGGTACAGCTTTAGCATTTTGGTTTTTTATAAAAAGTTTGGAATATTTAAGTTCTAAAGAAACTACGTTATTTGGAACAGTTGAGCCAATTGTAGCAATTATTTCTAGCTTTCTACTATTAAATGTAACCTTTTATAAATGGCAATTTATAGGAATAATTATTATACTTTTTCTGATAACGTTAATTTCATTAAAAAAGCCAACATAATTTATGTAATAAAGTATGAAAACAAGTATTATTGAAAATAATACTTGTTTTCATACTTAATAATAATGATTGTTAATAATACTCCCATAAGGATTATTATTACAGAGATAATTGTGATATATGGATAAGATGAATTAAAAGATAAAAGTATTGTACTTAAAATAGCTCCTAAGAAATTAGCTAAATTAAAAACAGCAGCAGCTACTGTGCCTGATAATAAAGGAGCTTCTTTTGCGGTTAAAATAATCTTACTATTTAATAAAGGTAAGGTGCCAAAGGTACCAATACCAAATAGTAAACATATTAAGAAGGCTGTAACAGTAAATTTCAATGCACTTACAAACATTAATAAAACGATTATTAATAAAAATAAAACAAGTAAAAGTGATTTTGTTAGGTACTTTTCTTTTACTTTACCTGTAATAATATTTCCAATAACGCCACCATCTATAATTTTATGCGAAGTCGCATCACAAAAAATAAAACTCATAGCGCTGTCTACTTGTTTAACACTTTTAAATTCATCCATTAGTATATGTTTCGGTAATGTGCTGAATGGCAAATGTTTGATATCTTGTGCAGCATGATTAATCACACGTGAAACGGTTGAATTAGATACACCACAACTTTCACAATAATCAGGCATATATGTAACTTACGCATAATAGCACTTAAATCTTTCTCCTTTGTATTCAATTTCTTCTAGTTTATTTGATAGGACATTTAAATTATAGAGATTTTTGCGCTTTTTTGGTATCAAAAAACAGGACTGATTTTTATATCAGTCCTGTTTAGTATAGAGCATATAAAAGTCCCTTTTATATCGAAAATAATCTTTTGATTTATTTTATTTTTTTCCAATCCAAAACATTGTCTTCTAACTTAAACGCTTTATAACCTTTTTTATTTAGTATTTCTACTGCTTCTAGAGAAGTTAAACATAAATTTCCTCTACAATAAGCTGCTATTTGAACATTCTGTGGAAGATCACTCAATTTTTCTTGTAAATCTTCTAAAGGTATAGAAATAGCTCCCGGGAAGTGGCCACTTTCATATTCTTCAGTAGGTCGTACATCTAATAATAATATTTCACCTATATCAACTTTTGCTTTTAATTCATCCAACCCTAAGACTTGGAGTGGTTCATCATTAATAAATTTTTCTTTTATATTCTTGATATTACTACGTTGATTTTCAGAGATTTGATAAAACGCTGCTAAGAAATCGATAATTTTATTACTAGCCAATTGGTAATATACATAGTTTTTTTCTTTTGTATATATAACTAAATTAGCCATTGATAAAGTCTGTAAGTGTTTTGATACATTAGCTACAGACATCTGTGTTATATGTGCTAATTTCTCAACACTTTTAGGGCCACTAATAAGTAAATCTAAAATCTCGATACGCTTAGGGCTTGATAAACATTTTCCTATGTTTGAAAATTCATTGAACATTAAGTCTTTAAACTTTCTATCTTGTAACATCATATTACACCACCATTCAATAAATAAAATAACAATTTTCAAGTACAAAAGGCAAATATATTTTGCCAAATTGATTCGTTTTATTTATTTCCATTAAAACGTAAAAATGGAAGAATTAATAAGGATAAAATCCCTCCAATGATTGCTAGAGTCATATAATTACTTTGTGCCATGACTATACCTGATAAAGCGCCACCCGCGGCGCCTGATAATGCTATAAATACATCTATTTGCCCTTGTACTTTAGCACGAATATCTAAGCTTGTAGATTGAACTATAATTGCAGTACCACTAATAAGTCCAAAATTCCAACCTATTCCTAAAAGAGATAAACCACTAGCAATCCAAAACACTGAATTTTCGGGTGAAAAAGCAGATACTACTCCTGCTAAAAGTAAAGTTAAGGCAGAGGCAACACTCATAGATTTAGCGCCAATTTTATCAACTAATACACCTGTAATTAAAGAGGGAAGATACATAAAACCTATATGTAATCCTATAACAATACCAATAGCATTTAGTGTGTGACCATTGTGTTGCATATGAACAGGGGTCATTGTCATAATAGCAAGCATAACAATTTGGGTTAACACCATAATAAAACCACCAAAAATCACACCGCTCTTATTATTAAGTGTACTATCAATTTCTTGTTTGTTAGTATCCAATGTACGAATATGTTTTGCCACTAAATAAGGATCGGGTCTAAGCATAATAAACAATACTACTCCTGCCAGTATATAGGCTACTGCCGCTAAAATAAATGGGCCACTTAAGGACGGTAAGTTTAAACCATCAGCTATAGTTCCCATTACTTCAGATGTATTAGGCCCTATAACAGCACCAAATGTAGTCATGACCATTGTAATACTTATAGCCTTTCCTTTTTGATGAGGTTTTGCCAAATCTGTACCTGCATACCTCGCTTGAAGATTTGTAGCAGTACCAGAGCCGTATATAAGCAATGAAAATAATAATAACCAAATATTACTAAACATAGTTGCAATAACAACTCCAATTGCACCTACACCACCAAGGGCAAATCCAATAGATAGACCTATACGTCTTCCAAATTTTTGAGAGAATATACCTACCATCATTGCTGCCCCAGCAGATCCTAAAGTAAATAAAAAGGATGGTACGCCCGAATATGCATCTGTACCAAGTATATCTTTAGCAATTAAGGCACCAACTGTAATACCTGCAGCAAGTCCCGCCCCCCCAAAAATCTGTGAAATACTTACAATCGTTAAAACTTTTTTATAAAAACTTCTCAGTTTTGATTCATTATTTATCAATTCATTAAATTTTTCTGTAGAACTTTTCACTTCTAAACCTCCTTAAATCACCATTAAACTATTCAACTATTCAACTATTCAACTAAATAGTTTAATAGTTTAATGGTGATTAGTCAATGAGGAAATACTTCTGAAAATTTCGTTTATAAAACAGAATTTCTCAATTAATTAAGCAAGTGTGTTTTTGTATGTTTAAAGTCTACCCAAAACGAACTATAAAAATCCCTTGTAAAATGCTATTTCTATTTGTGTGATTAGGGTGTATGAAAAATAGGAGGGTAAAAATGATTGTTGGTTATGCAAGAGTTTCAACTATTGATCAAAATTTAGACAGACAAATTGAAAATCTTCAGTTCTTTGGTGCTGAAAAAATATTTACTGAAAAACAATCAGGTAAGTCTATAGAAAATAGACCTACTTTTCAAGAAACGCTAAGTTTTGTACGTATGGGAGATCGTTTAATTGTAGAGTCTATTGATCGTCTAGGCAGGAATTATGATGAGATTATTCAAACTGTTAACTATTTAAAAGAAAAAGAAGTCCAATTGATGATTACAAGCTTGCCTATGATGAATGAAGCAATTGGAAATCCATTATTAGATAAGTTCATGAAAGATTTAATCATTCAAATTTTAGCAATGATTTCAGAACAAGAAAGAAATGAAAGTAAGCGTAGGCAGGCACAGGGTATTAAAGTGGCTAAAGAAAAAGGTATCTATAAAGGCAGACCTGTACTTTATTCACCAAATGCAAAAGATCCTCAAAAACGTTTGGTCTATTACCGAGTTATAGAAATGTTAGAACAAGGAATTTCTATTAGTAAAATTGCGAAAGAAGTAGATATTACAAGACAGACAGTTTATAGAATTAAGCATGATAATGGTTTATCTTAATCTAATAATTCTCAATGTAAATGAGAGATTCTCACAGAGTTTAAAAACTCATTTGATTTTTTCATTATAAGGTTTTAATAAAAATACAAGAAAAGAGGAAAAGAAAGTGTTAAAAAAAGCTCATGTTTTAATATTATTATCAGTATTTTTAGTAGGATGTAACAATACAGAAGAAAATACTAAAAAGAAGAAAACAGCAGTAAACAAGAAAGTACTGGAAAAGAAGATAGCCATACACAAGATTACATTGAAAAGAAAAAATTAAAAGAGATCACAAATTTTGATGGAAATTCCAACGTTATTTTAAACAATGATTATAAACGTATAATTTTATGGAAAAATAATGATAAAGAAAAATACGATTAAAATTATAAATGAAAAGCAAGATGAACAAATTTATTATGGAAATGTTAATTAATTTTCGTTTTTGACACAAAACCTCTTAACTATAAATTAAGAGGTTTTTCTTTCATATTTCAGTTTCTAAGCTTGTATTATAATCAATGTATCATCAATATCAAAAAATATGAGTTTTCAGACGATGAGAGCCGCGTTTATTTGCATCGAGAACTAGATTTCATTAGTAAGTACTCATAAAACGATTAAAAGAGGTGGTATTCAAATGGCTAAAATTGGTTATGCACGTGTATCAACGCAAGATCAAAGTCTTGATGGACAGATTGATACACTTGAGGAATATGGTTGTGAACGTATCTTTAGCGAGAAAGCGAGTGGTCGCAAAACGAAACGAACGGAACTTGATAAATGCTTAGATTATTTACGTGAAGGCGATATTTTAGTTATTTATAAATTAGATCGTCTTGGGCGTACAACAAAACAGTTAATTGAGTTATCTCAATGGTTAGATGATAACAGTATTAATTTACATATTATAGATATGAATGTATCAACCAAAGATGCGATGGGAAAGATGTTCTTTACAATGATGAGTGCATTTGCAGAACTTGAAGCTAACTTATTAAGTGAACGTACAAAGAAAGGTTTAGAAGCAGCAAGAGCAAGAGGCCGAAAAGGTGGAAGGCCTTCATTACCTGATCATAAGAAAAGAGAAATTAAGTTTCTATATGATGAACAAAAACTTACGGGTGAAGAAATTGCTAAACAAACAGGGGTAAGTCGTTCTACTGTGTATAGAATAATTAAAAACTAGTGTGATAATACCATATATAAACGTTTTATATTTTTGGTATAATATATAGAATAAGCTAATATGAAATACACAGAAATTTTCACTAGTTCCTTACCATTACTTGCTACTTTGGTTACTATTATCGGTGGACTTGTAGCTACATCAAAGGCTGTTCTTAAATTTACCAAAAGTGAAGATATGACTATTAAAAAAGTTAAAATATTTTTCAGTACACTTATTCTTTTTTTCACAAATTTATTAGTTTTAATAATACTTTTTACAATTTATATAACTGTATCCTCATCTACTAATAATGAGTCAACGGTAAATAATACTTTAACTACTTCAACAATAGTTATATTTTTAATTGGGTTAATTTCTTTAATGATTAAGATACATGTTGAGAACAAGTATTTATTGACTATAAATTCAAATAGATAGCACATGGATGTTGATTACGAGAAGAACCATTCTACAAAAACATCAAATTTATTATCGATAGAGACAGCTAGTTTAAATAGAGATAATAAGCAAATAAAATCAAAAATACTCGAGATGAATAACACTTTTAAAAATGAAGTTTCTTATAAATTAAGTACAATCTATAACGTATTAGTTTTTATAAGCTTTTTCTGCTTACCTTCTGTAAATCTTTTGTTTTTTCTACTTTCTTTATATAAAAATAACAATAAAATTGACTTACCTAGTATTATTACTACAGTTATATTAGTAGTATTTAACATTGTGCTAATATATAGAGATATAGGAATATCTAAAGGTATATTCTCAATTACTAACTCTATAGTAAAAGGTCATATTAAACGTTATCAAAAAGAATTATCTAAGAAAGGTATTAAATTATAATTTTGCATTCCTACCGACTATAATGTTATAATTCATTTAACAAGGAACTAGCATAGATACACCAATCCCCTCACTATTGCGAGTAGTGAGGGGATTTTTTCGGTGTGACTAGTCGCCTATTTGTCATCACGCTTGCGTAGCCAATGCGTAAATAGCGCGATAATACAACCACTGATGACTGCAATCGTGATCTGAACAAGGATTTCTAGCATAGATTAGCACCTCCTCTCTACGTCAATTGACGCCTGAGAGATAGGCGACACTATTATTATACCATCAGTATATGTTCAAATACTGATGCACTAATGATTACTTTTCTTTGTATTCCAACGTTTTAAAAATATGAACCTCTCTGCTTAATTATTCTAGAATTTGTAGTTATCGTTTCATATTTAAAACACTTCTTAGTAACTACAGATTGTTCCGCTTTCATGTTAATTTTAAAAAGTCCATTTTGCATTCCTGCCCACTATGATGTTATAATATGTTCAACAAAAAGTAGTTCCATTGGAACACCGAACCCTCAACCTACTGGAATAGGTTGAGGGTTCTTTTTGGTGGGCTATGTCGCCTTATTATTTATTACGATTGTTTAGCCAAAACGTAAAAATCGTAATTATGCACCCTGACACAACAGGTGCAATTATACAAACAAAAAGTAGTTCCACTGGTTTCACCTCCTTCCGTCGAATATATCGCCGGAAGTTAAGGCGACTTCATTTTTATATTATTTGGGAAAGTGTAAGCACATCTACTCACTATGAGTTGGATAAGGTTAAAAAATATCATTTAAATATTTAATCCAATCTAAACTTACAAAAATAAAGTTGATTAATTTCATGTATGTTCTATCATTCATATTTCAACATTAAATAAATATTCGTGTTTCTCGTAAAGATTTTTTGAAAGTGGTCTTTTTGCATTCCTACCTGCTATGGTGTTATAATGCAATTGACAAAGATATCTGCATTTTATGCACCAATCCCCTCACTATGGCTGTAGTGAGGGGATTTTTTCCGTATGATTAGTCGCCTATTCGTCACGTTTGCGTAGCCAATACGTAAACAGCGTAACGAGACAAACACTTGTTTAGTTACTTCAATATATTGCGTTTTAAATTTAAAAGGTATCTATCTCATGAAATTGGGATAAATAAAGTTGTTTATAAGGACCATCATGTTGCATCAATACCTCATGACTACCTTCTTCTAATATTTGCCCATCTTTTACAAAGACAATGCGATCTACATCTTTAATTGTTGATAAACGGTGTGCAATGATGAGTGATGTACGATTTTCAGACAATTTTTTAAAGGCAGCTTGAATTTTGTTTTCAGTCTCAATATCAAGTGCGCTAGTGGCTTCATCTAATATAATGATTGAAGGGTCCTTTAAGAACATACGTGCAATCGCGATACGTTGCTTCTGTCCACCGGATAATTTCGTACCTCTTTCTCCTACCATCGTACTTAATCCTTCAGGTAAACTCATTACAAATTCTTCTAGTTGTGCCTGTCTAATTGCTTTAAACAACAATTCTTCACTTGTATCTAAATTACCGTATATAATATTTTCTCGTAATGTGCCGGAAAATAAAAAGACGTCTTGTTGTACAACACCAATTTCTGAACGAAGTGAACGCAGTTGTATATTTTTTATATTTTCACCATCAATCATGATAGCCCCACTATCCACCTCATAAAATCTTGGCAATAGTGCACTAATAGTGGTCTTACCGCTACCACTAGGTCCAACGAGTGCAATTTTCTCACCATGTTGTACCTTTAAATTTAGTCCATTTAGAATCTTATCTTCTCCATAACCAAAGGTCACATCTTGATATTCAATCTCTCGAAGCGCCTTGGGCATTTGTACCGCATTTGGTTCATCCTTAATTTCAGGATCAACTAATAATATTTCTCTAAAATTCTTAAATCCAGCAATAGCCTTAGGAAAGAGTTCAATAATCATATTGATTTGTTCGAGTGGCTTAAATAGTACATTTGTAATCATAATAAATGCAACGATACCACCATAAGATAAGTCTCCATGTAACACAAAGTAACTACCGACAATTAATACAACAATCAAGGTGATTTTTTGTGCAATATGACTAATCGTAATGTTCCAAGACATATAGTTATAAGCCTTTAACTTAGTCGCTCTAAAGTTATCATTAATATTACGGAATTTATCATTCTCGTAACGTTCATTAGTAAATGCTTGAACCAAACGAATACCACCTACATTATCAGCTATCAACTCATTAAATCGAGATACATTAGCGAATAATTTTTTAAAAGCGCGTGACATTTTTTGGCTAAAGAAAATAGCTAACACAAAGACAATCGGCACCACACAGAATGTTATCAATGCTAATTTCACATCAATAGTTAGCATGATGACAAAGGCACCTATAAGTGTCATTATTGATAAAAAGACATCCTCGGGTCCATGATGTGCCGCCTCACCAATATCCATCAAATCATTAGTTAATCTACCAATTAACTTGCCTGACTTTTGATTATCAAAGTATTTGAAATTCAATTTTTGAATATGCCCATATAAATCATTACGCATATCACGTTCAATATTGGTTCCTAATTTATGCCCCCAATATGTGACGATAAATTTGAGTACTGCTTCAACTGCAAAAACAAATAATAATAACAATCCGAACAAAACAATTAAATTCCAATGATTTGTTGGTAATAATTTATCTATATAAACACTTGTTATTAATGGAAAAATTAATTCTAATAATCCTACAAAAATTGCAGAACTAAAATCTAAGAAAAACAATCCTTTATAAGGTTTGTAATATTGAAAGAATTCTCTCACGCTAATTCACCTATTTTCTCTATCTATCTTAACCAATCCCTTACATTATGTATTAAATAATTTTTATTTTCAATAAAATAATAAAATATTTAATTGAAGTTGATAATTTCAGTCTAAAGAAAATAGTTCAGTTGTTCAATTTATATAATATTAATTATACAATTGACTTCTATTTCGTAATTTTTTTGCTATTTGTTCAGGCAAATCCACTATGGTTATATCTTGTCCTAAAAATAAAATCCAGTTTACCAATTCATCTAAGGTCTTATCATCTTGAAGATTGACTGACATTTTTAAGACGCCTGTTGTTTGAAAGGGATCCATATAAGCAATTGACACCTTAATTGGTTGATATTTTTGATATTGTGCAATGCCATCAGGACCTAATATGATTTCAACATTCGTTTCTGGTTGCGCGCGTGCAATCATTTTTAATATTTTTGGTTTCGTCCATTTTGCTGAAGGTTGAAAAGCTTCTACATGTGTGACTTTATCAAGCGTAAATACCATTAACACTTTACTGTTTAAGTCAAATCCCTCTACCATCCATAAATGCTTTTCTCTATATAAATGTAGAACAAATACTGGATAACTTTGTTCTGCTCCATTACTAATTACCGTAATATTTATAAATTGACTATATAAATATATTTGTATCAGCTGCTCTAATAATGGATGTGCAATATCCGATAACTCCAATAAGTCAGGATTTTGTACATTGGTTCCCTCAAAAATAAGAAAATCATTTAATGAAACGAGCACTTCTTGTTGATGCTCAGGTATCAAACCTAATAATTTTTCCGCTATTGATTGTCTACTTTCCAAAAATGGCAATTGTTGGTTGCGTGATGCCATAAAAGCAATAAATAATGCTTTTACCTCATCATCTGTAAATTGAATAGGTGGCAACATTGAATTATTCATTACGATGAACCCACCGCTTCGCCCTACTTCTGATATGAGTGGCATACCCATACTTTCTATTTCCTTTATATCGCGAAAGGCAGTCGACCTTGAAATGTCGAATTCCTTCATTATTTCAGTAATTGTGAAAAATGATCTATTATTCATATAACGCATCATTGTATTTATACGTTCAACTTTTTTCATGTTACCTCCTAAACATAGTCATTTTTTGACATGATTAAATGCTAATATAAATTTAGCAAAAGATAAATGGGTATGACTTATATTAAAAGAGGAACTTATGATGACAAACTATTCAATAGAAACAAAAGAAAATTTTACCGTGTTAGGTGTTGGAACAGAATTAAAAAGTGATTATACAGATTATGCTGGTATTAATAATGAAAAGACTGCCTTTTGGAATGATATGGTTAACAAAGGTAATATAGATAAATTAAAATCTATAGCTACAAATGATTATCTTTTTATCGTTAATGAGGCAGTAAATAGTAAAATGATGTACTATGTTGGCGTAATGACTAATGAGACACTTCCTGAAGCAACGCGTCAAATTGAATTTCCGTCAAGTGAGTATCTAGTCGTTGAAGGAGAAGCTCAAAGTGAAAAGAAACTCAGTGATTTACTAACTGGGCGCGCTTTTGGAGAAGTGTTACCTTC
This sequence comes from Staphylococcus sp. 231237_7MaSpsaltlick, assembly GCF_043107035.1. Lineage (NCBI taxonomy): Bacteria > Bacillati > Bacillota > Bacilli > Caryophanales > Staphylococcaceae > Staphylococcus > Staphylococcus sp. 231237_7MaSpsaltlick. The sequence goes on from NZ_JBICNX010000003.1 coordinate 441,356, forward strand.
AAATTCTGATATTTCCTATGTAGGCGGACCAAACACTGCTGTTATCAAAGGAAATAATGAGGATCTAGTATACGGAGAAATGTGGATTCCTATTATGAAAAATAATTAAATCGTCGAAAAAGTGTGATGAATGCCTATGTCATAGACACATTTGAACGATGTTAATAACAGTTGAAACATCATAATTAGAGCCAGTAATAAAACCCACGACTAAGACATTGTTAAGTATGTACTATAACCATTGGACTACAATCCAATATTTATTGGTACATGTGCTTTAACAGACTTTATCGTGGGTTTTTAATGTTTCAAACTTTAACTTACTGCAATTATACTGTACAAATACTGTGGATTAAACGCCAGAATACGAATTAAATCCTCCATCAACAGGTACGACGATTCCTGTCACAAAGCTACTCGCGTTATAATCCATCAACCAATATAATGTACCTAGAATTTCTTCTGGTTCACCAAATCGATTCATTGGTGTTTGAGATAATATTTTGTTTGCTCTATCAGAATAGGAACCATCGGCATTCCTCAATAGCCCTTTGTTTTGATTGGTTTCAAAGAACCCAGGAGCAATCGCATTAACTCGAACCTTACCTGAGAAATAAGTGCTTAACCATTCAGTGAAATTACTCACTGCTGCCTTAGCACCACTATATGCTGGAATCTTTGTCAGTGGTGTAAAAGCATTCATAGATGAAATATTAATAATCGAACCTTGCTTTGAGGTAACAATATCTTGCGCAAACACTTGTGATGGCAGAAAAGTTCCAACATAATTCAATTTAAATACTGCATCAACACCGGATTCTGTTAAATCAAAGAATGTGTTAGTTCCTTGAGCATCATAAAATTCATCACTGGTAGTTGCGTTCGGATGATTGCCACCTGCACCATTAATCAGAATATCAATCGTACCAAATGTTTCATTAAATCTTTGTTTTGCTCGTTCTAATTCTACTTTATCTAATACATCGGCTACTAAATCCACTGTTTGTGCTTTAGCTTCACCTAATTCATTCTGCAATGCAGTAATTTTTTCTTCTGAGCGACCTAATATACCGACATTCGCACCTTTGGCAACCAATCCTTTTACAAAGGTACTGCCAATCACACCAGTGGCACCTGTAATAATGACATTTACACCTTTAAATTGAGCATCCATTAATCACTCACCCCTTCGATTAAACCATTAATATATGTTGCACCAAGCGCTCTATCAAACAGACCATAACCTGCCTTACCAGTTTCACCCCATATCATACGACCATGATCAGGGCGGATTGTTCCCTTATAGTTAATAGCCAACAACGCTTGTGTTACAGCCTTCATATCTACAGAACCTGTTTCAGACAAATGACCCGTTTCGACAAATGACTGCGCATCTAATCTTTTCACATTACGCATATGTACAAAATGGATATGTTTGCCAAATTCTTTAATCAGCTCGGGTAAATTATTTTCAGCTAAGGAACCTAACGAACCTGTACAGAAACAAATGCCGTTATTTGAAGCTGGATTGATTTTAGTTAATCTTAAGTAACTGTCCTTATTTTTAATAATTCGAGGTATACCAAAAATAGACCAAGGTGGATCGTCTGGATGAATAGCTAGGTTTACATCATGCTCTATAGCCGTTGGAAGCACAGCATCTAAGAAATATTGCAGATTATCCCATAATTGATCCTCTGACATTTCACGATATTTCAAAATGAGTTTATTCATTTCGTCACGTGTATAACTTTCATCCCAACCAGGTAAGTTTAAATCGGTCGTTAACGGATCAATATCCTTAATTTGCTTGTGATCATATATCAGTGTATTCGAACCATCTTCAAGTTGATAGTCTAGTTGTGATCTCGTCCAATCAAATACTGGCATAAAATTATAAGTAACTGTCTTAATACCACAGTCAGCTAAATTTTTAAGTGATGTCTTATAATTTTCAATTAACGCATCGCGTTTTGCAGTACCTAACTTGATATCTTCACTCACTGGTAAACTCTCAACCACTTCAAATTTCAAACCTGCAGCTTCAATGGTTTCTTTTAATTTTTGAATACGTTCTTTCTCCCAAATTTCACCAACAGGTACATCATATATTGCTGAAACGATATGTTTCATATTGGGAATTTGTCTAATATTATCCAACGTGACAGGGTCATCTTGTCCATACCAACGAAATGAAAGTTTCATCATTATACCTCCTTAATTCCTTCTATTTTGAATAATTTAACTGCATTGTTATAACAAATATCCTTTAACATTTGTTCAATCGTTGTATTAGATAATGCAATTTCACCACGTTCTATCTTTTCACCAATAAAGTTACAAAGAATTCTTCTAAAGTATTCATGTCTTGTATATGAAATCATACTTCTAGAGTCTGTTAACATACCGACAAATTTAGATAATAAGCCAACAGTTGCGTAGTCTACTAGGTGACGTTCCATACCTTCTTTTGTATCATTAAACCACCATGCTGCTCCAAGTTGTACTTTATGCGCACTGTTACTAAAGTTACCTGCAGTCGCTTGTACCATTAAATGATCATTACCGTTATTCGGATAAATAATCGTATCAGATAATGCATCATTTAATTCTAAGTGATTCAACATTGCATTTAATGTCTTTGCATTGAGCTGGTTACCCACACTATCAAATCCACTATCTGTGCCTGCAATGTTTAGCATTTTCGTATTATTATTTCTGATTGGACCTAAGTGGAATTGTACGACCCATCCGAGAGAACGATAAACTTTACTAATTTCAGTTAAAATATATCCTGCTAATTCGTATTGTTCTGTTTCAGAAACAGTATGACCTGCTGCTAACTGGTTATAAATGGCTTGTGCTTCCTCAGTTGTTGCTGTCATTAATGGCACCTTTTCAAAGCTTTGATCCGAACTTTTAGCTCCTTGGCGATCAAAATAATATACACGTGCTTTCAAGGCATTAATATATGAATTCAAATCAGTGATTGTCCCATCAGTAACTGCATCTAGTTTTTCTACTTTCTCTTCGAACGATTGCTCATTTAACAGCACATAACTATCTGGTCTAAATGTAGGACATACTTTAAAGGTTACAGTGTCATCTTGACTTAATAATTTATGATATTTTAAATCATCACATGGATCATCTGTTGTACACACCACAGAAACTTGACTTGCTTTAATTAATGATTGAGGCGTGTGTGTTGATTTAGCTAATTTTTTATTTAAAGTCTTATATAATTTTTTAATATTCACCTTATCTAAATCAGTGTCCTCATTAAAGTATCGGTTGAGTTCTAATGCACACCAGTGATACATCGGATTCATAGCAGCATACGGTAACATCTCCATAAATGCTTGGAATTTTTCAAAATCATCTGCGTCACCTGTGATATAGGCTTCATCAATACCAAATGCACGCATTAAGCGCCATTTATAGTGATCTCCAGATAACCATAATTGTGTAATTGTTTCATATTTATTATTTTCATATATTTCTTTAGGATCTAAATGGCAATGAAAGTCATAAATTGGTAAATCTTTTACTTTCTGATAAAGTTTAATCGCTGTCTTGTTGTTCAATAAAAAATTGTCATGAATTAATGTCATACTTTAACCTCTTTTCTGTATCGTACATTACAAACTATTTGTAATAAGTCACCTTTATAATAAGGATTACAGTTACAAAATTATCTGTATCCGCTTACAAATACTGTTAAAAATTTTTAATAGTTCTAACTAACGTTTCAACGAACCTGCATATTGTGCTAAATTGAGCACTTCATCCACTTGGCATGACAATGCATCTTCCTTAGTCGTGTGCTGTAATACGGCGCATTTTGTAGCAAAACCCAGTGTATCTTCTATCGGATATTGCTCAATTAATCCGTGTATGATACCTGACATAAATGCATCACCTGCACCAATACGATTTAATACTTGGTAAGGATATATCTCCCCTGTTATAAACGTATCCCCTTGCAATATAACCCCTTGTAGAGTACTGGCCACAATATCTCTATTACTAGAGGCGAGCATTGGAATATGATAGTGATCCTGAATTGTTCGCGCGCAAGTTTCCATACTATCAATTTCTGAATTTAAACTTAATAAATGCGTAGCATCCATCTTGCCAAAGAGCAACACATCAACTAATGGGAGTATCGATTCAACAGTTGCCTTTGCCACTTCTTTATCCCAAAGATTACTTCGATAATTAATATCAAATACAATGTGTGCACCACGTGCTTTGATCTGCGTTAACAATGTAATAATATTATTACGTAACATTGAATTCACTGCTAAAGTAATACCTGTTATCACAAAGTAATCTCCAGCTTGCATTTGTTCTATATCAAACAATGTTGCTTCAAATTCTGCAAATGTTGAATGTTGCCTATCGTAAATAACCTTGCTACTGCGAAAACCAAAACTTTCTTCTAAGTAATAAGTACCTAAGCGCCCTTCACGATATTTAATATTTCGGGTTCCAATCTTTGACTGTGCCATTTTCTGTAATGGGATTTTTGCTAATTCATGCTCAGGCAACACTGTAATCATTTCGGTAGGATGACCAAAGCTTGACAATGATATGAGTGTGTTTAATTCAGCACCTCCAACTTGCACATCAAATGTATGTGCATTTTTCAGTAAACTATAATCGGGTGGCGTATACCGTAACATGACCTCTCCTAAACCATAGATAGTCATTCATTACACCTCACTTTTCAAATCAACAATATATTGTTCTAGTGCTGCTCTACCTTGCTCTTGATATACTTTCGTTATTTCACTACCAATGCCTACAGCAAAGCTACCAGCATTTAACCACGCTTTATGATTGGCTTTGCCGATACCTCCAGTTGGTACAATTTCTATTTGTGGTAACGGCCCTTTAAAATCATTAATTGACTTTGGTGAGAATTGCGTTGCCGGGAATAGTTTCAATAATTTACAGCCATACTTTAAAGACTCTACCATTTCCTTCACTGTCATACAGCCTGGAATATAAGGGACATCGTAAAGGTTTGCTACTTTTGCAGTTTCCACATCAAATGAAGGACTGACTATAAATTTGGCACCATTTAATATGGCATTTCGAGCCGACACACTATCAAGGACTGTTCCAGCACCTATCAATGCATCATCTCTTTCAGATAACTTACTAATAATATTTAATGCTTGAGGCGTTGTTAATGTGACCTCTATAATCGTTAATCCATTATCGATAATTGTCTGTGCGATTTCTATAAATGTATTGGGTTCATTCGTTCGCATAACAGCGATGTGCTTACCTTTATTTATTGCCTTTAAAATTTCGACGGAATTCATAATTACAGCCCCTTATCAGAGAAATTTATCCTTTACTTAAAAATAACAACGTTGTTATTTTTGTTCAAAAAAATATTGTAACGCTTACCTCTATGTTATAATTAATTCTATCTTAAATCAAATACTTTCAAGGAGACGTTCTATGGCTGTAACTTTAAAAGATGTCGCCGAAGCCTGTGGCGTCAGTTATTCTACAGTAAGTAAAGCATTGAAAAATTCACATTTGGTAAAGCCAAAAACAAAGCAAATGATACAACAAAAAGCACTAGAAATGAATTACATAGCCAACCAATCTGCCAGATCGTTAGTCTCAAAAAAGAGTGGCACAATTGGTTTAATATGGCCTTCTGTTGACAGAATAGCTGTAACGCACCTCATTTCTGAAATTAATCACGCTATCAAATCTTATGGTTATGCAATGTTTGTATCTATAGATGATGTCTCTACTGCGTCCAAAAAGTTTGTTGAATTTGGATGCGATGGTATCGTTATCTTTGATGAAGGCGAACATACTAATCTACCACCTGAGATTTATCATAATATTTCAGTCGTCGCATATGGTGCAGATAGAAATACACCTTACCCAATTATTAATGTCAATCATGCAGAAGCAATGATTATGGCTATTCAAGCATTACAAGAAAAGGGCATTGAATCCATTGATTATATCGGTGATACGGACACCAATGATGTGCGTCAAATCACCAAAAAGCGTGCCATTGAAACATATTGCACTGCGCACAATATTGACTATCGCCTTATCAATTCCAAAGGATTAAATTCCATTGAAACAGAAACTTCTATCAAGAAATTTCTACAGACAAACAGCTTAGCGTCAGGCGTAATTTGTGGTAGTTATGATATAACAGTGGGCACTATTAATGCTTTAGATGAAACACAACAACCTATTATTTACTCATATGATAACATTCCACAAATAAAAAAATTAGATTATCCAGTAAACGCAATTGGGGTACCAACATCACAAATCGCAGAACAAATCGTTGCAATACTAAACAAAATTATTAACGGCGAAGACACAGAAGCATCCTATGACTTACATCCAGAACTTCAAAATAATATGTAACATTCATATACAAATAATAAAACGCCTAAAGTACATTGGACAGATGTAACTTTAGGCGTTTTACTTGAGAGAGATAGTTATCTAGAGGGTCAGAATAGTTTCATTATTTCAACGAATCGCTAAATACTAATGTCTTAACAACAACACATTAAAACAAAGGTACGATACAACAATCGAACGTAACGGCTCAAAATACTTCGACTCACGTAATCTCATTCACTTAGCACCATACTAATGATTACGCTTACATTTTTATAAATCATACCTTCGAATATGCGATGCTTAACATAGCATAATTAAGTTATGAGTTCTGACTAATTAACATAAGTCATCGTAATACTTAGGTGTATCAACTTTTGAATAGTTTGAAACTGACTTATTGATGAATCATCGTGAATAAATTATCATTACTCACAACCCTCTACACCCTTATTATATAACCTGTTGAACCATGATTAAAATACATAGTTGGAATACAAACCATTCCTAAAAGGAATACTTAAGGCAAAATGGCACGCTTTTTCTCATTCTATACGTGTCATATTCATTTGTTACCTTGTGCTATCTCTACCTACTTGTACAAAACAATCCATTCATCATTACATTTTCCAGTAAAAGAGTAGTGACTCATCTAGTATGTTTATACCTTGTTAAGCACATTGTTACCTTTAATGGTTTATTGAATATTTGAAATAAACTTAATCCACTCATTTGTAACATAGTTCATATAACTATCTTTTTTCCATACAATACCTAAATTCCATGCAACGTCAGCCTCATCCAACTCAATACCAACCACTTCATTACTTAGTACATTAACTATACTTTCTGGTAAAATACTTACTCCTATGCCATCACGTATCATATTTTCAATAAAGGTAATTTGAGACATTTTAGCTACCGTTTTGGGATGAAAGCCAACCTTTCGACAGCTTTCTATTATTTGATCTTTCAAATAATAATCATCGTGGAACATAATAAAGCTTTCTCGTTTTAAATCACCCAAATGCACGACAGTTTCTGTAGCAAAGGGGGATTGTTTATCAACAACGAGCAACAGTTTCTCTTTATATAAAGGTACAGCATGATAAATATCATTATCTACAGGTAAGGTTGTAATACCAACATCAATATCATCATTATTTAAATAGAATTCAACTGCCTTTCCCCCACCTTCAATGACCTCATAAGTCACATTTGGAAATTGTTGATGGAATTTGTTTAAACTCTCTGTAAATAATCTGACATTCATAATAGCGGATATACCAATTCGAATATGACCGCGTTCAAGATTGGTAACATCCCCCATTTGTAAAGACAAATCGTCTATGACCGCCAAGGCCTCTATGCATTTTTCATAAAAAATGGCTCCCACATCTGTTAAGACAATATGCTTTTTCGTTCGATCAAATAATTGTATATTAAATTCACTTTCCAAGCTCTTAATATTTTTACTAATCGTAGACTGCGCAATAAATAAATGTTCTGATGCTTGCGTCATTCCACCATGTTTCACTACCTCAACAAAGTATTTCATCTGCTTAATTTCCATATCGCACTTCCTTAATCTCATTCCAATTTGCTTTCATTCTATATTCTAAAATTGAGATGAATTGAAGTATACTCACATCTTCAATCCATCTATACTAAAGAACGATTCACAATAATTTAATGCTTCAAATACTTAATCGCAATTTCAGCTGTCTTTGCTATAACTTCATCGTTAGGTTTCGCATTTTTATCACTTTGCTTGGTATAAATCGCTAATATAATTGGTTTTGATTGCCCCTTTGGATAAATAAATGCTAAGTCATTACGCGTTGCATAAGTAATACCTTGTCCGCTCTTATCACCAACGATATCATCTTTAGTAGCACCTGCTTTGATTAAGCTATCTCCTGTTTCATTTTCAATCATTAGCTCTTTTAAGAACTGTAAATTGCCCTTATGCATATTAGAATGCGTTAAAATGTAATTAAGTGTCGTAGCTGCAGCACGCGGTGTTGTCGTATCAGCAATTTTCTTAGGATCATAATTATTCAAATCCGGCTCTAACCTTTGTGGTTCTGATACACAATCACCTAGCTGACGTAATTCTGATTTAAATGCATTCACGCCACCTATTGCTTGAATTACTTTATTATTTGCAGTGTTATCACTTTTCAACATCGACGCTTCAATGAGCTGTCTAAGCGTCATCGTCTTACCAATATATTTTTCTGTAACCGGTGAGTATGTAACAATATCTGATTTTTTAATTGTTACCTTTTGATTCAAATCTTGTGGTGAAAGTTGATTCAATAATATGCCACTTGCAATAGCCTTGTAAGTCGATGCAAAAGCAAATCGTTCATCCGCATGATGCTCAATTTGTTTACCATCTTGCGTATTTATCCCATAAACACCTATAGTCGTATCATAAGTTGTTTCTAAATCTTTTATTGATTTACTTTCGCTGGCATCCACACTTTGTGCCTTCATAACTAACGTTATCAATCCGACTAACACCATAATAGTAATTCGTTTCATAACTATCCCCTTTTTTATACAATTTATATACAAAATCGTTCTATTATATATATTATAATTCTCTAAAAATTATAAGACAATGATTTAAGATATACATTATATGACAAAGAACCCCTATTATAATAATTACAATAGAGGTTCGCTACTCCTATCAAATCAATATAGCCTAATATTTAATTCAATTTATTGTCCAATTGTAATTTCCATTAACTTATCATTTTGGTCAAAGAATGCTGTATATGAGCCGTCATTTGTTCCATATTTAACAAATGTACCGTCGCCATTACCTAATTTTCCTTCATCTACAATTTCATTTGAGCTGTGTGCATCTTTGAATGTTGCTTTAGATACAGCATCTGGTTTCGTAAAGAATGTAATTTGAACTACTTCATCATCGCTATTAAATTCAACCGTTGTATCATAAAGTTTTTTAGAATGATCAAATTCAGCCTTTGCATCTGTATCTACTTTATAACCATTAATAGTTACGTTGTCATATTTTAAAGCTCTAACAAAGTTATAATCTTGTGTGAAATCTGCATCATATGACGTATAACCTTCATATTTATACCATGGGAGTTCTGCTTTAGCTGACACACCACTTGTTCCATAACCCCATGTTGCTTCTTTACTTGCCTTCGCTTGAATCTCAGGTCCATTAGCCGTTAGATATACTGTAGACGTCCCTAATACCAATGCAGATACGATTGCTGTGGAAGATAACATTTTATTTATTTTCCGCATAATAAACACTCCTCGTATTAAAATTACGCTATTGGCAAGATATAAAACTACTTTATTCGCATTATAGATACGTCATTATGTTGAGCTATATCCTACATGCTAAAGTGACATGTAACACATAGCACCAAGTCTTAAGATAGCGAATCAACACGAGTGACAAGTTACCGAACTTATAACAATGCGGGAGATCCAATACTTGAAATCAAAGCGGCATAGTATAGCAATGATTCACCTAACTTTAAACTCACTCCTTCTTTAAGTCCCTAATCCAAAGTGTAATTATTCACCTTTTATCTTACTCCGATTTTAACTAAATTCAAGTAATAAACTTTAACTTTATTTTTATAAAAATTTATTTCCATTAATTCAAGCCGACTCCTCTATCAATGTCGAGTTGCTGACGATTGCCATTGGATCAGGCTCTTTATTCTTTAATTATGTTAACCATGGTGGATTTTGGTTAGTGAAAGAATCTTTCGGGATGTCCATGGGAGAAACCTTTAAGACTATTACAATCGTACAATCCATAGTCGGATTATGTGGATTAGTCATGGTGTTACTACTAAATGCAGTTATCAATTTATTCTAAATTTTAATATTTAAAAGGTGTCATATGTACAATTCGATACTGTACATACGACACCTTTATTTTATGATTGCAATTTAGCCATTTCAGCCGCAAATGTTTCAAAGTTAATCTCACTCTTTGAAAATGATTCAACTAACTGATACATTTGTTCATTTTTAGTATATTCCGTTTTATATAATAGCGTGTCTGCGTGTTCTTCCTCTAATAATGGTTCAGGAATATGCGTTTGTTGATTAAATGCTGCAAAATAACGCATTCCTAATAAACGTTGTGATGCTGCATCAATGTGAATGCCATCTGGGTTAGCCTGCAATCCAGAACCTGTAACGTAATAGCAATGCTCTACATCATTTGCTACATCTCTTAAGCATTGATTGATTTGACTATATTCATTAGCACTTAAACCAAATCCTGATTTTCCTAGATAATCTCCGAGCTCACCTATAATAAATGGTAACTGCGGCAATGCTAATTCAGAGCGGTAAACCTCAATCAATTGTTGTAACTTAGAAGCGTATGTTCGATATTTTCCACCAGAACTATCACTTTCACCTTGATGCCATAAGATACCGATTAATTCACTCGTTTCTAACGCAAAGCGAGTTTCCATTAATGCATGACGTGTTAACACGCCATCCTTTGACCACTCATCAATCTCTGTACCTCCATCAGCACAAGGAATTAAACCAAGCGTTTCACCGGGATGTGCATCAACCCACATTTTAGCAAATGAAGCTGCTGGACCAATACCCGCAACAGATCTGTCACCATGAATAGGTTCAGCCATCATTTGCCAACGACCATTTTTCAATACTTTGATACGCTCATCAATAATCGGAGATACGCTATCTATAAAGCCACGTCCAGCCATATTAGATTGACCAATTAATAATATTGATTTCATTTTTCTTAACCACCTTATACGCATTTAACTTCTATTCACCATTTACTAGTCATATGATATTGGATTATTGTCACATTTTAGTGGCTCTACCTGCAACTATTAATTGCTATTTGTTGTTTGACCTTGCTTAATTGCACTTGTTTCAGGGTCAAAATATTGGATAGACTGCTTACGTAATTGATCCTTTTTAGCATCAGATTGACTGAAGTCATTATTATATAACACTGATTCCCAACTACCATACATTGGATTAGGGAAAATAATATACTTCTTACCAAAATCTTTTTGGTGTTTATTTACTAATTGTTCACGTGAAGCTTGTGTCGGTTGTTGAGGATCATCAAAGTCCAATAAATTATCACCAAATAACATAACTAATTTATGATTTTTTCTAACTTTATCGCGACGCTCTGCTTTGTTTTTGTCATTCTTACCTTTTAACATAATATGTTGATCTGTTGCTTGTGGTAATCCTTGCGCAATTAAATTTTCTTTAGTTGCTTTAAAATCTTTGTCCTTATCGCGATCAGAAATATAATAAATATCTACACCTTTTTTATCAGCATATTGCAAGAAATCTTTAGCACCATAAACTGGTTTAGCTTTAGCTGCTTGAATCCATTCATGCCAACCTTCTGGATATGATTTATTATGTAATGCAGAATAACCTTGATAAGGCGAATTATCCAATACTGTTTCATCAATATCTAATGCAATCGCTAATTTCTTATGTCCATTATTCTTTTTATGTTTTTTCAATTCTTGATCTAAATTCGTCTTTGCTGTGTTATACCCCTGTAAATATAAAGCCTTAGCTTCAGCAGAATTTTGATACCATGAAACTGCCATGATATTCTCTGCACCTAGATTAACCTGTTGCTCAGTTGATGCTTGTTGCTTTACTTCCGATTGTTTCGTTGCTGTAGTAGTGTTTGCATCTGCAGTCACCGTTGTCGATAAAGTCATAGTACTTGCTAAAGAAAAAACTGTTAAATACTTTGCGATTTTATTCAATTACGCCACCCCTAATTATTATGTATATTTCTTATCACTATCTTACTATGCTATAAATTAATTTTAAATATTAATTTGGTTACACAATAAAGTTTTTATATATTAAAAAAAGAGGCCCCATCGCTGTTATGACACTTTTAATATTGCATTCGCAAACTAAAGCACGCCAATGGTCAACCTCTTATGATAGATTACTATTATGCATTTAACTTTTTACGATAAAAATAATTTGCTACCACAATATCTACTATAGCAACACCTACAGATTTAAATACCGTAATTTCGTCATCTGAGACTCTGCCTTCCAAGCGTTTTGCAACGATATGTCCCAATTCGCCATGCAAATCATTTGCCGTAAATTCACCTTCTGATATAGGTGTAAGCAAATCGCCTGTTTCTTCTAAAGCAGCAGATTCAGCTTCTACAACTACCTTATCCGCGTTCGCGATTAATTGAGATGGCAACTCTTGCATATCTGGTTTAAATGAACCTACCGCATTAACATGTACCCCAGGCTCTAACATTTGGTCAAACACTGGTGTCTGAGCATTGGTTGCAGTAACAATCACATCAGCACTAGCAATAGCATGCTCTACTCGCTCATATACTTCAACCTCTATTTTTTTATGTTGTTGCTGTACCATCTCAGCAAATTTCACAGCTTTGTCATACGTACGATTAAAGCACTGAATTCGCTTAATATCTCTCACTGCAAGTACCGCTTCAATGAGTCCTTGAGCTTGATCACCTGTACCAATAACACATAAAGTCGATGCATCATTGCGCGCAAGATACTGAGTGGCTACACCAGAAATTGCACCCGTACGAATTTTAGTTAAATAAGAACCTTCCAGAACAGCCAACGTTTCACCAGTTTCATAGTCTGATAAAATAACCGAACCAACAATTGTATTCTTACCTTGTTTTGAATTATTAGGTGCAACCGTCACCGTTTTCAAGCCAACTATTTTTAATTCATCTGATAATGCCGGCATTACTAAATAGCGATTATCCTCATTAAATGGTAATACGTAACGCAACGGCGTATCCGTCTTGCCTTCAGAATAAGCACGCAATGATTGTGCAACCGCATCAACGACTTCTTCCATATTTAACAATTTCTCTTGTTCCTCTGCATTAATATAAAGCATAAAACACCCCTACTGTTCATGATTATCACTAAAGACAAATGAGCGTTTACCCAAGATACTTGTAATAAATATTAGCAGGCAAATCACTCCCACAATACATGCTATAACTACAATATTTACTGGCCACTGCCAAAATAAAATCGTATAAATGATACCGACAATACACATCATAAATATTATGTATAAAGTAAAGGCCAACCACAAATCTGCCTTCACCGTTATAAACACCGGTTGCCTTGTATGTCGATAATTATCAATAGCCTGTACCGTAGTAATTAGCTTTCTAATTACTACGTACCCAAAAACAATTACATATAGTGTCATTAATACTAAATGATATGACGATTTATCTATAAAGTTTGATAATAAGACCAGAATAACTGGTACTATTATAGTAAGCATTTCTGAAAATTGCGCATCATACCGTTTCATGTTTATTACACCTTATCTGAATACTATTTCTTCAAACATAACATAAAACATGACAACTCTAAATCACACATATTTATAATAATTATTGTGCAGTATAACCACCATCAATTAATATAGATTGACCTGTCACACTCTTTCCGCCATCACTGCATAAGAACAACGCATAATTCGCAACATCAGCAATATCAACCAAACGCTTTTGTGGAATCAATGGGTATAATACATCCTCAAGTACCGCTTCCACACTCACACCTCTATGCTTAGCTAAATCAGCCATCTGATTTCTAACTAATGGTGTATCTATATATCCAGGACAAATCGCATTCACAGTAATACCATCTGTAGCCGTTTCCAATGCTGTTACTTTCGTCAAACCAATAATGCCATGTTTCGCACTATTATAAGCTGCCTTTCCAGAAAATCCTATCACACCATTAATTGAAGCCATATTTAAGATTCTGCCACTTTGTTGCGCCTTCATAATTGGTAAAGCATATTTCGTACCAATAAAGCTTCCCGTCAACATAATATCAATCATTTGTCTAAATTTATCTGTTGGAAATGACTCTATCGCTTCAACATGCTGAAGTCCAGCATTATTAAACAATACATCCAAACGACCATATTGCTCTACGGTCTGGTCTATCATTTGTTGAACAGCCATTTCATCTGTGACATCTACTTGAATTGCCATACAATCGTACCCCGATGCAATTAACTGCTCTACCTCACTAGTTAATTTCTCTTTATTCATGTCAGCCAATACGACCTTTGCTCCATGTTCAAGAAATACCTTTGCAATGCCAAGACCAATACCACTTGCCGCACCCGTAATTATCGTCACTTTATCTTTGACCATTGTTCACACCTACTTTAAATGATTTTCAAAGTACGCGTCAGTACTTGCTTCAACTTGCTCTAACGTCGCACCCTCTTGTAGTTCTATTAACTGCATCACACCATGTTCAAATTGAAATACTGCCAAATCAGTAATTAATGTATCCACCACTTGCGCACCAGTTAACGGTAACTCACACTGTGCCTTAATTTTAGACTCTCCATGCTTATTCATATGATCCATTATCACAACCACTTTCTTTGCGCCAACGACTAAATCCATGGCGCCACCCATACCTTTGACTAATTTCCCAGGAATCATATAATTTGCTAGATCACCCTTCTCAGAAACTTCCATACCACCTAGAATGGCCAAATCGATATGACCACCTCTAATCATGGCAAAGGACTCTGCATTATCAAAGAATGATGCACCTTTAGCAGCAGTAACCGTCTCCTTACCCGCATTGATTAAATCAGCATCTACTTCATCCTCCGTTGGATAAGGTCCAATACCTAATAAACCATTTTCAGATTGGAAGTAAACATTCTGCACATGATCATTAAGCTCATTGGCAACTAATGTCGGCATACCGATACCAAGATTAATAACCATATTACTTTCAATTTCTTTCGCTGCACGTTGAATAATCCTTTGCCTTTGGATTTGTTTACTCATGATTAGCCTCCTTTACAGTGCGTTTCTCTATTCTCTTTTCAAAATACTTCCCTAAATAAATATAATCCACATAAACACCAGACAAATGTACCTCATCTGGGTCAATTTCACCAATTTCTACTAATTCCTCAACCTCAACAACTGTAGTCGTTGCAGCCATGGCACATAGCGGATTAAAATTACGCGCAGTCTTCTCAAAGACTAAATTACCAAAAGTATCCGCCTTTTTCGCCTTAACAATGCCATAATCCCCTGTTATTGCTCGCTCCATAAGAAATGTTTCACCATCAAAGTCACGCGTTTCCTTACCTTCAGCGACAAGCGTACCGACACCCGTCTTCGTATAAAATGCCGGAATACCAGCACCACCTGCACGCAATTTCTCAGCTAATGTACCTTGTGGCGTTAATTCCACATCCAATTCACCATTAATTAACTGTTGCTCAAAGATTTTATTTTCACCTACATAAGAACTAACCATCTTATCAATTTGCTTATTTTCCAGTAATCTACCTAAACCAAAATCATCTACGCCTCAATTATTACTCACCACTGTTAAACCCTTCGTCCCCTTAGCACGAATTGCTTCAATTGAATGCTCCGGTATACCACACAACCCAAATCCACCTGCTAATATCGACATGCCATCCGTTAAGCCCTCAAATGCAGATTCTAAATTTTGAATTACTTTAGACATCATATCCCTCATTTCTATCGTTGATAATTACATATTTCATTTAGGTATTTAGCACCTAGTACTAATATTTATTATACTTTATCTTCAGTTGAAAGTCTTTTTATAGCAGTTCGTATACTTAGAAGGATTGATAAATGGTATTCTAGTTAAATATTGCACTGCCATTCTGCACACAGTAATTGCGCTAATTATTAATTGTTTGCTTTAACAACAGTTAAAGATATTAATTTGACTTTTTAAGGTGAAAAAAACAGGCTAAAACATTGTTACTTAATGTTTTAGCCTGTTTCGAAATTCAGTGATAAATCACTATTATAAAATGACAGAACATCAACAACTATACTTAATTCAGTATAAATTGTTATTACTAATTTTATTATTTTAGTTCTTTGATTATAGCAATGACTTTATCTTGTTGTGCTTCAGTCATATCTGATCCAGATGGTAGACAGACACCATGATCAAATAGGAATTTAGCATTATCCTCATGATCAAAAATAAAGTCATAATCTTTATATAGTGGTTGTAAATGCATAGGCTTCCATACTGGTCGTGCCTCAATATTTGCTTCATCTAATTTATGAATTATGTCATTTGCAGAGAAACCAGCTTTACTTTCATCAATAGTCAACGCTGTGAGCCAGCGATTTGATTTGGAATCTTTTAATTCAGGTTGGAATTCGAGCCCTTCGATATTACTTAGTTCACGTTGATATTTATCAAAGATTGCTCTTCTTCTTTCAACTCGCTTATCTAACACTTTCATTTGTCCTCTACCAATTCCAGCAGAAATGTTACTTAATCTATAGTTATAACCTAACTCACTGTGTTGATAATGTAACGCTTTGTCTCGAGCTTGTGTAGACAAGAACAATGCATGATCTCTATTAGATTTACTGTGAGTTACTAACATTCCTCCACCACTTGTTGTGATGATCTTGTTGCCATTAAATGAAAATATTCCATAATCTCCTAAGCTACCACTCATTGCACCTTGATACTCAGACCCTAACGATTCAGCCGCATCTTCAATCAATATAACCTTATATTGGTCACAAAGTGCTTTTATTTTATCTAATTGTGCAGATTGACCATATAAATTAACTACAATCACAGCTTTAGGCAATTGGCCCTTTGCTGCGTATTTTTCAAAAGCTTTTTCAAGTGCATTTGGAGACATATTCCAAGAATCTAATTCAGAATCGATAAGTACGGGTGTTGCACCTTGATATAAAATAGGATTAGACGTCGCACAAAATGTTAATGATGAACAAAATACAATATCTCCTACACCAACTTCACTTTCTATCAAGGCTAAATGAATCGCAGCTGTTCCACTACTTACTGCTAAAGCCTCATTCACACCAACATATGCTTTTATATCATTTTCAAATCCAGTAACATTTTCTCCTAATGGAGCAATCCAGTTTTGTTCAAATGCTTGGTTGATAAAATCTAGTTCGTCTCCGCCCATATGCGGTCTAGACAAGAATACTCTTTCATTTTCCAATTATATTCACTCCTTAGATATTGCAGGTGTCCCTACAACCGTTTGATACGATTCAATATCATTAATAACAGTAGCACCTGCACCGATGACACAATCTTGGCCTATATTAATTTGCGGTATGACTTTGGCGCCTATAGCTACATGTGTTTGCCTCCCCACTGAAACACCACCAGCTAGCATTGCTCCAGGTGAAATATGAACATAATCTCCTATGCGATTATCATGTTCTACAACAGCACTCGTATTTATAATGACATGTTCACCTATAACCGTATCTGCATTAACAACAGCATTCGGCATTACCACTGTTCCATAGCCTATCTCACTATAAGGACTGATGATTGCAGTAGGATGAATCACTTTCGCGAACTGCTTAATCGCTATATTACTTTGCTCAAAAATTTGTGCCCTTACTTTATTATTACCAATGGCAATAATAAAGTAATAATCATTACGATAGCGCTCTAAATGTGATAAATTATCATAAAAGCATCCACTTTCTTCATAATAATTATCAATGTTATTGTCTAAATAACCAGCCAAGATAAATTCACCCTGTGCATTAATAACATCCTTTATGACTTTGGCATGACCGCCATTACCAATGATTACAACCTTTTTCATCATAAATTACCTCTAAATTTCTCTGTTGTGACATGATCCGTAGCATTAATATCTTTCTTTTGTAAAACATTTTGAACAGTTTTATAAAGAATATACATATCCAATTTGAAAGACTGATTTTCTACATACCAAACATCTAATTTGAATTTTTGTTCCCAAGTAATTGCGTTACGACCATTGACTTGAGCCCAACCTGTTATGCCTGGTTTAACTTGATGACGTTTTTTCTGTTCTTCATTATATAAGGGTAAATATTCCATTAATAACGGTCTTGGTCCTACTAAACTTAGATCACCTTTTAACACATTAAATAATTGTGGCAACTCATCAACACTTGTTTTTCTAATAGCAGCGCCTAATTTGGTCATTCTTTGATCATCTGGCAACAGTTCACCATGACTGTCCTTTTCATCCGTCATAGTACGAAATTTAAAGATTTCAAATGGCACTTCATTTTTACCTGGTCTAATTTGTCTAAATAACACAGGCTTTCCTAGCTTTGTCGCGATTAAAAAGTAAGAAATAATTAAAATTGGTGCACTTAGTATCAATCCAAATAAACTTACAGAAAAGTCAAACAATCTTTTTAACATGCACTCACCCTTTTTATTTTTCTATCAAATCAACCAATTTATCTGTTAGAACTTCAAAATCATAATGCTTTGCAGCATCTTTAGCATTTTGTCCTTCATTGTATATTCTACTTTCATTACTAGCCATATCTAAGATAGCATTGGCAATACTTTCAGGACTTTGCTTTGCTACACACTGCCCACATTCATATTTATCAATAACACTATAGCCTGTAGTATATGTTTGGAGTATTGAATTTCCTGCTGCTAAATATTCAAACAACTTATTTTGACTCTGACCGTATTTATCTAAAACAGTACTCTTATTATGTAAAATATTCACATATGAATGTTCCAAAATATATGGTACATATTTCTTAGGTACACTACCTTTGAATTCAATATTTTTAAGTGATAGATTTTTCACCATTTCTTCTAAATGATGCTTTTCTTCTCCATCACCATAAACTAGTATTTTTATATTTGACTTATTATTTTTTTCTTGTATTATTTTTGCAGCTTTAACCAACAACTCTAAATTATTTACTTTTCTTATTGATCCTGTGTAAACAAATGTTTTCAAGCTTTTGTTATTTAAATCATTATCGGTAATTTTATAATTTTCACTATTGTTATAAAAGGAGTTTAATACAACACCATTACTAATATGATGTATCTTATCTTTATTTACTTTGTTAAACCAACCTTTATTTTTAATATAATCATAACCACCTTCCCAAGTCATGATTATTGAATCTGCTTTTTGATATATCCATTTTTCACCTTTATACATCAATTTACTTAGCACGTTATTTTCACTTAATATTCCATAAGCTACGATACTTTCAGGCCATAAATCTCTAATTTCAACAATACAAGGTATATTCCAAAATTTTGCCATTCTTAATCCTGCTACTAACGTTAAAGGGTGTACACTTGAAGCTAAAATTATATCTGGTTTTCCAATTTCATCGGCAAGTTTTTTATTGGTTCTTAATAAATTTAATGTGAAACTTAAAATGTTAAATATTCTCTTATGATTATTTTTTTTATAAGGAGTTGATTTTATAAATGTGAACGGTATGTTATTTTTAATAGATTTCGAAAATGTACCTTTTGAAACATTAACTACATCATTTGAATTATGTCTAGTATTTGCACATATAATATTAACATCATAACCTTTTTCCAATAAAAATTGAGAAATCCAGTAATGTCTACCTCCTTCATTAAAATAATTATCAGTTGCATAGTGATTTAAAATCCATACTTTTTTCATATTATAATCTCCTTAACAAAAGTATTTATGCGTTTTCCTTTAATTTTGAATTTATAGCTATACTAAATCCAATACCTAAAATAAACCATTGTAACAAACCAACAGATAACTGATTTTGGAACAAAGTTATTTCAAAAGATTGATGTATTAAAATAGCAATAAAGTAACTTCCTACCAATCTAATAATAAAATTATTCTTAACTTCAGATATTGCTAACCAAAAAATTAAAAGTAACAATATAAATGCCATTAAACCTATATAACCTAGTTGCATTAATACATTTAAATATAAATTATGTGGAGATTGGTCTGTAGCAATTAACTCACTTGCCATTGCACCAGGACCATAACCAATATATGGTTTTAAATTAATCATTTCAATCAAAGGTACCCAAATATCATTTCTTCCCGACATTATACTTTTACCTGTATGTGTAAGCATCCATTGCTCTATTGGGGTAAAGAAATGAAAATATGGAAGTATTGGATAAATAAAAATAAACATTAACAATAAAATCATTAATACAGAAAAAGAAATAACTGCTATTAATTTATTTCTTGTTATTAATTTCCAAAATATAAAGACAATAAATGCAACAAAAATACTTAATAAAATAGACCTTGTGTCACTAGCTAAAACTAAGATGATGCTTAGGAAAAGACCAAATATGTATATAATTTTAAATTTTGAATATTTTATCCCTAAAATCAAAAAGAATGAAGTATAAAACATATATGGACCAATTAAATTTGAATTATTATAAATACTTGCAAACATTCTTGGAAATCCTAAAGCAATCCAGATAAAAAAATGAATAAACATAAATACTAATACTGAGATGTTTAATGCCTTTAAATTTGAATAATCAACTTTTATAAATGATAAATAAAGTAATAAATTGAAACATAGAATCATCTGAGCAGTATTAACTGCATCTTTTAACCCAAATCCATTGTCTATAATTGAAAAAATACATACTATTAGTGCTATTAGAATTGTACTAAATACCAATATTTGTACGGGCAAAAAATTCTTTTTTGTGATTATAAATATAATTAAACCTAAAGTTGTGAATAATAGAACTATGAATATTGAACTTAATCCTATTTTAGAAAAATTCGACTCGGTTGCATTTAAAGACCCAAGTAATAATAGTGCATATAGTGAAAATAAAACTATACTCGAGACTCTAACAGTATATCTGCTAGTCATTCCATTATTATTCATTTTCCCCCTCCATTTTCAAATTTCCTGTATATTCCATAAATTACCTTTATTTCATTACTCAACTTCTAATCTACTTAAAATAATTACTTCAACTAATACTTTCAATGTATATGTTAGTAACTGTGCTACAGCTATGGAAACTATCGATTTAAAATAAAATACAAATATTATAGATAGAAGAACAAATACAATTAAAGTTATTACGTCTAAAATTGTTTTTCTTCCTATTGAGTAAAATTTCAATAAAAAGCTTCTTAAAATACTGTCTAGACAAATCAATCCGAATGTAATTGTTACTATACTGTATATGTGAGTAATATCATTTAAATACTGTTTATATAAAAATTGAATGAGTACAATTCCAATATAGTAAGTAGAAATAAAAACAATTAACAATATAAATGGTAATGATATTAAAATTTTTATTTTCAATGATCTTTTCAATTTTTCAGAGCTTGCTAAGTAACTTAGCACCACGGATGACAACATATTAAAAGGAAATAACATTAATTTAGTAGGTAATGTTGCAACATAGAATATAGTCACACTTGATGCACCTAATAAAGCAGTAATAATAAATCTATCTACATAGTTTAGTAATGACCCAGCAAATCCAGAAATCATTAAAAAATTTAAATCAGCATGAGCAAAGTTTAAATTTTTAGATTTTATTAAATCCTTTATTCGAATTTTACAAATCAAATAAACTAGCCCATTAATTAGTATTTCAATAACTACAAAAAATAATAGTATTTGGGTAATAGTTGTAATATTCACTATATATAAAAATGCGTATAGTAAGCTTAAAACACTATTTATTAAAAGTATTTTCGTGAAATTTTTGTGCACTCTATACCATACAATTAAAAACATTCTACTTGTAGTAAATATAATTAATAGCATAAGTAGTAAATAAATAATAAATCCAAGTTTAAAGACCAAAGCACCTATTATTCCAATAATGCAAAAAATACCAATATAAATGATCATTATTTTATAAAAAACATAGTATTCATTCACTTTTTTGAACGAATTCAAAAAAGTACTAAATTTCTTTTGATATAAATTAGTGAAACTTGTAGCAATAGTGACAGTAATAACATTAAATACACCGTAGATTAATAAAAACCAACCGAATTCCTTTTGTCCTAAATTTTTTTCAAAAACAGGAAATAATATTAATTGTTGTACTGCAATAAACATAGCTTGTGCCAATACATTAAAAATTACATCTTTTATGAATTTCATTGGATATTACTTTCTTTATTTATTAGTGATTCGTAAATAGTCTTATGTTTATAAGCATTCATTTCCCAACTGAAATCTTGCTTATTAATTGTTGATAATCTATTTTGAAATTCATCATACTGTTTAATAATTTTGTTAGTTTTTTCTATTAAATCCTCATTAGAATTTATATCTACAGCGTATCCCACTTCACCATCCATGAAATAATTATCAAACCCTTCACCCTTTGTATACAACACTGGTAAATTCTGGCTTATAGCTTCTAAATAAACTAATCCAAATGTTTCATGGTGCGAAATTAAAGTAAATATATGCATATCTTGCATTAATTGTATTATTTCTTCTTTTGTCTTTTTACCTAAAAATTTTAAATTCTCATATTTTTTCAACTCATTATAGTAACTTTCTTCTATAATTTCTCCTACTATATAGATATTCACTTTAGAATTAAGATTTACTTCATTTATATTTTCTGCTAAAAATTTTATGTTCTTATTTTTCATCACTCTACCTACAAATAGAACGTTGATTTCATCAGTAATTTGTTTATTTTTATTATTTATGTTATTAATCCAAAAATCATTTATACCATTAGGAATTACTATTGATTTTTCTAAATTTTTATTTCGTTCTTCACCTTGTTTAAATATAGTTTGTAACGTTTTTTCTTTATATGATTCAGAAAGAAATATTAGCTTTTTTGCATTGTTAATGATCTTTTTGGCAGTTGGTTTTAAATGTTTAAAGTATTTTAAATAATAATTCACATCTGTATTTCTAACTGTAACAACATAAGGTTTGTGTAATTTCAATGCTTGATAACCATCTGAAAATAACGTATGCGCATGAATTAAATCATAACTGTCAAACTTTATATTTTCATTCAATATCCACTTTTGAATTTTATTTTGCTTATGAAAATATAAAAATCTATCCATATTAGTTAAAAATTGAGAGTTATATATTTTTGCATTATTAATCGTAAGATTATTTTTTACATGTTGATTGTCATTAATTTTTCTAGGCATTATAACATCATTTGTAACATTTATATTTTCTAATTTTTTTATCATTTCACTATATAAGGGTGAATGTAGATAATTACTATTAATATGCAATATATTCATACGTATCCTTCTTTCTACTATAACGACCAATATTTGATTCTATCGCTTTGATATTCTTTGAATCTATTTTTCAAATCAATAATTATAGAATTATCTTTATCTAGCATATCTATGAATTCTTCATCTTCTTTATCTTTAAATTCATCATGATCAACTGCATAAATTAATACATCAACTGGTTTTTCTATTTTAAAATCGTTCATAACTTCTGCATCTACTTTTTCTGTAAAACTTTCAATATATGGATCCACCACTTTAGGTTTTATACCATATTCATTCAATTCTTGAATCACATCTAATACTTTTGAATTTCTAAAATCTGGTGTATTTTCTTTAAAAGTTAAACCTGCTATTACAACATTATTACTTGAGCGGTTTTGTGATTTCATTAATTCTTTAATTACATTTTTCGCTATGAATTGTGCCATTTGGTTGTTTATTTTTCTACCTGAAGATATTATTTGCGAGTAATATCCTAAATTTTCTGCTTGATATATAAAATAGTATGGATCAACACCTATGCAATGACCACCTACTAGTCCTGGATAAAAACCTAATGCATTCCATTTAGTATTCATTGCTTCAATTACTTCGAATGTATTAATGCCCATCAAACTAAACACTTGTGACAATTCATTCATAAATGCAATATTTATATCCCGTTGACTGTTTTCAACAACTTTAGCGCTCTCAGCAACTTTAATAGATGATGCTTTATGGATACCTGCTTTTATAACAGTTCCATATATTTTAGCAATCATACTTAATGATTCTTCATCAATTCCAGATACAATTTTAACAATGTTTTCAACAGTATTTTTTTTATCACCTGGATTAATTCTCTCCGGAGAATATCCAACTTTAAAATTAGTTCCACATTTCAATCCGGATATATTTTCAATTAGAGGTACACAAATATCTTCAGTGACACCCGGATATACTGTAGATTCGTAAATTATATAATCACCCTCACTTATATACTTAGAAACTATTGATGTAGCACCTTCAACTGGCTTTAAATTAGGTGTATTATCTTGATTTATAGGAGTGGGTACAGTAATTATGTAAAAATCTGCATTTTCTAAATCAGTTTCATTATCTGTAAATTTCATATTTGTTTGCCTTAATCCTTCTTCTCCTATTTCCCCAGTTGGATCAATATAATTTTTGTATTTCTCTATTTTATCTTTATCAACATCAAAACCAATTACGTCAAAATGTTTAGAAAATGCAACTGCTAGTGGCATTCCTACATATCCTAGACCTATTACTGCAATTTTTCTATTTATCTCCATTGATTTAATCACCTTTCATAAAAATAAATTTTTCAGTTTTTATTTACATAATCCAATAACTTTTCTTTATCAAATTCATTTGTAATATCAATGACAAAGCTTTCCAGTTTAGACAACTCTTCTTTACTAACCTTGCCTCTATAAATTTTTTCATAGACTTGCTCTGGATGTATTTCATCTTCATTGAGTAATTCTTCGAATAACTTCTCACCTGGTCTCACACCAGAGAACTCAATGCCAATATCTTCTTCTTTCTTACCGCTTAAGCGAATTAGATTTTTAGCAAGATCTACTATTTTTACTGGCTCACCCATATCTAGCACAAATACCTCTCCACCTTGTGCTAATGCGCCTGCTTGTAATACTAATCTAGAAGCTTCGGGTATCGTCATAAAGTAACGTGTCATATCCGGATGCGTAACAGTAACAGGTCCACCCGCTTCAATTTGCTTCTTAAACAGTGGGATCACTGAACCTCTAGAACCTAGCACATTTCCAAACCTTACTGCTACAAAGCTTGTCTTACTTGTTTCATCATTTAAGCTCTGTATAATCATTTCAGCCACACGTTTCGTAGCACCCATTACGTTTGGAGGGTTAACTGCTTTATCAGTTGAAATCATTACGAATTTCTTCACACCAACATGTTTTGCAGATTCTGCTGTATTTTTTGTACCTAGTATATTATTACGAACTGCCTCTTTAGGATTGTATTCCATCATCGGTACATGTTTATGTGCAGCTGCATGGTATACTGCATACGGTTTATGCTCTTGCATTACTTCTAACATTCTTTGTTTATTTTGAATATCTGCAATTACAGGTATAATTTCAATTTTCCCATTATATTTTTTCATCAGTTCTTGATGTATTAAATAAATACTATTTTCACCGTGACCTAATAAGATAATGCGCTTTGGATTAAACTTACAAACCTGCCGACAAATTTCTGATCCAATCGAGCCACCTGCACCCGTTACTAAAATGGTTTGATTCGTCAATTGTCTTGATATCATTGCCATATCTAGTTCAACTGGTTCTCTTCCAAGTAAATCTTCAATTTTCACTTTCTTTAATTGATTAACTTCCAGTGCACCTGAAAGTACATCATCAATATTAGGCATTTTGAAGATTTCCACGCCATCAATATTACAAATATCATTAATTTCCTTCATTCGACTTGATGATAAAGTAGGTATTGCTATAATAATTTTTTTAATTTTATATTTGTTCACTAAATGTGGTACGTCCTTTATGTATCCTTGAACTTTCACACCTTCAGTAATTACAATTTTTTGCTTATTAACATCATCGTCAACTGCCAGTACAGGTTCCATGCCCATATTTGGACTTCTTAACATTTGTCTAATTAATAATGAACCGCCCTGACCAGCACCAACAATCAGTGTTGGTTTCTTCTTAACTGTCTTACCAACAACATATTTTCTATAGACTCTCCAAAATATTCTTGATCCACCAATTAATATGATATGCATCATCCACGTAATAAAATATAATCTTAAGAATGGTGCTTGCCATGTAATTAGTGGTACAACAACAATTGTTGCTAATATAGAACATGTCACAGATTGAACAACAAGTAGCAATTCACTGACACTCGCATATTCCCATGCACGATGATATAAATTAAATATTGCTGCAAAGAGATGGTGAAATATCAATAAACTAATTGCTGAAATCATTAAAATTCTTATTGAATAACTCTCAAAAAACGGTTCTAAAATTAAATAGCCCAAAAACACTGAAAATGTTACGATTAATGAATCTATAAATATAAGCAACATTAATCGCACTCTGATAGAAAGATGTGTCACCTAATCCCCTCATTCACTAAAATTTATTCTAAAAAATGCCAAACCATTTCTTTTGTTTATAATCTTTAGTTGGACGTCCTTTTATAATCTTTTCATTCTTAATCAATTTTTCAGCATTGATAAAATAGCCTTCTATTTCATCTCTGTAATTTTTCAAACTTTTATCTTGCAATAATATATCCATTAAAAATGGCCTTTGGTCAACACTATGCGCATCTGATGCTATAAAATGGACTAAATCATTTTCAATCATTTTGAGCGAAGTCTTTTTAATATTCTTTCCAGAATCGCCTGCTAACGACCCAGAGGTCAATTGCGCCAAAGCACCACCATCGACCAACTCAAAAAGCACATCCAAATCTTGTACAATAGCTTTGTTTCTCTCTGGATGCGCGATGATTGGTATGTATCCCATTGTTTGAATTTCATAAAATAATTTATTCGTATAAACTGGTACTTCATTTGAAGGAAACTCAATTAATAAATAATTTGACCCATTTATTCCTGTTATTTTTCCTGCTTCAATATCTGTTAAAATTTGATCAGTAATCCTAATTTCTTGTCCATAATATAAATCAATATTCAAGTCTTGATGTTTCAGTGCAGTATCCAATACAATAAGCTTTTCTTGAATACTATTGATATCATTTGAAAATTTAGGGTGTAAATGATGTGGAGTTGCCACAATACCTGTTACACCCTCTGACATTGCCTGCCTAATAAGTTCAATGGCATCTTCAAGTGATTTTGGTCCATCATCGATGCCATATAAAATATGGTTATGTATATCAATCATCATTTCCATCCCCATAATAGTTGTAATAACTTGAAGAATTATCTTTAGCTGCTTTGTTTAAAACTGCACCAATAACTTTGCCGTTTGATTGTTCAATGAGTTCTTTTGCCTTTTTAACTTCACTTTTATCACTTTTTTCACTATCAATAACTAAAATGCAATCTCTCACAATTTGTGCATATAATTGTGCATCAGTCACTGTATTAACTGGTGGTGTATCAATAATGATAAAGTCATATTCAGTAGCTAATTTTTGATATAATTCACGGAACTTTCTAGTTGTTATCAATTCTGACGGGTTTGGTGGTACCGGTCCAGAAGTTAATACGTCAAGGTTTTCAATATGTGTCTCTTTAATTGCATCTATTTCTAGTGTTTTACCAATAATCAAATTTGAAAGGCCACTATTGTTAGTTAAATTGAATACATAATGTTGAGTTGCTCTACGCATGTCTCCGTCAATAATTAAAGTTCTATAGCCAGCTTGAGCATATGTAATTGCAATATTTGCAGAAATGGTACTTTTACCAGATGAAGCCTTTTCTGAAGTAATCAATATGCTACTGATTTCTTTATCTGCATTTGAAAACATAATATTCGAACGGATACCTCTGAATTTCTCACTTATAATGGACTTTGGTTTGTCATACGTAAAAAGTGGCGATATTTTTGTTGCACCCTTATTCTTCTTTGCCATAATAAATTCCTTTCTTATTCAAATTTTTGAATTGATCCTAATACTGGAATATTAAACTCTTCTTTAACTTGTTCCTCAGTTCTAATGTGTTTATCAAACATTTCTTTCAATACAATAAATAACAATGCTACAAATAATCCAAATACAATTCCAAGCACTAAATTAATTGCTATTCTAGGTTCAACCTTAGAAGCAGTACCATCTGCACTAGATAAGACAGATACATTATCCACGCTCATAATATCTGGAACTTCTTTGCTAAATACTTTTGCGAATGTATTGGCGATGATTTCTGCATCTTTTTTACTTTTACTCTTAACTGAAATATTTAATAATTGAGTTTCGGCTTGATTGGATACATTTAACATTCCTGTTAATTCATTTGGTGTATAATTGTGCTTTAATTTTTTTGAAACTTCATCAATAATTCGTGGACTTCTTACTATTTCTGAATATGTATTAACCAGTTGTATATTACTTTGTACTTCTTGTGCCATCATTTGTTGATCTTTTTCTTTCTCATTCACTAACACCTGTGTAGTTGCTTCATATTTTGGTGTTATAAAAAAGAAAGTAATTATTGCACTAATAATCAAACCGATTAAAGGCAATAAGATAAGTAACTTAATATTTTTTTTAAGAATACTCATGATTTTCGATAAATCGATTGTATTTTCCATATAAACCTCCCAAAAAACAAAATTTAATTCTATTAAACCAAACATTTCTGTTTTTCACAATAGTCTTTTGCACTTTAATTATTTTGCATTAGCTAATTTTACAAAACTTTAAAATATAATTAATATCTATACATCTATAAAAAAGCGTATAAAAAAAAAGCCTTTCGACATAAACACAGTTTTGCATTTATGCCAAAAGGCTTGAGTAAATTATTTTATATAGTATGAATGACCTTAACTAATTTCAATTTGAAATCGACGTATGACTGTCCCATCATCTAACAATGCGGGTTCAATTTCTTCGCCACCATTATGCTTTATCACAGCAGCAGACGCTTTATTGGATTCGTCGCATGTCACTAATGCTTCTTGAACACCAATACGTGACAAATAATCTAATGATTTCTTTAATATCTTATTTCCATACCCTTTACCACGATGTTTCTTACGTACTCCATATCCAATATGACCGCCAACACGCTTCAAGTGATCGTTTAAATCATGACGAATATTTGCTGCTCCAATGATTTCATTTTCATCAATCAAAAATAAGGTCGTATTATCAATTTCTGAATTACGTGATTTGTTATCTGCCAACTCATGAACTAATGTCTCAAAGTTATCATATTTAACAATATTCGTTGCTGCTGGCACAACTTGTTCGTCATGGTCAATCCATTCACTCATATAATCACAATACAAAGATTCATCACTCATTGTTAACTCTCTAAATTCCATCATGTCAACGCTCCTTTCTCTTTCCTTAAATATTTATTGGATCATCGTGTAAATTCTGATAATAAACGAGTTGATCCGTCCATGCGCCATCTTGGAAAATAAATCCCTTTCTTAAACATTCATAGTGAAATCCTAGCTTTTCAATTAAATGTTGCGATGGTTTATTTCCAATATCAATATGTGCTTCTAGTCGGTGAAACTTAAAATTATCTTTAGCTTGTTTAATTAATTCCGATATCGCTTCAAAGGCATAGCCTTGACGCCAATATTGATTATGAATAAAATAACCAATCTCTGCCCATTGAAATGCATCTCTACTCAAATTTTTCAAATCTAGCATGCCAATATGAGTAGCACTCACCTTATCGAAAATTGCAAAAATATATAAATCATCAGCATTTCTCGCCTGGCGTTGACGTTCAACCAACTCAGTAAACCAGGGTTGAGTCGCATCAGACATATCAACTTGTCCCTCATCAAATTGATGTTGTGATGGTTTACGATTTATAAATCCAGAAAGCCAAATTTCATAGTCATTTTCTTCCAACGGTCTTATGATAAGCCGTTGAGTACTGAATTGCAACCTTAAATTTTGTTTCAATGATTAACAACCTTTATCTAATTTTATAGTGTAATTACGTTCAATTATCCAAATTAATAATAATGACTTTATACCTATCATAATACATCTGATACGCAAAGAGAAATAAAGCTATCTAAGCACTTTATCTGCGTTAAAATTTTATATTTTGGGTATATAATATAATGAAAACGCTAACATGATTTGCACAAAAAATGTCCCTTTAGCATACAACGACTGTCGTTTACATTGTATACATGTGGTTGGTAGATAAAGGAGGGTGTTACTTATGAACAGTAATACATCTAAAATATTTTTCGTGTTTTTCGGCATATTATCTTGGTTATCTACGATGTTTTTATTTATTTTACCTATGTTGACCCCTTATCAAAAATATATTGAAAATCAAAATGGTATCTCAGCAGGATGGGTTATTACGCTACTAGCCATTATTACGTTATTCTATATTGGTATATTGATATTAGATATATTTAGTACGACTGCTACACAAGTATTACAATTTGTACTACTCACTGTAGTTGTTGTTTCCGCTTTACCATCTATTACAGCATTTGTAATTGTTTCATTTATCGTAGATATAAGTATTATTGAAATATTTATACCGATTATTTTAATTATTTTGGCTAGTATGTTGCATATTTTATGGTTTGCTATCCCATTCTTACAAAATAAGCAACGTCGGGAAGAATTACTAGAAAAAAACAAAGCGATCTATGATAAATATAAATAGTAGCTAAAAAGCAACTTGCAACATCTAAAATGTGATGTACAAGTTGCTTCTTTTATTGAGACATGATATTAAGTCAATCTAACTGTAAATTGACTATATTATTTAATAATACCGATTTCTTTGCCTACCTTTTCAAATGCAGCTAATGCATCATCTAGCATTTCCTTTGTATGGGCAGCTGTTGGCATATTACGTACACGTCCAGTACCTTTAGGAACAGTTGGGAAGACAATTGATTTAACATATACGCCTTCTTCTTTCAAACGACTACTGAATGCTTGTGTTTCCTTTTCATCACCGATAATAACCGGTGTAATAGGCGTTTCAGAATCTCCGATATTAAAGCCTAATTCCTTCAATCCTGCTTTTAGATAATTTCCATTATCCCAAAGTTTGTCATGTAATTCAGTTGACGCCATTAACTTCTTCACAGCTTCAGTAATTGCTTTCGTGTCTCCAGGAGCGAGTGATGTTGAGAATAAGAATGGTCTTGATTGAGCTTTCAACCAATCAATAAGCGATTGTGTCCCAGCAACATAACCACCGACTACACCAATAGCCTTTGATAGTGTACCAATTTGGAAGTCAATCTTATCTTGTAAACCAAAGTGTTTCACAGTACCAGCACCGTTACCCATTACACCCGAACCATGTGCATCATCAACATAAGTAATCAAGCCGAATTCTTCAGCAATTTCCACGATTTCTGGCAATTTTGCAACATCACCATCCATGCTAAACACACCATCAGTGATATACATTACTTTATTATATTGACCAGATTCGACTGCTTCTTTTGCTTTAGCTCTTAAATCATCCATATCTGAATGATTAACGCGGATAATTTTTGCCTTAGATAAACGACAACCATCAATAATAGAAGCATGGTTTAATTCATCCGATAATATCGCGTCATTTTTATTCATAACAGCAGAGATGGCTGCCATATTACAGTTAAATCCTGATTGATACGCAACTGCAGCTTCTGTACCTTTAAACTTAGCTAACGTTGTTTCTAGCTCATCATGTAAATCTAACGTACCGTTGATTGAACGCACTGCACCTGCACCAACACCATGTGTATCAATTGCATCCTTTGCCGCTTGTTTCAAATCTGCATCTGTTGCTAGTCCTAAATAGTTATTTGAAGACAAGTTAATATATGATTTCCCGTTGATTTTAATTTCAGGTCCATTTGCACCTTCAATTGTATCAATTTCATTATACAAACCGTTATCTTTCAAATATTGAATATTTTCATCTAAAAAGCCATGTAGTGACTGTACCACTGCAAGTCCCCCTTTGAATTGTCTTTGTGTTAAGTTAATCATAACCTATTTTAAAGTTTGAGGGAAGTAGAACAATGCCCACGATAACTGTGTTTTAAGCAATATACTTTGCATTAATTAATTGTACCTATGGATTATCGTGTTGAAATGGTATACTAGATAAAAAGCTATGGAAGAAGGGTTGAAGTTGTTTGATTGGTTTCAACTAGCAAATGAAAAAGAAAATAGAATGGTTCAAGTACGTCGCTATCTCCATCAGTACCCTGAACTATCTTTCGAGGAATATCACACGCATGATTTTATTATGAATCAATTAAGCCAATTATCTTGTGAAATTCAAACACCTGTAGGACGCAATGGTATTGTTGCTCGCTTTAAAGGAAATGGTGACGGTCCTACAATCGCTTTAAGAGCAGACTTTGATGCTTTGCCGATCGATGAATTAACGGATGTCGATTACAAGTCAAAGAATCCAGGCGCAATGCATGCATGTGGTCATGATGGTCATACAGCAATATTACTGGCTGTTGCTGAAATATTAGAGAGTCATTTAAATCAATTAAATGGTACAGTTGTCTTAATTTTTCAATATGGTGAAGAAATTATGCCGGGCGGATCTCAAGAGATGATTGATGATGGATGCTTGCAAGGTGTCGATAGAATTTATGGTAACCATCTTTGGAGTGGTTATCCTACAGGTACGATATACTCACGTCCAGGCGCTATGATGGCGTCACCTGATGAATTTAATATTACAATTCATGGTAGAGGCGGACATGGTGCCAAGCCACATGAAACAATTGATCCTGTAGTAATTATGGCTGAATTTATTATGAGTTCACAAAAAATAATCTCTCGTACAATTGACCCTGTAAAGCAAGCAGTACTGAGCTTTGGCATGATTCAAGCTGGCTCAGCCGATAATGTCATACCCGATTCAGCATACTGCAGAGGTACCGTTCGCACATTTGATACAGATATTCAAGATCACGTTATAAATAAAATGGACAAATTATTACAAGGATTAGCTGTTGCAAATGATATAGAATATTCATTAGATTATATTAAAGGATATTTACCTGTTCATAATAATGCAAATTGCTACGAAGTTGTTAAACAGGCCGCTAATGATATTAATTTAAGATATAATGAATCTGATTTAATGATGGTAGGAGAAGACTTTTCACACTATTTAAAAGTACGTCCAGGTGCTTTCTTTTTAACTGGATGTGGTAACCCAGAAAAGAACTCTGATTACCCTCATCATAGCCCATATTTTAATATTGATGAAAAGGCTATGAAATACGCAGTAAGTGAGTTTTTAAAAATTCTAGAATTAGAGAATATATTTAAACAACTATAAATCATCTTATGTAAAAAGCGCTATTAGTAGCGCTTTTTTTATAACCCATTCTCTCTTTTGCTATCACATCTAATATACTTATAAGATTTATCTTTTTACAAATATCTATATGATGACATAAAAAAAAGAGCCTCCCTAAGGAGACTCTCAAATCATTATTAATAATGATTATTCGTTAATTTCAGTAACAACGCCTGATCCTACAGTACGTCCACCTTCACGGATAGAGAAACGAGTACCGTCTTCGATAGCGATTGGAGAAATTAATTCAACGATCATTTCAACGTTATCGCCAGGCATAACCATTTCAGTACCTTCTGGTAAGTTAACAACACCAGTTACGTCAGTAGTACGGAAATAGAATTGTGGGCGGTAGTTAGTGAAGAATGGAGTATGACGTCCACCTTCGTCTTTAGATAAAACGTAAACTTCCGCTTTGAATTTTGTATGTGGTGTAATAGTACCAGGAGCAGCTAAAACTTGACCACGTTGAACATCTTCACGTGAAACACCACGTAATAATGCACCAATGTTGTCACCAGCTTCAGCGTAGTCTAATAACTTACGGAACATTTCTACACCAGTAACAGTTGTTTTGCTTGATTCTTCTTGCATACCGATGATTTCGATTTCTTCACCGACTTTGATTTGACCACGTTCAACACGGCCTGTAGCAACAGTACCACGACCAGTGATTGAGAATACGTCCTCAACTGGCATCATGAATGGTTTGTCAGAATCACGTTCTGGAGTTGGAATGTAATCATCAACAGCTTGCATTAGGTCTAAGATTTTTTGCTCATAGTCAGCGTCGCCTTCTAAAGCTTTTAATGCTGAACCAGAGATAACTGGTACATCGTCACCAGGGAAGTCATATTCGCTTAATAAGTCACGAACTTCCATTTCAACTAATTCTAATAATTCTTCATCGTCAACCATGTCAACTTTGTTTAAGAATACAACTAATGCTGGAACACCAACGTTACGTGATAAAAGAATGTGTTCACGAGTTTGTGGCATTGGACCGTCAGCAGCAGATACTACTAAGATAGCTCCGTCCATTTGTGCAGCACCAGTGATCATGTTTTTAACATAGTCAGCGTGTCCTGGGCAGTCAACGTGAGCATAGTGACGTTTTTCAGTAGTGTACTCGATGTGTGCAGTATTGATTGTAATACCACGTTCTTTTTCTTCTGGAGCATTGTCAATCATGTCGTATGATTGTGCAATAGTGTCACCATTTTTTGCTAATACAGTTGCGATAGCAGCTGTTAAAGTTGTTTTACCATGGTCAACGTGACCGATAGTACCAATATTGGCATGTTCTTTTGAGCGATCAAATTTTTCTTTAGCCATTATAAAATCTCTCCTATTCTGTTAGAAAATTAATATTAAAATTTATCTCTCATGACAGTTTCTCACCATCATGAGAAGACAATTTATCTTTTAGGGATAAGTACTATCCATATAGTACCTTTATAATGCATTTTTCCCAAAAAATCAATTGATAAAACCATAGGGTACGAATTGCACCCCAATTAGTCAAAGTGACTATAAAAGACACTTATAAACTAATCAATTATTCAGCGTTGTTACCGCTGTTTTTCTTGATGATTTCTTCAGAGATTGATTTAGGAACTTCTGCATAGTGATCGAAGTACATAGTGTAAGTACCGCGACCTTGAGTGTTTGAACGTAATGATGTTGCATAACCGAACATTTCTGAAAGTGGTACATAAGCTTTAACAACTTGTGCATTACCACGAGGTTCCATACCATCAACACGTCCACGACGAGATGTTACGTCACCCATGATGTCACCCATGTATTCTTCAGGCATTTCGATTGTTACTTTCATCATTGGTTCTAAGATAACTGGATCACATTTTTTAGCAGCTTCTTTAAGTGCTAAAGATGCAGCGATTTTGAAGGCCATTTCAGATGAATCGACATCATGGTATGAACCGTCAAATAATTTCGCTTTAACGTCGATTAATGGGTAACCAGCTAATACACCGTTATCCATTGCATCAACAAGACCAGCTTCTACTGATGGAATGTATTCACGAGGAACTACACCACCAACGATAGCGTTTTCGAATTCGAATCCAGCACCAGTTTCGTTTGGTGAGAATTCAATCTTAACGTCACCGTATTGTCCACGTCCACCTGATTGACGAGCGAATTTACCTTGAACTTGTGCTGATGTTTTGAAAGTTTCACGGTAAGAAACCATTGGTGCACCAACATTACATTCAACGTTAAATTCTTTCTTCATACGGTCAACAAGGATATCTAAGTGAAGTTCACCCATACCACCGATGATAACTTGTCCAGTTTCTTCGTTAGTAGAAGCATGGAAAGTTGGGTCTTCTTCTTGTAATTTAACTAAAGCTGTAGTCATTTTATCTTGGTCAGCTTTAGATTTAGGTTCTACTGATAAGTGAATAACTGGTTCTGGGAATTCCATTGATTCCAAGATGATGTCATTCTTCTCACCACATAGAGTATCACCTGTACCAGTGTCTTTAAGACCAACTGCTGCAGCGATATCTCCAGCGTATACAGTGTTAAGCTCTTCACGAGAGTTAGCGTGCATTTGTAGTAAACGACCTACACGTTCACGCTTACCTTTAGTTGAGTTCTTAACGTAAGAACCTGAAGTTAATGTACCAGAATAAACACGGAAGAAAGTTAATTTACCAACATAAGGGTCAGTCATAACTTTAAATGCTAAAGCAGCGAACTCAGCATTGTCATCAGCTTTTGCGATAACTTCTTCGTCTGGTGTTTCAGCACGGTGACCAACAATAGGCTTAACATCTAATGGAGATGGTAAGTAGTCAATTACTGCGTTAAGCATTAATTGAACACCTTTGTTTTTGAATGCTGTACCAACAAGTACTGGGTAGAATTCTACGTCAGTAGTTGCTTGACGGATTGCAGCTTTCAATTCGTCGATACTGATTTCTTCGTCACCAAGGTATTTTTCCATTAATTCGTCGTTTGTTTCAGCAACAGCTTCGATTAATGTTGAACGAGCTTCTTCAGCTCTTTCTTGATGATCTGCAGGAATTTCAATTTCTTCAATTTCAGTTCCTAAGTCATTTGTATATTTGAAACATTTCATTTCAACTAAGTCAATGATTGCTTCAAATTCATCTTCTGCACCAATTGGTAATTGGATTGGTTGCGCGTTTGCTTGTAAACGGTCATGAATAGTACTTACTGAATATTCAAAGTTAGCACCTAATTTGTCCATTTTGTTTACAAATACAATACGAGGAACACCATATGTTGTAGCTTGACGCCAAACTGTTTCAGTTTGTGGTTCAACACCTGATTGAGCATCAAGTACTGTTACCGCACCGTCAAGTACACGTAATGAACGTTCAACTTCTACTGTGAAGTCTACGTGTCCTGGTGTATCGATAATGTTAACACGGTGGTCATTCCATTGAGCTGTTGTTGCAGCTGATGTAATTGTGATACCACGATCTTGCTCTTGTTCCATCCAGTCCATTTGTGAAGCACCTTCGTGAGTTTCACCAATTTTATGGATACGTCCAGTATAGTAAAGAATACGTTCAGTCGTAGTTGTTTTACCAGCGTCGATATGAGCCATGATACCAATATTACGAGTTTTTTCTAAACTAAAATCTCTAGCCATGTATTTTTCTCCTTCCAGTATTACTGCGAATAAATACTATAAATATGGCGATGCCCTAAGCACGCACCACTGATGGTAAACCATCCTTTTGGAACATACTCAGGGAGAAAGCTTCTATCCTACCAACGATAGTGAGCGAATGCTTTGTTTGCTTCAGCCATTTTGTGAGTGTCTTCACGTTTCTTAACTGCGCCACCTGTGTTGTTAGCTGCATCTAAGATTTCGTTAGCTAAACGCTCTTCCATAGTTTTTTCACCACGAAGACGTGCATAGTTTACTAACCAACGTAAACCTAAAGTAGTACGACGTTCTGGACGAACTTCTACTGGTACTTGATAGTTAGAACCACCAACACGACGAGCTTTAACTTCTAATACAGGCATGATGTTGTCGATAGCTTCTTCGAATACTTCAACAGCTTCACGACCACTACGTTCTTGAACTAGGTCGAAAGCAGAATAAAGAATTCTTTGAGCTGTTCCACGTTTACCATCTAACATGATTTTGTTGATCAATTTTGTAACTAATTTTGAGTTATGAATTGGATCTGGTAATACGTCTCTTTTTAGTACTGATCCTTTACGAGGCATAATGTAAGTCCTCCCTTCCTATTATAGTATATTTTCAAATTGTGTTGCGAAAATTTACGCAATCTTAAAATTAATTTTTAGGTTTTTTAGTTCCGTATAATGAACGTCCTTGTCTACGTCCATCAACACCTGAAGTATCAAGTGCACCACGAACGATGTGGTAACGTACACCAGGTAAGTCTTTTACTCGTCCACCACGTACAAGTACTACACTGTGTTCTTGTAAGTTATGTCCGATACCAGGGATATACGCATTGATTTCGATGTTGTTAGATAAACGAACACGAGCATATTTACGTAACGCTGAGTTAGGTTTTTTAGGTGTCATTGTACCTACACGAGTACAAACGCCACGTTTTTGTGGAGAATTTAAGTCAGTAAATTTCTTTTGTTTACTGTTAAAGTTTCTGTTTAATGCTGGTGAATCAGATTTCTTTGATTTACTTTGTCTTGGTTTGCGTACCAATTGATTAATAGTTGGCATTGAATGTTTCCTCCTCTCCTGTTTTATAATCCCACACATCCAGGTGGTTCATTTTAAGGGTAAATAAAATTTAGTAAGATAAATCTTACTAATCTCATTTCAGACATGCAACAATCGTTGCACTCACACTGATACCTACATATTCTCCTAAAGCGCGTTTGCCTTCGAAAAATGAGACAGGTATTGATTTGTGATTGATTTGGCTTAACACGCGAGTCAATAAATGAACTTCTACGTCTTGAGCAATTATCAATGATGTAACTTGATCTTTATTCAAAGCTTTAAGCGTTTGTTTAAGACCAACAACATATTGTTGTTTGTTAAAGCGTGCAACTTTTTCATTAGACATTTAGATATCCTCCAAAGTTCTGCTTGCATCAACCTTTACAATAATAACATCTCCTATATGATTCAGTCAACGTTTTATCGCATAATTTATTAAAAAATAAATAAAAAACAAGTGATCGAAATAAAGCATTCCGATCACCTTGTTTATATTAAATCAGTGAATTAAATTTCAGTAGTTTGAACTTCTTCCACTTCTTCTTGTGCTGGTACAGCTTTGTCATATTGAACATCTCTATAACGTCTCATACCAGTACCTGCTGGAATTAATTTACCGATGATAACATTCTCTTTAAGACCAAGTAAGTTATCACGTTTACCTTTAATTGCAGCATCTGTAAGTACACGAGTTGTTTCTTGGAATGAAGCTGCTGATAAGAAGCTTTCAGTTTCAAGAGACGCTTTCGTGATACCTAATAATACTGGTTTAGCTGTTGCAGGTCGTTTACGCTCTTTAAATGCGTCACGGTTAGCATCAGTAAAGTTGTGAATATCAACTAATGAACCTGGTAATAACTTAGTATCTCCAGCTTCGATGATACGTACTTTACGCAACATTTGTCTTACCATAACCTCAACGTGTTTATCATCAATTTCTACACCTTGCATACGGTAAACTTTTTGAACTTCTTTTAATAAGTAGCTCTCAGTTGCATTTAAACCTGATACTGATAAGTAGTTCTTAGGCTCGATAGAACCTTCTGTTAATACTTCACCGCGTTCAACGCTTTGACCAATTTCAACTTTCAATCTAGATGTACCTGATGCAAGATAAGATCTTGTTTCATTTGCACCTTTAATAACGATTTCTTGTTGACGGTCTTTCGCAAGTTTGATGTCATCCACAACACCTTCGATTTCCGTAATAATCGCTTGTCCTTTTGGATTACGCGCTTCGAAAATCTCTTGGATACGAGGAAGACCTTGTGTAATATCACTACCTGCTACCCCACCTGTATGGAATGTACGCATTGTAAGCTGTGTACCTGGCTCACCGATAGATTGGGCTGCAATTGTACCAACTGCTTCACCAACTTCAACTTTTTCACCAGTAGCAAGGTTTTTACCGTAACATTTTTCACATACACCATGACGTGTGTTACAAGTAAATGCAGAACGGATATACATTTTTTCAAATCCAGCGTCTACGATTTGTTTTGCGATATCTGCAGTAATTAATTCGTCTGGACGGATAATAATCTCATCTGTTTCTGGATGACGAACTGTTTCTTTAGAATAACGACCTTCTATACGCTCGATAAATGGTTCAATCATTTCTGTACCTTCTTTAATATCAGAAACAAGTAAACCTCTGTCCGTACCACAATCTTCTTCACGAACGATAACATCTTGTGCAACGTCAACAAGACGACGAGTAAGATAACCTGAATCGGCAGTCTTAAGTGCTGTATCGGCAAGTCCTTTACGCGCACCGTGTGTAGAGATAAAGTACTCTAATACTGTTAAACCTTCACGGAATGAAGATGTGATCGGTAACTCGATAATCTTACCTGATGGAGCGGCCATTAATCCACGCATACCCGCTAACTGTGTAAAGTTAGACGCGTTACCACGGGCACCAGAGTCACTCATCATAAAGATTGGGTTAGTCTTATCAAGTGATTGCATTAATTCACCTTGAATTTGATCTTTAGCATCTGTCCAAATTTCAACGACAGAATTATAACGTTCATATTCAGTGATTAAACCACGGTTGAATTGTTTTGTAACTCTTTCAACTAGTTTTTCATGCTCATCTAAGATATCTTTCTTGTCTGGTAATACCACGATGTCTGATACACCAACTGTGATACCTGCTTTAGAAGAGAATTTGAAACCTAAGTCTTTCATTCTATCTAACATCATAGATGTGTCTGTAATGCTGAAACGGTTGAACACTTCTGCGATGATGTTACCTAAGAATTTTTTATTGAAAGGTTCAATTAATTCTTCATTTTCAAAGTAAGCTTTAAGTCCACCTTCACCTAATTCAGTTGCTGACACGAAATATTTATCAGGTGTTTCACCTTCTAAATTGGCTTGTGATGGTTCATTGATGTAAGCAAATGAATCCGGAATAATTTCATTGAAGATTACCTTACCAACAGAAGTTGTTAAGATTTTATTATTTTGCTCTTCAGTGAATGTTGGATTGTTAAATGATTTAGCGTGAACACCAATACGCGTGTGTAGGTGTACGTAACCATTAGCATAAGCTTTTAATACTTCATTTGTATCATTGTAGATTGTACCTGTATTCACAGCATCTTTACGTTCTAAAGTTAGGTAATAGTTACCTAATACCATATCTTGAGATGGTGTAACAACTGGTTTACCATCTTTAGGATTCAAGATATTTTGTGCAGCAAGCATTAACATACGTGCTTCTGCTTGTGCTTCTTTAGATAAAGGTACGTGAACAGCCATTTGGTCACCATCAAAGTCGGCGTTATATGCTGTCGTTACAAGTGGATGTAAACGAATCGCACGGCCTTCTACTAATGTTGGTTCAAATGCTTGGATACCTAGTCTGTGAAGTGTAGGTGCACGGTTAAGTAGTACTGGATGTTCTTTAATTACATCTTCTAAAACATCCCATACTTCGTCATCCATGCGCTCAATCTTGCTCTTAGCATTTTTAATGTTTGTAGCAATCTCACGTTGTACTAATTCTTTCATAATGAAAGGCTTGAACAATTCAAGTGCCATTTCTTTCGGTAGACCACATTGATACATTTTCAAGCTTGGTCCAACAGCGATAACTGAACGGCCTGAATAGTCAACACGTTTACCTAATAAGTTCTGACGGAAACGACCTTGCTTACCTTTAAGCATATGAGAAAGTGATTTCAATGGACGGTTACCTGGTCCAGTAACTGGACGGCCACGACGACCATTATCGATTAACGCATCTACAGCTTCTTGTAACATACGTTTTTCGTTTTGTACGATAATACCAGGTGCACCTAAATCTAATAAACGTTTCAAACGGTTATTACGGTTAATCACACGACGGTATAAATCGTTCAAATCACTTGTAGCAAAACGTCCACCATCTAATTGAACCATTGGTCTGATTTCAGGTGGGATAATTGGAAGTACGTCTAAGATCATCCACGCTGGGTTGTTACCAGAATGTCTAAATGATTCAACAACTTCCAAACGTTTAATAGCACGTGTAAGTCTTTGACCAGTAGCTGATTCTAACTCATCACGTAATAATTTTAATTCAGAATCTAAATCGATTTCTTCAAGTAGTTCTTTGATTCCTTCGGCACCCATCTTAGCAGTGAATTGTCCTGGGAATTTATCATAGTACTCTCTGAATTCAGCTTCAGATAGTAATGTCTTTTTCTCAAGACCAGTTGGTCCTGGATTAACAACAACATAAGATGCAAAGTAAATTACTTCTTCTAATGCTCTTGGTGACATGTCTAATAATAGACCCATACGACTTGGAATACCTTTGAAGTACCAAATGTGAGATACAGGAGCAGCAAGTTCAATGTGACCCATTCTTTCACGGCGCACTTTTGATTTTGTTACTTCTACACCACATCTGTCACAAACCATACCTTTATAACGTACGCGTTTGTATTTACCACAACTACATTCCCAATCTTTTGTAGGTCCGAATATTCTTTCACAGAAAAGACCATCTTTTTCTGGTTTTAAAGTACGGTAATTTATTGTTTCTGGCTTTTTAACCTCACCAAAAGACCATGAACGGATTTTTTCAGGTGAAGCAAGTCCTATTTTCATATAATGGAAATTATTTACATCAATCAAGGAGCCTACCTCCTTCAATTTAGATTAGCTGTGCAAATTGATTGATTGCTCTATATTGATAAATGGCAAGACCGATATCGAGTGCCGAAGTGGCTACTCGATATGGAATATACCTTTATAAACTTAAATGCGATTAGTCAGTGATTTCTTTTTGTGATTCTGGAGCATCTTTTTGTTGAAGATCAACTTTACGCTCAACAACATCTTCATCTTCAGTGTCATGCATGTCAATTTCATTGTCATGCTCGTCCATAATCTTAACGTCTAATCCTAAACTTTGTAACTCTTTCATCAATACTCGGAATGATTCAGGAACACTTGGTTTAGAAATATTTTCACCTTTAACAATAGATTCGTATGTTTTAACACGACCTACTGTGTCATCTGATTTGTAAGTTAAGATTTCTTGCAGTGTATATGCAGCACCATATGCTTCAAGTGCCCATACCTCCATCTCACCGAAACGTTGTCCACCGAATTGTGCTTTACCACCAAGTGGTTGTTGTGTAACAAGTGAGTATGGTCCAGTTGAACGTGCGTGTAATTTGTCATCAACCATGTGTGCAAGTTTCAACATGTACATTACGCCGACAGAAATACGGTTATCAAATGGTTCACCTGTACGTCCATCGTAAAGTACAGTCTTACCGTCACGTGCCATACCGGCCTCTTCAATTGTAGACCAAACATCTTCATCATTGGCACCATCGAATACAGGTGATGCAACATGAATACCTAAGTTTTTAGCAGCCATACCTAAGTGCAACTCTAATACTTGTCCGATATTCATACGTGATGGTACACCTAATGGGTTTAACATGATATCGATAGGTGTTCCGTCTGGTAAATAAGGCATGTCTTCTTCTGGAACAATCTTAGAAATAACACCTTTGTTACCGTGACGTCCACACATCTTATCACCAACGTGAATCTTACGTTTTTGAACGATATAAACACGTACTAATTGGTTTACACCAGGAGATAATGTGTCGTCTCCTTCTTCACGGTTAAAGACTTTAACATCTAGAACAATACCACCAGCACCATGAGGCACACGTAATGATGTATCACGTACTTCACGTGCTTTTTCACCGAAGATTGCATGTAATAAGCGTTCTTCTGCAGTTA
This sequence comes from Staphylococcus sp. 231237_7MaSpsaltlick, assembly GCF_043107035.1. Classification (NCBI taxonomy): domain Bacteria; kingdom Bacillati; phylum Bacillota; class Bacilli; order Caryophanales; family Staphylococcaceae; genus Staphylococcus; species Staphylococcus sp. 231237_7MaSpsaltlick. Next base: position 484,973 of record NZ_JBICNX010000003.1, read on the forward strand.
ATTCAGTTACACCTTTAGGCGTTACTTTACCTACTAGGATATCACCATCATTAACTTCAGCACCTACGTATACAATACCGCGGTCATCTAAGTTTTTCAGTGCACTTTCAGAAACATTCGGAATATCACGAGTGATTTCTTCAGGTCCTAATTTAGTATCACGCGCTTCTGATTCATACTCTTCAATATGAATTGAAGTATAAACGTCATCCTTAACAAGACGTTCACTCATGATTACAGCATCCTCATAGTTATAACCGTCCCAAGTCATGAAACCTACAACTACGTTTCTACCAAGTGCCATCTCACCTAATTCCATTGAAGGACCATCAGCTAAGATTTCACCTTTAGTCACAACGTCACCTGAGCTAACAATAGGACGTTGGTTATAACATGTACCTGTGTTTGAACGTTTGAATTTAGCTAATGGATAGCGATCTAATTCGCCTTCGTATTCTTGGCCATCCTCTTCAATAAGTTGACGAACAAGAATTTCATTAGATTCAACATGCTCAACGCGACCTTTACGTTTAGCAACAACTGCAGCACCAGAGTCACGTGCAGCTACGTGTTCCATACCTGTACCAACAAATGGTGATTCAGGATTCATCAAAGGTACAGCTTGACGTTGCATGTTCGCACCCATCAATGCACGGTTAGAGTCATCGTTTTCTAAGAAAGGAATACATGCTGTCGCAGCAGATACAACCTGTTTAGGTGATACATCCATGTAGTCCATTTTTTCTTTTGCCATTACTGTGTTGTTACCACGGAAACGACAAACGACTTCATCTTCTACGAAACGACCATTTTCATCTAATACAGAGTTTGCTTGTGCTACTACATAGCTGTCTTCTTCATCAGCTGTTAAGTAGTCAATTTGATCTGTAATAGATTGTGTTTCAATATCAACTTTACGATATGGTGTTTCAATGAAACCAAATTCATTTACACGCGCATAACTTGATAATGAGTTGATAAGTCCGATGTTTGGACCCTCAGGTGTTTCGATTGGACACATACGGCCATAGTGAGAATAGTGAACGTCACGTACTTCCATTTGGGCACGTTCACGAGTTAAACCACCAGGTCCTAATGCTGATAGACGACGTTTATGCGTCAACTCAGCTAATGGGTTTGCTTGGTCCATGAACTGTGATAATTGTGAACTACCAAAGAATTCTTTGATAGATGCAATTACAGGGCGAATGTTGATTAATTGTTGTGGTGTGATTGAATCTGTGTCTTGAATAGACATTCTTTCACGTACTACACGTTCCATTCTTGATAAACCGATACGGAATTGGTTTTGTAATAATTCCCCTACTGAACGTAGACGACGGTTTCCTAAATGGTCGATATCATCAGTGAAGCCAATACCACTTAGTAAGTTAAAGAAGTATGACATAGATGCAATAATATCAGCAGGTGTAATACATTTCACTTCTGAATCTGGGAACGCGTTACCAATCACTGTCGTTGTACGACCTTCTTCATCATTAGGTACGTAAACTTTGATTGATTGAATTTCTACAGGCTCATCAATGATGCTTCCTTCTAATTCAAACACTTCGCTGTTTGCATTTGATTCCAATACATCCATGATTTCGTCTAAATTACGACGATCAAGTACTGTACCTTCTTCAGCAACAATTTCACCAGTTTCTGCATTAACAATTGGTTCAGCTAATTTTTGATTGAATAAGCGATGCTTTAAGTGAAGTTTCTTATTCGCTTTGTAACGACCCACACTAGCTAAATCATAGCGTTTTGGATCGAAGAAACGTGAATATAATAAACTTTTAGCATTTTCTACTGTTGGTGGTTCACCAGGACGTAGACGCTCATAAATTTCAAGCAATGCTTGATCAGTATTTTCAGTTCCATCTTTTTCTAATGTATTACGCAAGTATTCACTTTCACCAAACAAATCAACAATCTCTTGATCCGTTGAGAAACCTAAAGCTCTTAATAATACTGTTAATGGTAACTTTCTAGTTCTGTCAATACGTACATAAACAACATCTTTGGCATCAGTTTCATATTCTAACCATGCACCACGGTTAGGAATAATTGTTGCGTCAAAGTTTGTGTTGCCGTTTTTGTCTAGCTTTTCATTGAAGTAAACGGATGGTGAACGAACTAATTGTGATACGATTACACGTTCAGCACCGTTGATTACGAATGTACCTGTATCTGTCATTAATGGGAAATCGCCCATAAACACTTCTTGCTCTTTTACTTCGCCAGTTTCTTTAATGATTAGACGTACTTTAACACGAAGAGGTGCTGCATACGTTGTATCACGGTTTTTAGATTCTTCTAAATCATATTTTGGTTCACCAAGTCTATAATCTACAAATTCTAATGATAGATTTCCTGTGAAATCTTCAATTGGAGAAATGTCTCTAAACATTTCTAATAAACCTTCTTCTAAGAACCAATCGTAAGACTTAGTTTGAATCTCAATTAAATTTGGTAATTCTAATACCTCTGAAATTCTCGCATAGTTTCTACGTTTACGATGTCTTCCATATTGGACAAATTGACCTGCCAAACAGATTCACCCCTCAAAAATTGTGTGTTTACTTTTAGAAAAATAGCAAATATAATAAGACAAAAAGAAAACGGTAGCACTCCTGATGACACCATTTTCTATTTCATATTATATACAATGTTATTTTGAACGTAAAAGTACACACTTATTGAACATAAATTTTTACATTCTATAACTATATCAGAAGCAGACATTTTAATCAACCTTTTACACTTCTTAAAATGTAATAACCTTTACTTTTTTCTACTACTTCAACATTATCGAATGTTTCTTGCATTTTCTTTTTTGCTGATGGCATACCTTGCTTTTTTTGTATAACTACATAAAGCTCGCCATCTTGTTTCAATTTACTATAAGCGTCATTTAAAATACCATGGACCACTGATTTCCCAGCTCTTATCGGCGGATTCGTTAAAATAAAGTCAAATGCTTGATCTTCAACTTGGGATAACCCATCGCTTTCTGCTATCTCCACATTATCAATATGATTTTTCTGTTGATTTCTTTTCGCTAATGCTAGCGCACGGTGATTAACATCTACCATCGTAATTTCATGATGCGGGGATACCTTTGCAATCATTAAACCAATCGGGCCATAACCGCAACCAACATCTAATATATGTTTTGTAGGTCCTGGGGGATGTGCATTTAAAAAAGTTCTTACCAATAAGTCAGACCCAAAGTCGATTTTCCCTTTAGAAAAAACACCTGCATCTGTAATTAGCTCAATGTCATGGTTGTTGTAGGAGTATGTAAAAAGTGACTCATCACTTTCTACTTCAGGATTTTCATCATAATAATGACTCATGACTACACCTCATTTAATCTTTTATTCTTAGATTAATACTATACCCTTTTCGCTGAGTATAAAAGTCATTACTGAATTATCCTCAAATCATAGATATAGACAAAATAAGACAAAACCCCGATATTACAATAACGGGGTTTTCATTTCTCAAAGATTTCAAGTTTCAACGTAACTTAAATCTCGTCACTTTAGTTAGTGATAAACTAAGCAACATTATAAACTTGCAATATATAATTATTAACTGTTAGCCAGCAAGAATTATTTTAATTCTACTGTAGCGCCAACTTCTTCTAAAGCTTCTTTAAGTTTTTCAGCTTCTTCTTTAGCTAAACCTTCTTTAACAACTTTAGGAGCTCCGTCAACTAATTCTTTAGCGTCTTTTAATCCTAAGCCAGTTGCTTCTTTAACAGCTTTAACAACTTTGATTTTAGATGAACCAGCAGAAGTTAATTCTACGTCGAATTCTGTTTTCTCTGCTGCTGCGTCTGCGCCGCCTGCTGCACCTGCTGCTGCTACTGGAGCTGCTGCAGTTACACCAAATTCTTCTTCGATTGCTTTAACTAAGTCGTTTAATTCTAAAACTGACATTTCTTTAATTGCTTCAATGATTTGTTCTTGATTAGCCATTTTAATATTCCTCCGTTTTTTTAATTATTATGCGCAATTATTCAGCGCTTTCTTCGTTTTCTTTGTTTTCTCCAACAGCTTTAACTGCATATGCGAAGTTGCGGACTGGAGCTTGTAATACAGATAATAGCATAGAAACAAGTCCTTCGTGTGATGGTAATGTACCAACTGTGTTAACTTCTTCAGCTGAAATAACTGCACCTTCCATAACACCAACTTTAATTTCTAAAGCTTCATGTTCTTTAGCGAATTTAGCAAGTACTTTAGCTGGAGCAACTACATCTTCAGTTGAAGTAGCAACCGCTGTAGGACCTACTAAGTGCTCATCTAAACCTTCGATACCAGCTTGTTCAGCTGCACGACGAACCATAGTGTTTTTCAATACTTTGTATTCAACACCAGCTTCACGTAATTGTGAACGTAATTCAGTTACTTCAGCAACGCTAAGACCACGATAGTCAACGATTACTGTTGATACTGAATTTTTAAGTTGTTCAGCAATTGTATCAACTTGTTGTTTTTTTGATTCGATGATAGCAGACATTTAGACACCTCCATAAATTTTATTTGGTGCTTTTAATCTTGAGTCGACTAAGATGTATTATCTCGTCTATCCCTCAATAAAAAAAGCACTTTCTACCCATGGCAAAAAGTGCTTGAAAGTTCTAAAATAATCACGTTCAAGTCAATTTTAGCCTCGGTAGGATCGTGTTTTAAGTTATTACTAACTCCTACTGTCTTAGGTAAAATAATACATACATCAATATAAACCTTATATTGTGTTATGTCAATATTAAATTTCAAGACTACTGCAAAATTGCCTTAGTCTTGAAATTTATTTTTATAGCATGAGGTGGATATTAGAAAGTTGAAGCGTCAACTTTAACTCCAGGTCCCATTGTTGTAGTAACTGTGATTGATTTGAAGTAAGTACCTTTAGCAGAAGATGGTTTAGCTTTAGCTAATACATCTTGTAAAGTCTTCAAGTTTTCAACAAGTTTGTCAGTATCAAATGATGTTTTACCAATTGATGCATGAACAATACCTGATTTTTCAGCGCGGTATTCAACTTTACCAGCTTTGATTTCTTCAACAGCTTTTTTAACGTCCATTGTAACTGTTCCAGTTTTAGGGTTTGGCATTAAACCTTTAGGTCCTAATACACGACCTAATTTACCAACTTCACCCATCATGTCTGGTGTAGCTACTACTACGTCAAAGTCGAACCAACCTTGTTGGATTTTTTCTACGTATTCACCTTCGCCAACGAAGTCTGCACCAGCAGCTTCAGCTTCAGATGCTTTATCACCTTTTGCGAATACTAATACACTTTGTGACTTACCAGTACCATTTGGTAATACTACTGCGCCACGGATTTGTTGATCATTTTTACGAGTATCGATACCTAAACGGAATGCAACTTCAACAGATGCATCAAAGTTAGCGATACTTGTTTCTTTAGCTAGTTCAACAGCTTCTTCAACAGAATATTGTTTTTGGCGGTCGATTTTGCTAGCTACTTCTTGATATCTTTTGCTTTTTTTAGCCATTTCATGTTCCTCCTTTAGTGGTTTTAGCGGAATTTCCTCCCACGTTTACTTGCTTTTGCAAGTTAAGAGCAGATAACAGTGAGGTTTAAAAGTGTTATTTTATCGTAGGAATTGCTTCCATAATAAATGACATTTCACCTCATATTACGACAATATTGAACGCTGTCATCATGTTTGTCATTATCTGTCATCTGCTTCTATACGTCTATCTATAAATCATTACTTTAATTATTGAACTGTGATACCCATGCTGCGTGCAGTACCTTCGATAATACGCATAGCTGCTTCTTCGTCAGCAGCATTTAAATCTTGCATTTTTGAGTTAGCAATTTCACGCACTTGATCTTTAGTTACTGTAGCAACTTTGTTTTTGTTTGGTTCGCCAGAACCTTTTTCAATACCAGCTGCTTTTTTAAGTAATACTGGAGCTGGTGGTGTTTTAGTTACGAATGTAAATGAACGATCTTCATATACACTGATTTCAACTGGGATGATTAAACCTGCATCCTCTTGCGTACGTGCGTTGAATTCCTTACAGAATCCCATAATGTTCACACCTGCTTGACCTAATGCCGGACCAACTGGTGGTGCTGGATTTGCTTTACCTGCAGGAATTTGTAATTTAACTACTTTTTCTACTTTTTTAGCCACGATGTGCACCTCCTTGATATCGTGATGTGGTCACAGGACTAAGTTTTGCCCTCCCACTCTTCTACATTTCGTGACGAAATGAACGCTCTAAAAGCGCGACCACAGTATTATAACATCAAACTATATATTAAATCAATAGTTAATTTTTAGAACACCTTAGACATTTTATGGCTTAGGTGTTCTTATGCATGAGCTTGCTCTTGTATTCCTTCTCCTACCTTAGACATTTTATGTCTTAGGTGTTCTTATACATGAGCTTGCTCTTGTATTCCTTCTTCTACCTTAGACATTTTATGTCTTAGGTGTTCTTATGCAAGAGCTTGCTCTTGTATTCCTTCTCCTACCTTAGACATTTTATGTCTTAGGTGTTCTTATGCATGAGCTTGCTCTTGTATTCCTTCTCCTACCTTAGACATTTTATGTCTTAGGTGTTCTTATGCATGAGCTTGCTCTTGTATTCCTTCTCCTACCTTAGACATTTTATGTCTTAGGTGTTCTTATGCAAGAGCTTGCTCTTGTATTCCTTCTTCTACCTTAGACATTTTATGTCTTAGGTGTTCTTATGCATGAGCTTGCTCTTGTATTCCTTTTTCTACCTTAGCTATTTTATAGCTTTTCTATTTGATCAAATTCAACTTCTACTGGTGTTTCTCTACCGAACATGTCTACAAGTACTGTTAATTTATACTTTTCAACTTCAATTTCTTGAACTTCACCGACTTGGTTCGCAAATGGTCCTGATTTAATTCTCACTTGTTCACCTAAATCAATTTGTACATCAACAGTTTTTTCTTTCATGCCCATTTGTTTTAAGATGAAACGCGCTTCCTCTGGTAACAGTGGGTTTGGCTTAGAACCAGCACCTGCCGAACCAACAAAGCCAGTAACACCTGGCGTATTTCTAACGATATACCATGATTCATCAGTCATAACAAGTTCGACTAATACATAACCAGGGAATGTTTTTTTAGTAAGTGTTTTTGCTTTACCTTCTTTTACTTGTGTTTCTTCTTCTTCCGGTATCACAACTCTGAATATTTGCTCTGTCATATTCATAGATTCAACACGTTTTTCTAAATTTTGCTTAACTTTATTTTCATACCCAGAATAAGTATGCACAGCATACCAACGCTTTGCGCCAACTTCTTCAGACATGTCGTCACTCCTATCTATTTGATTAACTCTATAATTTTACCAATTCCTAAGTCTAAGGCATAGAAGAACACTAAGAAAAATACTACTGTAGCTACAACAATGACTGTGTACTTAAACAATTCTTCTTTGGTTGGCCAACTTGTCTTTTCCATTTCTGACTTAACGCCTTGGAAGAAATTTTCTTTTTTAGCCATTTATAAGACCTCCGTGTGATTTCTTTATTCCCTATTTGCTTATTTCCTTACTACAAAACCAAGCAAACATAACACCTTATCTTAGTCGGTATTTATTCACTCGATTAACTTTCATCACATTGCTAACTTTACTTTGATTCCTTATGCAAGGTATGTGCATTACACCTTGGACAATACTTTTTCAATTCCAATCTAGATGTAAGATTACTTTGCTTTGGAACATTATAATTTCTGTTTCCACAAACTTCACAACTTAGTGGTACTTTTTTCATTTTACTCACCCAACTCATTATAATACCAATCTACTATACATAACATACAAGTCAATTGTCAATTGTCATCACAATAGGTCAAGCACATACTCATTGCCTAATTTCACCTTTAAAATATATACATATTTACAAATTCAAACTTGTAAATGTGGCTTGAGTTTCATTTTACAACGTTGAATTGCATTGTAAACTACTTTAACTTCAATATTTAAAATGTGAGCAATTTCTTTAGGCTTATAGTCTCGAAATGCAAGTTGCATAATTTTTCGTTCTAGCGTTGTACAATCAGCTAAACGTTTGTGTAGCATGGATATACTATCTTTAGTTATTAAATCCAACTCTAGTTTAGAACTTGCTGTGGGCGTACTGTACTTCACGATGTGTTCTCGAACAAGAGATTCTTGTCGTTTCAATCGTTTCACTTTGCCTCGGATATAGTCACATTTAGCATGCTTTATAATACGATTAATATAGTGCTCTAGTGGTATATTACGTTCAAAATCAAAGCAATTCAGGGCGAGGAATATTTTCAAAAGTATTTCCTGGCATATATCTTCACGATCGTTTGGATGAATAGAAAAATGATTTATCCTTTGAATAATATGTGTTCTCGTTTGTTCCAAAATACAATTCACCGAATGGCTAGTTAAAATAACGTTTTCGTATTGTATACACTTATTAACATTGGTGTTCTCTTGCATTCATGTATCCTTTCTTAACTTAAATGATTAAGCACAGGATACAGCGGACAAATAATAAAAAGCAACTTGCCATATTATTCTTTATTATTATTGCCTCGTCTTAGTTTTTCAAATTCTTCTAATATTTCATTTGAAAGTTCAATTCGAGTTCGTGGCTTTTGCTCATTGAACCCTTCAAGTTCCTTCGAGACAGTGATTTCGTTTTCCTTTAAATCTCGCCACATTTCTCTTGAAGAAATTCGGTATGCACCAGTACCAAAGATAGCGTGTTGTTCGCTCATATCACTGGTTACAACAGTGATATGACGTGTGTGTTTATCATATAAATCATACACATATCGCTCAATATAACTATCCGCGGTTTCCTTTTCCTTCGTAAAAATTACTTTAACCCCATGATACATATATTCAGAATGTGCACCTGCTTGTTCATAAGCATCAAAGACACATACTACTTCGTCAGCAATTACCGCATTATAATTAGCAATTGCAGTTAACAACTGTTCACGCGCTTCTTCTAAATTTTCTTTCGATAATCGGCTAAGTTCTTGAGACTGCCCAATCATATTGTAACCATCGACAATCAAGTAGCGATCCTTCATGTCTGATCTCCAATCTGATTTCGCTTACGATATACCTCATACATCATTAAGCTAGCGGCCACTGAGGCATTCAAACTATTGACATGACCTACCATTGGAATTTTAATATAAAAGTCGCATTTATCTTTTACAAGTCGACTCATTCCTTGTCCTTCACTACCAATCACAATAGCTAAAGGCATTGCCGCATCCATCTCTCTATAATCTGTAGCATTCTCCGCTTCTGTACCAACGACCCAATAACCATTTTCCTTCAATGTTTCAATCGTCTGCGCTAAATTTGTCACCCTCATGACCGGGACATGTTGAATGGCACCTGTTGACGCCTTTGCTACCGTTTGAGTTAACGCTACCGAACGCCTTTTAGGTATAATCACACCGTCAACACCTGAGGCATCAGCCGTTCTTAGAATAGACCCTAAGTTGTGCGGATCTTCTAAACCATCCAATATTAATACTGTAGATAATGTTTCTTTGTTCCTTTGTTCTGATAAAAATGCATCAAAATCAGCATACTCGTACGGTGCAATATAAGCTGCTACACCTTGGTGAGGTGCATCAGATAAGTTGTCAATTTTAGACTTCGGTACACTTTGGACAATGATTTTCTTATTATTCGCTTGTTTTAAAATCTCATTTATTTGTCCTTTTTTAATCGTATCTTGTATTAATATTTTATTAATTGTATGACCAGATACGATTGCTTCCTTTACCGCATGGCGTCCTACTATTACGATATCTTCCACAGTATCACTTCCTTTCATCTACACATTGAACAATATATTGCAACAATGCTTGTAATCTATCGTGTTCCTTTTCCAAATACAAATAACCAATGACCGCTTCTAGACCTGAACTTTTTCTATATGTTTGAATATCTGTATTTTTAGCCTTAGTATAACTTTTAGCATTTCTACCTCTGCGCACAACATCAAGCTCTACATCAGTAAACCAGTCAGCTTCAGTCAGTTGTTCTAATGTTTGCGCCTGACTTTTAGCAGAAACATAACGTTTTGCTTCTTGGTGTAAACGATTGGGTTTAGCTTTAAGTTTCAATACAATATACTCTCTTACATGCTGATCTAACACTGCGTCACCCATATATGCTAATGTAAGTGGATTTAATAATTTATTATCCATGTTAGCCTCGCTTAAATCTCACACCTTGTGCAGTATCTTCTAAAATGATATTTTGCGCTTTTAATTCATCACGAATTTCATCTGCACGTGCAAAGTCTTTATTTTTTCTCGCAGTATTACGCTCTTCAATCAATGCTTCTATGTCAGCATCTAATAATACATCTGATTCTTTTCCTTTAAGTGGTACACCTAATACATCACTAAATATTTGGTATACTTCTTTAAAACGATTTAATACAGTGCTAGAAGTAGTGTTTTCTAATACATATTTGTTTGCTAATTTTGCTAAATCATACCATGCTGTGATTGCATTAGCCGTATTGAAATCATCATTCATAACTGTTTCAAATTGTTCAAGCACTTTATCGATTGCTTCGCTATATTCTGATTGCTCGATAACATCCGTTGCAATTGCTTCTCTTTCCACTATAGCTTCATAGCTATTTCTGATACGTTCCAAACCACTTTTCGCTGCTTCTACAAGTTCCATATTATAATTAATTGGACTTCTGTAATGGACACTAATCATAAAGAAACGTAGCACATCAGGATCAATTTGTTTGATGATGTCATGTACTAACACGAAATTACCTAATGATTTACTCATTTTCTCATTATCAATATTTATAAAGCCATTATGCATCCAATATGTTGCAAATGGTGCATGGTTGTGTGCTTCTGATTGTGCAATTTCATTCTCATGGTGTGGGAATTGTAAATCACTACCGCCAGCATGAATATCAATAGTAGCACCTAATTCGTGATAAGCCATAACTGAACATTCAATATGCCATCCTGGTCTTCCTTCACCAAACGGACTATCCCAACTGATTTCACCTGGCTTCGCCTTCTTCCATAACGTAAAGTCTAAGGCATCCTCTTTCTGTTCACCTTGTTCAATACGAGCGCCAACTTTCAAATCATTTAATGACTGATGACTTAATTTACCATAACCTTCAAACTTTCTTGTTCTAAAGTAAACGTCTCCTCCACTTTCATATGCATAACCTTCATCAACTAACTCTTTAATAAATTGAATAATATCGTCCATGTGATTCATTACACGTGGATTAGAAGTGGCTTGTTTAACATTTAATGCCCCTACATCTTCATGGAATGCTTTGATATAACGGTCAGCAATATCTGGTACTGGTTCGTTTAATTCTTGCGAACGTTTGATTAACTTATCATCAACATCGGTGAAGTTTGAGACATATATCACTTCATATCCTTGATATTCAAAGTATCTTCTTACTACATCATAATTGATAGCTGGTCTTGCATTCCCAATGTGAATATAGTTATAGACAGTAGGTCCACAAACATACATTTTAACCTTACCTGGTTCAATAGGCTTAAACGTCTCTTTTTGACGTGTGAGCGTATTATATAATGTAATCATCTTGTATCTCTCCATTTCTCGTTTTCTCAAGTTGTTTCTCTAATTCTTTTAATTGCTCGTAAATTGGATCTGGTAAATTTCTATGGTCAAATGTTTTACCAATACGTTTACCATCTTGCTTTACAATATGTCCCGGTATACCAACTACAGTAGAATAGCTCGGTACAGACTCTAACACAACTGAATTGGCACCAATATTTACGTCAGATTCAATCTTGATATTACCTAACACTTTAGCACCAGCTGCAATTAATACATTATCTCCAATGTCTGGATGACGCTTACCTTTTTCTTTACCCGTACCACCTAATGTCACACCTTGATATATAGTAACATTATCTCCAATACGACAAGTCTCTCCAATGACTACCCCCATACCGTGGTCGATAAATAATCGTTTACCTATTTGTGCGCCTGGGTGAATTTCTATCCCTGTAAAAAATCGTGCTACTTGTGAAATCAATCTCGCCGTAACAAATTTTTTCCTTTTATATAATTCATGTGCGATTAAATGACTCCAAACTGCATGTATGCCCGCATAAGAAGTAACAACTTCCAATGTACTACGTGCTGCTGGATCTTGTTCAAACACCATATTTATATCATCTTTTATCCGTTTCAAAATCTTAAACAAGATTGCTACCTCCCTATCAAAAAAGCACCTCTAACACATTTGTTAGAGGCGCTTTTGCACGGTTCCACTCTCATTTTCTATAAGCTAACGCCTTATATTGTGTAAATACTACAATAATTATAGACTACTTATATTCTCGTCAATGCTAATTCAATTCTAAACACAAAGGTGCATTCAATAATTACAATGATGTGCTCACAGCAACCGCACACTCTCTGTACATTGATGGTTATCTACTAATCCTTCGCTAATTCAATTCTAATCATATGCCGTTTAGTGTTATTTTTCAAGTGAAAATTTACTGCTATACGATGTTTACACAGCTAAAAAATACTTTGACTTAAACGTATTTCTTTAATCGTGATAACACTTTGTCTTTACCTAGCACTTCAATCGTGTTTGGTAATTCAGGTCCATGCATTTGTCCTGTAACAGCAACACGGATTGGCATAAATAATTGCTTACCTTTAATACCTGTTTCCTTTTGAACAGCTTTGATTGTTTGTTTAATTTCTGCTGCTTCAAATGGCTCAAGCGCCTCAAGTTTACTGTATAAGTGCGACATTAATTCAGGAACTTGTTCACCATCGATAACTTCTTGCTCATCTGCACCTAATACTTGTTCGTCACGGAAGAACAGTTCAGATAATGGTACAATTTCACCTGCGTAGCTCATTTCTTTTTGATAAAGTGCAACTAATTTACGTCCCCAAGCTAATTCTGACTCACTTGGATTTTCAGGAAGTAATTCTGCTTTAATCAAATGAGGTAGAGCAAGTTCGAATACTGTATTAGTATCCTTTTGTTTCATATATTGATTATTAACCCATGCTAATTTCTGTTTGTCGAAAAATGCTGGAGATTTTGATAAACGCTTTTCATCAAATATCTTAATAAACTCTTCTGGTGAATAAATTTCATCTTCACCTTCTGGAGACCAACCTAATAATGTAATAAAGTTGAATAACGCTTCTGGTAAATATCCAAGATCACGATACTGCTCAATAAATTGTAAGATTTGACCGTCTCTCTTACTTAATTTTTTGCGCTCTTCATTTACTATTAATGACATATGTGCAAAACGTGGTGCTTCCCAGCCGAATGTTTCATAAATCATCAATTGCTTTGGTGTATTAGAAATGTGGTCATCCCCACGAATTACGTCAGAGATTTCCATATAGTGGTCGTCTACTGCAACTGCAAAGTTATATGTTGGCACACCATCTTTTTTGACGATAACCCAATCTCCAATATTATTTGAATCAAATGAAATTTCACCTTTAACCATGTCATCAAATGAGAAAGTTGTGTCCTTTGGTACACGGAAACGAATTGATGGCTTACGACCTTCTGCTTCAAATTGTTGGCGCTCTTCTTCAGTTAAGTGGGCATGTTTACCACCGTAACGAGGCATTTCACCACGTTCAATTTGTTGTTGACGCTCTTCTTCTAACTCTTCTTCCGTCATGTAACATTTATACGCCTTATCTTCGTCTAACAGTTGTTGAATAAGTGGATTGTAAATTTCAGCACGCTCAGATTGGCGATATGGCCCATATCCTTTGTCTTTATCTATAGACTCATCCCATTCAATACCTAACCATTTTAAATTTTCAAATTGAGATGATTCACCATCAGTAAGGTTACGCTTACTATCTGTATCTTCAATTCGAATCACAAAATCTCCATCATAATGTTTAGCAAATAGATAGTTAAATAATGCAGTTCTTGCATTACCAATATGCAAATAACCTGTCGGACTTGGTGCATATCTGACTCTTACACGATCACTCATTATGTTCACTCCTGTTTAATAATTTAGTATTTGTTAATACTCACTTGTATTCTAAAATTTATTCTGAACACACATTAAAAATAGTTAAACGTAACAGAAGACTAGTAACATTTACTTCTACAACACGTTCAACCATTATCAATTTGTTTATTCATTCGCTTAATTATCATAGCATGATGAATTTCAAAGTGCCACTATACACTTAATACTAAGTTTTAATTTAGAAACACAACCCTACTACGATACATAACAATACAATTTCGCTATCTATTGTAGCACTTTCAAGGTTATTATGGTATCACTCTGCTTAAATTCCCCTGTAATTCCTCTTACAAGTAGCAATAATAGGACACAATAACAATAAAAGGTTTGATGTGAAATTGTAACAACCTATGCTACACTTTCACATCAAACCTTCAAGAAAATTAAGCCAGTTTTTTTGCAAAGATAATTCTTCCAGAAGAAGTTTGCAATAAACTAATGACTTCTATATTTATATGTTCACCAACATGTTTTTTAGCATTATCAACAACGACCATCGTACCATCATCTAAATAACCTACAGCTTGTCCAGGTTCTTTTCCCATCTTGGTTAACAACAAACTGAATTGATCTCCCTGATGTACAGAAGGTTTAATCGCTTCTGATAAGTCATTGACATTTAATGCTTGAATCCCATGGACATGACATACTTTATTTAAATTGAAATCCGTCGTAATAATATGTGCTCTATAATGTTGTGCTAACTTTATCAACATAGCATCGATATCACTATGAGATTTAGTTGGGTGAATGATTCGAGTCGGATATTTAGTATCATACAAACTATTTAAAATATCTAAACCACGTTGTCCTTTTTCCCTTTTTACACTATCGTTTGCGTCTGCAATTACTTGCAACTCATTAATCACACCTTGAGGAATTAAGATTTCCCCATCAATAAAACCACATTCAATAATATCTAATATTCTACCATCGATGATTGCACTTGTATCAATCACTTTAGGTACAGCATTGCGTGCATTGATTGACATTGAACGCGCCATATTTTCCGGTAAAAACAATAGCATTTCATCACGCTTTCTAAGTCCAAACTGAAACCCTAAATAACCCAGAATAATTGTCACAATAACAGGCACAAAATGATTTAATACTGTATTCCCAATAATTTGGAAAATAAATGAAATCATTACTGAAATTAACAAACCAATAATTAATCCGATTGTTGCAAATAGAATTTCAATGGCACTTCTACGCATAATAGCCTGTTCAAGCTCTTTCATAGCTAATGTTGCTTTACCTATAAACCATCCAAATATTAAAAAGAATATAACAATACCTAACAAACCATTAAAATAGTTGTTAGTGAGTAGTGTGAATTTACTCAAACCTGCATCAACAATGATTTCTGGTATGAGATACACACCTAAACTTGCACCGAGTATAACGTAGCACAAGATAACAATAAGCCTTAACACGTTCAAGTTTAACTCTCCTCTCTCAAGAAAATCATACAGATTCCCAATTATGGTTATCTGTATGTTTTAGAAATTTACTGTTTGTTAATAGCATACTTCAATGCTTCATGTACACTTTTAACACCTATTACCTTTATGCCTTCTGGGAATTGCCAACCGCCAATATTCGTTTCCGGAATAATAACTCTTTTAAATCCGAGTTTAGCCGCTTCTTGAACACGCTGTTCTATACGCGATACTCTTCTCACTTCGCCAGTCAAACCTACTTCACCTATAAAGCAATCTAAACCATCAACAGCCAAATCTTTAAAGCTCGACGCTGTTGCAACGATTATCCCTAAATCGACGGCAGGTTCAGTCAATCGAACACCGCCTGCAACTTTAATATATGCATCTTGTTGCTGTAAAAGATAATTCTCCTTTTTTTCTAACACTGCCATAAGAAGGCTAAGTCTATTATGGTCTATCCCTGTTGCCATTCTTCTAGGGTTATTAAATGTTGTGGGCGTCACTAACGCCTGCACTTCAATTAATAATGGTCTAGTGCCTTCCATGGTCGAAACTATGGTCGAACCTGGAACATTGGTAGAACGTTCCTCTAAAAACATTTCTGAAGGATTCTTAACACCTTTCAACCCACTTTGTTTCATTTCAAAAATACCCATCTCATTTGTCGAACCGAATCTATTTTTCACAGCTCGCAATATGCGGTATGCGTGATGTTCATCACCTTCGAAATAAAGCACTGTATCCACCATATGCTCTAACAAACGAGGTCCAGCAATTTGCCCTTCCTTCGTCACATGTCCAACGATAAAAGTCGCGATATTCATCTGCTTTGCGATATTCATCAAACTTTGTGTACTTTCTCTGACTTGGGATACCGAACCTGGTGCCGAATTAATTTCAGGATGGAATATTGTTTGAATTGAATCCACAACGAGCAAATCCGGCTTCAATTGTTTAACAGTTTCGTGAATGACTTCTAAATCTGTTTCAGCAAATACATTGAGCTGACTTGAATCTTCATCTAATCTTTCAGCTCTTAATTTAGTTTGGTTGAGTGATTCCTCACCTGTTATATAGAGTACATTATAGGATTGCGATAAAGCCGCACATACTTGTAGTAACAATGTTGACTTCCCAATACCAGGATCCCCACCGATGAGCACTAACGAACCATTAACGATTCCACCACCAAGCACTCTGTTAAATTCAGCTGATTTGCTGATAATTCTAGGTGTATTCTCATGTTGAATATCATTTAATTTTTGTACCTTTGCAACATTATCACGGCTACGCACGCCATGTTTAGGACTCGCTGCCTTTTGTTCAACGATTTCCTCCATCTGATTCCAGCCACCACAATTCGGACATTTCCCCATCCATTTAGGCGACTGATACCCACATGCCATACATTCAAAAATCACTTTCTTTTTGGCCAAATTCGCACCTCCAACTTTCTATGAACAAATCTATTTTAAACCTCTACTTGCTTAATGACAAACTTTATTCTCATTCCATTTATTTTTTGAACAATTACTATATTATTTATAGTATTTCTATTTATGATATTCATTTTCGCAGAAAGTTATTTTAATAAGTTACCACGTTATCACGTGTTGTGCCAACTATATATAAGTTCTTTGCATTAATTAATTTCACTCATGTTGATAATAAGTCTATATGAATTGCCTAGTTTCATGTCAAGGCAACATCGACAAAGCTTCATCGATATCTTAAATCTTTCACCATTTTGTGCATTTTAAATTTTAAAAAAAGAAAAGTGACTAACCAATTTCATAATCACAGGAAATTAGCTAGTCACTTCTTTAGTATATCGTACAGCTAAATTATAGTCATTCACTATAATTGTACTGCACATTAAGCTTTACGATTCAGTTGTTTCTTTATCTTGTTCTGTTGGAACTCTATCAGTTATATCATACTTATATTCTTTTCCATCGTAATCAATATTTACGTTTTTACCTTCAATTTGATTACCGTCTAAGATTAATTCACTCAAATTATCTTCAACTGTTTTTTGAATTGCACGAATTAGAGGTCTTGCACCATATTCTGGATCATAACCTTCTTCAGCAATTTTTTCTTTCGCAGCTTCAGTTACGTGAATATTGATATCTTGTTCAGACAAACGATTTGTCAATTTATTCACCATCATTGTAACGATTTCTTTTAATTCGTCTTTAGATAGTTTATGGAATACGATAATATCATCAACACGGTTTAAGAATTCTGGACGGAAAGCATTTTTTAATTCTTTCATCATCGTCTTGCGAATTGTTTCATAATCTTCACCTTCTGATGCGCCACCAAAACCAGCAAAGCGTTGATCTTGTAATTCTTGTGCACCGACGTTTGAAGTCATAATGATTACCGTATTTCGGAAGTCAACACGACGACCTTTAGTATCTGTTAAATGTCCATCATCTAATACTTGTAATAAGATATTGAAGACATCAGGATGTGCTTTCTCAATTTCATCGAATAAGATAACTGAATAAGGTTTACGTCTTACTTTTTCTGTTAATTGACCACCATCATCATGACCTACATAGCCTGGAGGTGCTCCGACTAAACGACTCACAGCATGTTTCTCCATGAACTCACTCATATCAACACGAATCATCGCGTCATCTTCACCAAACATTGACTCAGCCAATGCTCGAGCAAGTTCTGTCTTACCTACACCTGTTGGTCCTAAGAAGATAAAGCTACCAATTGGACGTTTAGGATCTTTCAATCCTGCACGAGCACGTCTCACAGCTTTACTAATAGAATTAACAGCGTCTTTTTGACCGATAACTCTTTCATGAAGTGTACCTTCTAAGTTTAATAGACGATCAGATTCAGTTTCGTTAATTTTTGTTAATGGAATACCAGTCCAACCAGCGATAACTTCACCGATATCATCTTCTGAAAGTGAAGTATTTTCACCGTTTTGTGTGTTTTTCCATTTATTCTTAGCATCTTCATATTGTTTTTCTAATTTAGTTTGTTTATCGCGAAGATTAGCTGCATTTTCAAATTCTTGAGCATGAACAGCTGCATCTTTTTCATTTTTCACTTGTTCAATTTCTTGCTCGATTTCTTTTAAGTTAGGTGGTGTTGTATGACTTTTAAGTCTAACTTTTGAACTTGCTTCATCAATTAAGTCAATTGCTTTATCTGGTAAGAAACGATCAGATACATAACGGTCACTTAATTTAGCAGCTGATACAAGTGCTTGATCTGAAATCGTAATGCGGTGATGCGCTTCATAGCGATCACGTAAACCTTTTAAGATTTCAATTGTATCTTCTACTGTTGGCTCATCAACTTGCACAGGTTGGAAACGACGTTCTAGCGCAGCATCCTTTTCAATGTTCTTACGATATTCGTCTAATGTTGTCGCACCGATACATTGTAGTTCTCCACGTGCAAGTGCTGGTTTTAAGATGTTTGATGCATCAATTGCACCTTCTGCACCACCTGCACCTACTAGTGTATGCAACTCATCGATGAATAAGATAACGTTACCAGCTTGATGAATTTCTTCCATAACTTTTTTCAAGCGCTCTTCAAATTCACCACGGTATTTTGTTCCGGCAACAACTGTACCCATATCTAGTGACATGACACGTTTGCCTTTCAATGTTTCAGGTACTTCATTGTTAACGATTGCTTGTGCTAAACCTTCTGCAATTGCAGTTTTACCTACACCTGGTTCACCAATTAATACTGGATTATTCTTTGTACGACGACTTAATACTTCAATAACTCTAGTGATTTCTTTATCTCTACCAATAACAGGATCTAAAGTGCCATCCTTTGCAATTACTGTTAAGTCACGTGCAAGTCCATCGAGTGTTGGTGTGTTATTTGATTTATTTGCTTGTGCATTTTTATTACTCATTTCTGGACTACCTAAAGCTTTCACAACTTGCGCGCGTGCTTTTGTAATATTTAAATCTAAGTTTGCAAATACGCGAGCAGCGACACCTTCATTTTCACGAATTAAACCAAGTAAAATATGTTCAGTGCCGACAAAGTTATGATGTAACTTTCTAGCTTCATCCATTGATAATTCAATTACTTTCTTCGCTCTTGGTGTGTAATGTAACGCACCCATTTGCTCTTGTCCTTGCCCTATAAGCTTTTCAACTTCTTCTACTACCTTTTCTTCAGTAATATCAAAGGATTCTAAGACTTTAGCAGCAATACCTTCTGGTTCTTTCATTAAACCTAAAAGTAAGTGCTCTGTTCCAATATTTGAATGATTTAATCGAATTGCTTCC
This sequence comes from Staphylococcus sp. 231237_7MaSpsaltlick, assembly GCF_043107035.1. Lineage (NCBI taxonomy): Bacteria > Bacillati > Bacillota > Bacilli > Caryophanales > Staphylococcaceae > Staphylococcus > Staphylococcus sp. 231237_7MaSpsaltlick. The sequence goes on from NZ_JBICNX010000003.1 coordinate 504,837, forward strand.
TCTTGGGCGTGTGCTAATACGCGTTGCGCACGCTCTGTCAATCTACCAAATAGCATATAACATGACCTCCTAAACGATATGTTCTCTCAATATATCCGCTCTTTTTTCATTCACGGTTCTCTCGTCTTCTTCATCTAATAAGAATGGTGATTGTATCGCAATCATCAACTCATTAAATTTGAAGTCTTTCAATTCAATATAGCCTAAATCAATGCCAAGTTTCACTTCACTTAATCTTAACGAAGCTTCCTCCATTGATATGAGTCTACTATATTTCAAAATTCCTAACGATCGATAAACTCTATCTAACGTTTCCGTATGATTATGTTCATTTAATCGTTCACGAATCTGTAATTCTTCATTTATAATTTGTTGAACCACTTCAGTTAAACTCTCAATTATTGCTTCTTCATTTTTACCTAATGTCAATTGATTCGAAATTTGGTATATATGACCATAAACTTGAGAGCCTTCCCCATATATACCCCTAATCGTAAAACCAAATCTATTAATCGTTTGAGCAATACGATTCATTCGTTTCATTATCGATAATCCTGGTAAATGCAACATCACACTTGCTCTCATACCCGTTCCGATATTTGTAGGACAAGTTGTGAGATAACCTAGGTGTTCATCAAAGCTAATATCAACTGCCTTATCAAGTTCGTCATCTAAATGAGATGCTTTCTCGAAAAGTGATTTCAATGATAAATCATTACCCATCGCTTGTATACGAATATGATCTTCTTCGTTTACCATTACACTAAGCGACTCATCATCATTGAGTAATACCGCTGAAGCTGGCTGTCTTATTAACTCTGGACTTATAAGATGTTTCGCAACAAGTTTATACTTGCTCTGTTGATCCATCGTATCCAAACGTTGAATCGACAAATCTGGAAGCGCATCTTGTACCTCATTTATCACTCTAAATCCATCTTGTTCTGATGGAAACATAAGTGGGTGCACATGATTCTCTAAATTTCTTGCCAAACGAATCCTCGATGACATGACAACTGGACTTTCCTCTTTATCACGCATCCATTCACTCATATAAGGACTAATATAATCTTTACTCATCGCGGCTCACCTCACTGTCCGCCTTTAGTGCCTTGATCTCATCTCGAACAACAGCTGCTTCTTCAAAGTTTTGCTCTTCGATTAACTTATTGAGGTGTTCTGACTTTTCCTCAATTTGTTTCTTTAATGCTAACTTTCTATATGATGAACGAGGTGTTTTCCCAGTGTGTTCAAATTGGCCACCTTGTACTCGTCGCACTATATCAACAATGTCATCTTTGAAAGTTGCATAACAGTCTGCACAACCAAATTTACCGACATGTGCGATATCTTTTAGTGTCATGCGACAAGTTGGACATCGTTTTGCTTCTTTAAAAGCTACTTCATCAAATTCAATTCCGTGTTTAGCTGCTAAATGCTGTAAAATTTGTTTAACAACAAATGCACCTTCAATATCATCTTGAGACTGAAGTTGTTGATTCTGCGTCCATGGATTTCCTCCCTGGGCACAAGTTGAACAAACCCATTTCTCATTCACGCCATCTTGTCCTTTAACTGCTAACTTAACTTCCGCTTCATTTAAATGACAATTCTCACATAGCACGACCAAACACCTCACTTTACTTTAATAATAATTAATCACAGGTAATAAACGTTTAAGAATATTTGCTCTGATAATATCTCTAGCAATTACATCCATCTTCAACGTTTCCCTATCAATAACTGCTTGAATCATTTTTGCTTCTCTCTCGTTGATATAAGATTTGTCTAACAAACCATCTATAATATAATACGCTTGTTGTTGTGAAATTGAAGGTCCAATTAATTGAAGTAGATGGTTAATATACCCAGTTTCATCTTTATTTTCAATTTTAGTGATTCGGATATAACCACCGCCACCTCGTTTACTTTCAATTTCATAACCATGTTCATTAGTAAAACGTGTTTTGATTACATAATTTAATTGCGAAGGCACACAGTCGAAACGTTGTGCAATATTTGCACGTTGGATTTCCACCACGTCTTCATTGGCGTCTTCAAATAATTTTTTAATGTACTGTTCTATGATGTCGGACATGTTGTGCATGATTATCACCTCTTTTGACCTTCTTTGACTATATTATATGACCAACTTTGACCTTTTTCAACCAATATGTTTGAAAAATTTTTGATTAATGATGTTCAGAGACTGATATTTTATTGTATTATAGGTATTAAGAAAAAATAAAAGGGATGAAAAAATTATGCACATTATCATTGGATTAATTGGAATTGCTGTATTTTTAGGACTAGCTTTCCTTTTTAGTTCTGACAAAAAGAAAGTACGTTGGCAATACGTTGGTCTGTTACTTGTTATTCAACTTGTATTTGCGTTTATTTTACTTAAAACTAAATTCGGTATTACAGTTATCGGCGCTATATCTGATGGATTCAATTATCTATTAGCTAAAGCTGCAGAAGGGGTTAATTTCGTTTTCGGCGGATTTGAATTCGTAGATCCTAAAAACCCACCTTTCTTCTTTAACGTGTTATTACCAATTGTATTTATTTCGGCACTAATCGGTATCTTACAATATACGAGAATCTTACCTTGGATTATTAATGTTTTAGGCTTAGCTATTTCTAAGATTAATGGAATGGGACGCTTAGAATCTTATAATGCAGTAGCTGCAGCAATCCTTGGACAATCAGAAGTGTTTATTTCACTGAAAAAGGAACTGGCACACATTCCAAGTCAACGTTTATATACATTGACTGCTTCAGCAATGTCGACTGTTTCTGCTTCAATCATCGGCGCGTATTTCACATTAATTGAACCACGCTATGTTGTTACGGCTGTTGTATTAAACTTATTTGGTGGTTTCATTATCGCTTCAATCATCAATCCTTACAAAGTTGATGCAAAGGAAGATAAATTAATCGTAGAAGAAAGTGAAGCTGGGAAACAATCTTTCTTCGAGATGCTAGGTGAATATATCCTTGATGGATTTAAAGTCGCAATTATCGTAGGTGCAATGTTAATTGGGTACATTGCTATCATTGCATTATTAAATGGGGTTGTTAGTGCTATCTTCACTGCAGTTAGTGGTGGTAGTATCACATGGGATTTCCAAACATTAATTGGGTTTGTTTTTGCGCCATTTGCATTCTTAATTGGCGTACCTTGGCACGATGCTGTACAAGCTGGTTCAATTATGGCAACTAAATTATTATCAAATGAATTCGTTGCAATGCAAAGCTTAAGTAAGACAAAGGAAATTAGTGATCACGCTAAAGGTGTAATCTCTGTATTCGTTGTTTCTTTTGCTAACTTTAGTTCAATTGGAATTATTTCTGGAGCTATAAAATCACTTAACAGTGAAAAAGGTGACGTAGTTGCACGTTTTGGCTTAAAATTACTTTTCGGTGCAACATTAGTATCATTTATTTCTGCAGCAATTGCAGGATTCTTCATTTAATAAACAACAAAAAGCAGTTTGGTTAATTTAACCAAACTGCTTTTTTTATTATACTTTTTCAACAGTAGTAGGTGCTACGATGTGATCAATAAAATATTGAGTGACTCTATAATCATCCGTTAATTCTGGATGGAATGAAACACCCAAATAACGTCCCTCTTGAACTGCCACTATTTTCTCACCCACAACACTTAACACTTTCGTTTCACCGTGAGCTTCTACAATATGAGGCGCTCTTATAAATACGCCTTCAATATCTTTCGCAATCCCAGCTACATCTAACTCACTTTCAAAGCTATCTACTTGTCTGCCAAATGAGTTACGTTCAACTGTTATATCTAATTTATTTAGGTAACCTTCCTCACCTACAATGTCTTGTGCTAACACAATTAAACCTGCACATGTGCCAAACATAGGTAAAGTAGATTGTTGTAACGCTTCTTTAAAACCGTATAAGTTCATCAATCGACGTAATGTAGTAGATTCGCCACCTGGTAAAATCAATCCGTCAATTTCTGCTAATTGCTCTACACGCTTTACAGCTACACCTTCATGTCCACTGAGTTCAATATGTCTGATATGCTCTCGCACAGCACCTTGCAATGCTAGTACACCAATTTTCATATTACCATCCACGCTCTTGCATACGTTCTTCTAATGATAATTCATTGATGTCTAGACCTTTCATTGCTGTGCCTAATTCTTTAGCTAGACGACCAATCAATTCATAATCTTGATAATGCGTTGTAGCTTGAACAATTGCTTTTGCAAATTTTTCAGGATCTTCTGATTTGAAAATACCAGAACCAACGAACACGCCATCCGCACCTAATTCCATCATTAATGCAGCATCTTGAGGAGTTGCTACACCACCTGCAGCAAAGTTAACTACTGGTAAACGACCATTGTCTTTAATTGCTTTTAAAACATCATATGGTGCTCCAATGTTTTTAGCCTCAGTCATAATTTCATCATCGTTCATTACAGTTAAACGACTAACTTCCGCATTTACTTGACGCATATGTCTCACTGCTTCAACGATATTTCCTGTACCTGGCTCACCTTTAGTACGTAACATCGCAGAACCTTCACCAATTCTTCTAGCAGCTTCTCCTAAATTACGGCAACCACATACAAATGGTACAGTGAATGCATCTTTACGTAAATGATACTCTTCGTCAGCTGGCGTTAAAACTTCAGATTCGTCGATATAGTCAACACCCATAGATTCTAGTACACGTGCTTCAGTAATATGACCGATACGTGCTTTTGCCATAACAGGAATTGAAACAGCATTCATAACTTCCTCTACAATTTTAGGATTAGCCATACGTGCTACACCACCTGCAGCTCTTATATCAGAAGGTACACGTTCTAATGCCATTACCGCAACGGCACCTGCTTCTTCTGCAATTTTAGCTTGTTCTGCATTAACAACGTCCATGATAACGCCGCCTTTTTGCATTTCAGCCATTCCTCTTTTTACTCTTTCTGATCCAGTAACTTTAGACATGAATAAATTACCCCTTTACTTAGTTGATTAAATTCATTTTAAAAGATAAACTGGTATTTAAAAAGGTACAATTTTAAAATATTTCAAGGGGTCAGTTAAATGCCTAATAAACATCTTTATCTCAATTTATATGAAAATTTAAAACAGCAAATCATCGAAGGCCAATACCAATCTAATGATAAATTTCCATCTAAGAGAGCTTTGAGCCAGCATCTATCAATCAGTCATACAACAATAGAACATGCATATCAACTACTTTTAGATGAAGGCTATATTTATTCCAAGCCGCGATCAGGATACTTCGTGTCCGACATCGAAACCTTACCTATTGTTAATCGCAATGCTACACATTTAAATGAATCACCCAATCAAACTATCTCATATCGTTCTAATGAAACTAGTAATAATGAAAATAACAATGAAACTTTGGCGTTTAACTTATCAGAAATAGATGCAGAATATTTTCCAATGAAACAATTTAGAAAATATGCTAGAGACGCCTTCGAAGATGATCAACTATCACTATTACAACGTACAAACCCAAAAGGAGAATGGCAATTGAGACAAGAAATTGCACATTACCTTTTTAATAGTCGTGGGGTAACGTGTCATCCAGAACAAATAATAATTGGGTCTTCAACTGAACAATTGATTAATTTAGTGACAGACATTCTAAATAAACCCCAATTTTATATTGAAAATCCGAGTTATCCCCCAATTAAAAAAATACTAGATAAAAAACAAATCAAATATAAACAAATTACAGTAGAAAAAACCGGTATTGCTTTAGAGGCATTTAAGAAATTCAATCACAATGTTGCATATGTTACGCCATCACATCAATTCCCTACTGGGTATGTAATGAATTTAAAAAAGCGTACCCAACTCATTCAATGGGCACAACAAAGTGAACAGCGTTATATAATTGAAGATGATTATGACTCGGAATTTCGTTACTTCGGCAAACCTATCCCAGCTTTACAAAGTTTAGATACTAAAGACAAAGTGATATATATCAGTACTTTTTCAAAATCTCTTTATCCAAGTTGTCGAATGGCGTATTTAGTACTCCCAAAAAATCTTTGTTCAAGATACGATACACTTTCCAATAAAGAAAGTAATACCGTCCCAACTCATTTGCAAAAAATGGTAGCTAGCTTTATGGAATCAGGTAGTTTTGAACGCCATTTAAATAAAATGAGGAAGGTATATAAGGCTAAATTGAAATTCATAATTGATGCACTCACACCTTACCAAGAACAATTAGAAGTCAACGGTGCATTTGCTGGCATGCATTTCACCTTAACAGTAAGAAATGGTCTTACATTAGACGAGTGCTTAAAGAGAGCAAAACAAAACAACCTAAAAATCATACCATTTAATGAATATGATCAAAACTTACAAGATGTAAAATTCATATTAGGATTCGGTGGAATCCAATTTTCAAAACTTGAAATTCACACACAAGCTTTAATTAAGACTTTAATTAAGAAATGATTAAAACAATAAAATAAATTGAGATTAGTAATACTTAAGTTAAGCGCTTAGGATATAAATAAAGAGACCTTACGGTTTCCTTTTGACTGTAAAGTACCACTTATTACAGTTGTTTTTATGACATTATATCTATTAATCTATGTATTAAAGATTTCTATTTTCTACCTTTTTAGTTTAGTGGTACTTATATAAGCGCTTTAGCGCTTATATTCCACTTACCCTACTCTTGCGGAACGTAAGTCTGCTACCATCGGCGCTAAGGCGCTTTTCTGACATGTAGCCAAGCGCTCGCATCTTTCCTCATTTTCTCTTTCTCCTCTTTCACTTACCACGTGTAAGTTCAAGTC